>JBASAR010000310.1:0-10294 GCA_049650705.1 Pontixanthobacter sp. | reverse complement strand
CCCTTCCACCAGCGCCCCCGCCGCATCTTCCAGCCGTTCGGGCGGAGCCTCGCGCGAATTCAGCCAAGCGTTCGACGGCGCGGGGGCCAGCACGACCAGCAGCGACAGCCGCGCGCCTGCATCCGCCATCAGCGGCGCGGCGAAATCCAGCCTGCTCCAAAGCGTCGTGCGACAAATCCGCCCGCACTGGAAACCGCCAGAAGGTGCCGATGCGGACCAACTTTACACCAATGTCAGTTTTAGCCTGAACGAAAACGGCAGCTTGTCGGGCACCCCGCGTTGCGCGACGACCCAAGGCGTAACAGACTCCAACCGGACACAGGCGGCGATTCATTGTCGGGAGGCGATGCGTGCCGTACGCGCCGCAGCGCCGTTCAATCTGCCCGACCGGTTCTACAACGCCTGGAAAACGATCAACGACATGAAATTCGGAGCCACCCTATGATCCGCACCCTGCTGGCAAGCTGCGCCATCGCAACCCTTTGCGCAGGCTGGGCCCCCGCCGCATACGCACAGAACGCTGCCGACCGGATCGAGCCCGACACCGCCGTGGAGACCGCATTCGAGGAAACCAGCCAGGAAGGACTGTCGGGCGGGGAGGTCATCAACGAACTCGCGATGCAGGATCTCGGCATCGCCATTCCCCGCTTCGCCACCGATCGCGATGTGGCGACTCCCGCCAATGCCAGTGGCACGGCGGCTTTGGGCAACGAACTCGCCCGCGTGGTGTTCGGCGATCTGAAGAATAACGGCCTGTTCAAACCGACCGGACCGGATGCGCTGCCCAAACCCGGTTTCGCCGAAATTACCGCCCCGTCCTGGCCCGGCTGGAACTCTCGCGGCGCGGATATGCTGGTTCAGGGTTACGTGCAGGCGCGCGCCGATGGCCGGTTGACCGTCGGCTGCTACCTCTACGACGTGACCATTCAGGACGAACTCGCCCGCGCGGGCTGGGTCGTGCCCCCGCGCGACTGGCGCCGCGCCGCGCATAAATGTGCGGACATGGTCTATGGAACGCTGACGGGGGAGGAGCCCTTCCTCGACAGCCGCATCGCCTATATCGCGGAAACCGGACCCAAAGATGCGCGCGTCAAACGCCTGGCCATCATGGACAGCGACGGGGCCAACCACCGCTTCGTCACCAGTGGGCGTTCGGTCGCGCTGACCCCCCGTTATTCCCCCGACTACCGCCAGCTGGTCTACCTGTCCTACGAGGACGGCAATCCGCGCATCTATGTCTACGATATCGGGACCGGCCGCCAGACGCTGGTCACGCAGAGCAGCAATCCGACCTTCGCGCCGCGCTGGTCACCCGATGGTCGGTCGATCCTCTATTCCATGGCGGTCAGCGGCAATACGGACATCTATCGCGTGCCCGCGACGGGTGGCGAAAGCGAGCGGCTGACCAACACCCCTGGCATCGATATCGGCGGGTCGTATTCGCCGGATGGCAACCGCATCGTGTTCGAGTCCGACCGTTCGGGCAGCCAGCAGATCTACGTGATGAACGCGGACGGGTCGAACCAGAAACGCCTTAGTTTCGGCGGAGGCCGCGCGGCGACACCCGAATGGAGCCCGCGCGGCGACCAGATCGCCTTTACCCATCTGGGCGGCAATTTCCGGATTGCGGTGATGAGCCCCGGCGGCGGCAAGATGCGGTTCCTGACCGATAGCTGGCAGGACGAGGCACCGACCTGGGCGCCCAATGGCCGCATCGTCCAGTTCTTCCGAACGACTCGCAATTCCGGCGATACCGCCTTGTATCAGGTCGATCTGACCGGTCGTAACGAACGCAAATTGCCGACGCCCGTATCGGCATCCGACCCCTCATGGGGGCCGATCCTGCCCTAGCCACCGTTTCAATCCAAATGGGTTCGCATCCAACCAAGCGTGAGGAGACGCAATCATGAATAACCGCCCCATAAATACCCGAGTCGCCACCATCACCGTTCTTGCCGGAGCCATCGCATTGGCCGGTTGCAAATCGAAAGCGCCCGACGAATTGCCCGTCGCCTCCACGCAGGCGCTGCCGCAGGATACGGGCGTGTCGCAGGGTCCGATGGGCGGGCAACTCGGTACGCAGGAGCATTTCGAGAATGCCGTGCGCGGCCAGAACGTCATCTATTTCGACACCGACCGCTACAATATCGACAGCGCCGATGCCGCCGCCCTGCAAACGCAGCTGCAGTATTTGATGCAGAACGCGCAGCTCAACATCACCATCGAAGGGCATACCGACGAACGCGGCACGCGCGAATACAATCTCGCGCTGGGCGAACGCCGCGCCAATGCGGCGAAAAACTACCTCGTCGGTTTGGGAATGCCCGCAAACCGCGTTCGTACGGTCAGTTACGGCAAGGAACGCCCAGCCGCGCTCGGTTCGGATCAGCAGTCCTGGTCGCAGAACCGCCGCGCGGTCAGCGTAATCGTCAATTGATTTAACTGACCCTAGGGACCGACACGGTCCTTCCATTGCCCTGCGGTCATGTCTAGGTTCGCGCGCGATGAGCGATCGAACACACGACATGGCCGCAGGGCTTTTTCCATGGGGCAGGCGACTATGACCGGGCGGGGAAGGGCGACCAGCTTCGGCTTCCCGCGCTGGGGCGGCTATGGCGGCGGCCGCGACACCGTGACGCAGCGCGAATGCGACCGTCACGGCTGCGGCGAGGCGGGTCTGTGCCCCGCACCCAAATCCCCCAACAGCCCGGACCGCTGGTATTTCTGCCAGAAACATGCGGCGGAATACAACCGCGGCTACGATTATTTCGAAGGGCTGGACAAGGAACAGGCCGCCGAACGCCAACGCACCGAACAGCGCGACGCGGACGCCTACACCGAAGCCTCGCATTATGGATGGGGCGGATCGGGCGATGGTACGCGATCGTCCGACGAAATGCTGGCGCTGGAAATCCTTGAACTGGAAACCGACGCCGATTTCGCCGCGATCAAGAAAAGCTTCCGGGTGAAGGCGAAAGCCGTCCACCCCGACGTGAAACCCGGCGACGCCGAAGCGGCAGTGGAGTTTCAGAAGATACAGGTTGCATACGAGGTGCTGAAACAGTCCGAAGAACGACGAGTGTGGAAAGGGTAGAGGGCGGTAGCTTTCGATCTGATTGCAAAAAGAGACGCAGTTCAGCGATTACTTGTCGATCGACCAGACAAACGTCGTTCGCAGATCGCACTCCAAAGGTTCCTCGCCTTCTTGAAACAAACGCACCCGTCCTATTGCCGCTCGTAGTTCGTCCGTGAAGCGATTAGGGGACTCGAAATAGGCGGCCCCTTGCCGACCGTTCCAAATCGCTATGAAGAATTTGCCATCTCGCTTTTGCTGAGCGAACTGTCCAGGGATCCCATCAGATGGCTGCACCACCAGCTTACCCTCAGGACGACTGGCCCAGCCGATCCCTCGGACCACAAAAGAGCCGAAATCACCTACCCATCGAAAACTTCCTCCATGAATTCCTCCTTGTAGTGTCGTGATCTTTTCGCCGGGCTTCAAATCGATAATCGGTGAATAGCCGCAAAATCTAGCCGGGCCCTCCAGCTCTGACGCTCTGGCTGACGTAGAGACAAGGCCAAGCGAAAGCAAAATGAAGACAACAGCCCTTTTTACGATGTTAAATCTATTGGTCACGATGTCCTCATTCCACCTACGTTCGGACATAGGATGTTTGGCTTTCTTCTTGCAAAGGGAGGCGGCTGAGACGTTGTCATTCGCTTCGATAAGGTCGGGAACGAATCTAACTTCCTAACTGCCGCTCGATAGCCTCCGCCACCCGCTCCCCCAACTCCGGCCCCTGTTCCGGGTAGAGATAGGGTTCGATCGCCTCCGCTTCCATCAGCAGCAAGTCGTCGTCGTCGCCGCGGACCATATCAATGCGAGCGTAGAGCGGTGGCCCGCCGGGTAGCATGTGCAAGATTGCCAAAGCAGCATCGGCTTCGGATGGGGAGGGGGCGTAGACTTCCTCGCGACCGCCATAGAGGGATTGGATGCGATAATCGCCATCCGCCGCGACCTTGCGCAGGGCATGGCTCAATGCGCCGCCGATGAAAACGAAGGACACTTCGCCTTCGCGCTGGATGGCGGGGAGGAAGGGCTGGACCATAGCCGCTCTGCCAAAATGCCAGTCGTTGGCAGGCAGGTCCGCACGATCGAATGCGACTTGTCCCATCGCCCCGGCACCGATCTGACGTTTCACGACCAGCCTGTCGCAATCGAAATTATCGAACGCCGCCGCGATGTCGGCTGCGTTTGCATCGTCCATCCACAGGGTCGGGATGGTCGCCGCGCCACGTCCCGCCAGTTCGCGCAAGTAACGCTTGTCCATGTTCCAGCGCACCAGTTCGTGTGGATTGCAGACCACGGTGCCGCCCGCTTCGATCGTCTCCAATCGTGCGACGAACGCCTCGGCATGATCCTGATAATCCCAAGCGGTGCCGAGCAGCGCCAAATCGAACCTTGCAAAATCGGCCGCCGGCGCACGCCACTCGATTTCGGTCAGCGTGCCGCCCCGCGCCTCCAACGCCGGACGCAGGGCGGCGACCATCAGATCATGCTCATACGCATCGCCGCGCCGTTCGTCCCCCGAACCCGTACCGATCGGCATGGTTTCCGGACAGGCGAGGAAGGCGATGTGCATGGACCGAGACTACACCGCGTCCAGCGCCTGTTCGAAATCGGCGATCAAGTCGTCCGGGTCTTCGATCCCGATGGAGATCCGGACCAGATTGTCGGCGATGCCCAGTTCCTGCCGCCGACCGTGGGCGACCGATAGATGCGTCATGCTGGCGGGGCAACTGGCGAGGGTTTCGGTGCCGCCCAGGCTGACCGCCAGCTTGGCGATCTTCATCGCGTCGAGGAAGCGGAACGCCTCCGCCTCGCCGCCGCGCACGAACAAGGAGAATGTGCTGCCTGCCCCCAGCCCGTGGCGTTCGTAGATGTCCTTCTGCCGCGCATCCTCGATGAAACCGAGATAGCCCAGCTTCTCGACCTTGGGATGATCGCGCAGGAAGGCGCAGACCTTCGCCGCATTCTCGCCCGCGCGCTGCATCCGCAGTTCCACCGTTTCCAGGCTGCGCATCAGCATCCAGGCGGTATTGGGATCGGTGATGCCGCCCATCGTGTTGCGCAGTGCGCGCACCGGGTCCATCCAGCTCTTATTGCCCGCGATGCTGCCCGCGACTAGATCGGAATGACCGCCGACATATTTGGTCAGCGAATAGCACACGATGTCCGCGCCGTAATCCAACGGACGCGACCAAAGGGGCCCCAGAAACGTATTGTCGATCGCGATGGGGCAGGACCAGTCAAGTTTTTCATCGCGCGCGGCCTTGACCGCTTCGACATCGACCAGGGCGTTGGTCGGGTTGGCCGGGCTTTCGAGGTAGATCATCGCGACCTTGCCGCCCTGATCGGAAGCCTGCGCCTTGGCCTTGTCCAGCACCGCGTCCAGTTCCTCGCGCGTCGCGCCGGCGGGGAAGTCGACATACGTTACGCCGTATTTGCTCATCACCTTGGCGATGAACCCTTCGGTTGCGGCGTATAACGGGCCGGAATGCACGATGACGTCGCCCGCGCTGCAATAGGAGAGCAGCATGACGGTGATCGCGGTCATCCCGCTGCTGAACGACAGAGCATCTTCCGCCCCGTCCCAGATCGCCAGCCGGTCTTCCAGGATTTCCTGGTTCGGGCCGTTGAAGCGGGAATAGACGAGGCCTTCCGCCCCGCCTTCGCGGATGCCGGTGATGCCTTCGAAATGCCGCTTGCCCGCCGCGGCGTTCTCGAACGCGAAGGTGCTGGTAAGGAAGATCGGTGCCTTCAGCGATCCTTCGGACAATGCCGGGTCGAACCCGTGGCCCATCATCAGCGTGCTTGGCTTCATTTCATGGCCGTTCAGCGTCGCGACCTTGGGCTTCGGATTGCGGCGCGGAGTGGGTTTGTCGGTGGCATCAATAGCGTCGGTCATAGATCGGCTTCCTGTATTGTCTGACCCCCAGGAAGGCAGGGGCTGCGTGCTACCGCCGGCGCCCGCCCCTAACCTCCGCAGGGGCGCGTCTCCGTATCGGTAATCCGTGAATTATCATCGCCATGGGCACGCTTCAAGACGCGATTGCCGGAACGATGCCGGCCATCGCCCACACCAGCGCGACGATCAACACGATGCCGATAAGGTCGAGCACGATGCCCGCCCCGACCATGCGAGGCAGCGCGATGCGCCCGGTCGACCAGGCGATCGCGTTCGGCCCGGTCCCGGCGGGCAGCATGAAGCCCCAACTGGCGGCCAGAGCGGCAGGCATGGCAAGCAACACCGGATCGACGCCCATCGCCACGGTGAGGCTGGCGACCACCGGAATGATCGCGCTGGCAGTGGCGACGTTGCTCGCGAACTCCGTGATCAGCACCACCATCGCGACCAGCGCCAGCGCGGTCACCACCAGTGGCACGGCCGACAAAGGCAACAGCGCATCGCCCAGCCATTCCGCCAGACCCGACGCGCTCATCCCCGCCGCCAGTGCCAGCCCGCCGCCGAACATGAGGATGACGCCCCATGGCGCGCGGTCCGCCTCCGCCCAGATCAGCAGCGGACGTCCCGTACCGTCCGGAATGACGAACAGCAGGATGCCTGCGACGATCGCGATGGTCCCGTCGGTCAGCGAACCGTCGGGGACGTAGGGTTCGAGGAATGGCGCAGTCATCCACAGGGCGAAAGTGACGACGATCAGCGGGACCAGCCGGCGTTCGGGCGCGCTCCACCGGGTCTGCGTGGCGATGGCGTCGCGCGCGGCCTCCACATCGAAATGGTGGTCGGACACACGCTGCACCTTGGCGATAACGAAGGCGGCGATCGGCACGCCGACGATGACGATGGGCAAGCCGTACAGCGTCCATTGCGCGAACCCGATCTGCAACCCGATCATACTGTCGAGCAGTGCCACCGCGATACCGTTGGTCGGCGAACCGACGATCGTACCCAGCCCGCCGATCGATGCAGCAAAGGCGATTCCCATCGGCAGCGCCCCGGCCAGCCCATTCTGCTCGCCCTTCGTCAGCCCGCCGCCCGCGAGCACAGCCAGCGCCATCGGCATCATGATGAGCGCGGTGGAGGTGTTCGAAATCAGCATCGACAACACAGCCGCGCTGACCATGAAGGCGAGCAGCAGCTTCTCCGCTCCGCTAAGGATCAGACCGCCGACCACGGCCCCGGCGACCAGAAGCACGATCAGCCCGGTCGACAGGTTGAAGATGGCGAGCGACAGCAGGGCGGCGCTTACCACTATCGCGAACAACGCCCGCGCCGGGGCCAGCGGCACGCCCGGCCCGCCGCCGACACTGGCGAGGATCGCGAGCGACAAGCGCCGATGCAGCCCGGTCCGCTCTATCGCCAGTGCGAGGAACGCGCCGCCCAGAATCAGGAATAGGATCGGCGCGTAATATGCGCTGGCCGTCTCGCCCGCGTCCATCACCCCTGCGAAAGGCAGCACGACGAATGGCAACAAGGCGGTGACGGTCAGCGGCACAGCCTCCGTCATCCACCACGCCGCCATCCACACGACGAGCCCCGCGACCAGCCACGCCTCCCGCGGCATTCCGGCAGGCGGGATGGTCAGCAGGGTTGCGGTGAAGGCAACAAGGCCGACAAGGAAGCCGATGCGGCGGGCGGTCATGACAGGCGCAAGACCGCGGAAACCGGAGACATGGACCGCTTGTTACACGGTCCTGCAGGTAAAAACGCCGCCGATCGGAACCCACCGGAAACAAGCAACCAAACGTGAGAGAATGTCGCGGCAATCGTCATGACCGGCGGGTAGCAGCTTTGGATGGTGTAGGACATGCACGTACCCTCCACCATCGATAACACTATCCTATCGACCGAAGTTCATAAACGAACATCACCGAAATCCGAACGCTGGATGGCGTCGATTTGCAGTGAGTAAGTCGGTCACCCGAGCCGCATGAGGTCAGCCGACACCGTGCAAGGCCTATTTCGGCGACAGCACCATCAGCATCTGTCGGCCTTCCAGCCTCGGAAACGCTTCGACCTTGGCGATTTCGGCGGTGTCATCCTGCACGCGCTTCAACAGGTCCATGCCGAGATTCTGGTGCGCCATTTCGCGGCCGCGGAAGCGCAGCGTCATCTTGACCTTGTCGCCATTGTCGATGAACTTGAACACGTTGCGCATTTTCACATCGTAGTCGTGCACGTCGATATTCGGACGCATCTTGACCTCTTTGATGTCCTGCGTCTTCTGGCTCTTGCGGGCGAGGTTGGCTTTTTTCTGCGCTTCGAAACGATACTTGCCGACATCGAGGAACTTGCACACGGGCGGGTCCGCATTGGGGGACACTTCGACGAGGTTGAGGCCGGTGCCGGCCGCCTGTTCGATCGCTTCTTTCGTGTACATGACGCCGAGGTTCTCACCCTGGTCGTCGATCACGCGCACCTTGTCGCTCTGAATAAAATTGTCGTAGCGCGGGCCGCTTTTCGTGGGCGGCGTATTCGTGCGCCGGGGTGGACGGGCTATGGGGCTATCTCCTGAATGCCATGGGTTTGATCGCGCTGCTTAGGGGGGAATGGCGAACGAAGCCAGAAGGAATTTATGTCTGGACCGTGCGGGCGGCGGGGCATTTTTGTTGGGCCTCAAGCGCCGGCGCTCGCATGCGCTCGCTTAGGCTCCCGGCCTGACGGCCGACGGGCGCCTAAACTCTTTGTCGCCCTTGCGGACCGCATGGCGGCGAACCGGACCGGTGCTTCGTTGATAGCCTGGAATGGCTCGGACCCGTCAGGGTTCGCAAGGCCGACTGGCCGCCCGAGCTTATGCGAGGAAAGCAAACGGGGTGGATGCCCCGCGCCCGCGGGGATCTAACAAGAACGCCACAACGGAAACTGCGCCAGTTTTCCGCCGGCGGGCAGCATCGCGTCGATATGGGTGGCGGGTTGCAGCGCCTTGACGATGGCGGGATCGGCGGCGTCCATGCCGCCGGTCAGTGCGCCGAATGCGGGCAGGATCATGCGGGTGCCGACACGGCCGCCCTGTTCGCCCCGGCTTACCACGGCGCAGGGCCGGCGGATACGGCGGGATCGGATCTTGATCTGCAGGCGGGGGTGGAAATGGCCGGAGAATTCAGGCCGCGTTTCGCCCAGCTTCGCCTCGTGCCGCAGGATCATGCCGGCGACTTCCAGTTCTTCCTGCAAGGTGCCGCCGGTGCGCGCTTCCATTTCGGGCCAGTTCGATTCGGCATCGTGGTTGCCGGTAATCCACACCCAGTCCACCGCGCGGGTCAGAGCGGCGAGCATTCCGGCGGCATGGGGTTCCAGCCGCACCGATCCTTCGCCATCGTGAAAATTGTCGCCCAGCGTAAACACCCGCCGCGCGCCCGTTTCGCGAATGGCCAGCGCCACCCGCTCCAGCGTTTCCCGGCTGTCATAGGGTGGCAGCATCTGGCCATGCTTGGCGTAGAAGCTGGCCTTTTCCAGATGCAGATCTGCCACCAGCAACGCGCGCTCGCGCGGCCAGTACAAGGCGCCCGACGTCGTGAGCGCGAATTCGTCGGAGGCGAACGAAAGGGGAACCATGCGACGCTATTGGCGCGTCGTGAGAATCGACACAACCTTTAAAAAAAGAAAAGGCAACCCTTCGACAGGATCGTGACGAACGGGTTATGGAGGGCGAATGACCAATCCCGATCAGACATGGCTGGCCCGCCAATGGTTCGAAAGCCTGCGTACCCGCATCTGCGACGAGTTCGAGAGGATCGAGCGGGAGGCCGGGAGCGATGCGGCGTTCGCTTTCACCCCCTGGACGCGGGAGGAGGCGGGCAATGCCAAGCCCGGCGGCGGGGTGCAGGGATTGATGAAGGGCACCGTGTTCGAGAAAGTCGGCGTCAACGTATCGACCGTGCGCGGGTCCTTCGCGCCCGAATTCGCGGCGACCGTCAACGGGGCCAGTGCGGACGCGCCCGGCTTCACCGCCACCGGCATCAGCCTGGTCGCGCACATGGCCAACCCGCATGTACCCGCCGTGCATATGAATTGCCGTTTCCTGACCACGGGCAAGGCGTGGTTCGGCGGCGGCGCGGACCTCAATCCGCCGATCCCGTATGACGAGGATACCGCGGATTTTCACGCCGCCTTCCGTGCAACCTGTGCCGCGCACAACCCGACTTATTACGAACGGTTTTCCAAATGGGCGGATGAATATTTCTACATCCCCCACCGCCAATGTCATCGCGGGGTGGGCGGCATCTTCTTCGATCATCTGGAATGCGAGGGTATCGACGATACGGGGTCGT
>JBASAR010000309.1:0-10452 GCA_049650705.1 Pontixanthobacter sp. | reverse complement strand
TCGCTTTCCAACGCGACCAGCACGCCGATCTTGCCGAGATTGTCGGCCGCGGCATTGTGCATGTAGGGCACGACCAAGCCCTTCGCCACGGACACGGTTTTCATGCGGCGGACCTGCTGGTTTTCGCCGATGGTCGCGACATTGTCGGTCAGCTTCTCGCCCACGGTGCCGCCGCCGGGATATTCGGCCGCCTTCAGCGCGTCGATATCGTCGGCGTCGGCGACCAGGGCCGCTTTCGTCGTGTTGCGGACGAATTCCTGGAACTTGTCGTTCTTGGCGACGAAATCGGTTTCGGAATTGACCTCTACCGCGACACCCTTGGTGCCTTCGACTGCGACACCGACCAAACCTTCGGCAGCTGTGCGGCTGGACTTCTTCTGCGCGCTAGCGAGGCCTTTTGCCCGCAGCGCATCGACGGCGGCTTCGATATCGCCACCGGCTTCGGTCAGCGCCTTCTTGGCGTCCATCATGCCCGCGCCGGTTTTCTCACGCAGGGTTTTCACATCGGCGACTGAAATTGCAGCCATGGCTCGATCCTTTCAATAGATTGTATCATGCGCGGCTCGGCGGTCGTTGCCGGCCTGGAAGCCGCGGTCGACCGCGCCGATGGGCCATACCCTACGACGCGGCCGCTCGCTTTAAGGGATTATGCGGTCGCGGCGGCAGGCGCTTCGTTGTTGGCCTGTGCGCCCGCTTCCTTTGGTGGTTCCGACATCTCACCGACATCCACACCCGAATCCGCGACATTGCCGCCCTTGCCCGATACGACCGCTTCGGCGATCGCTTCGCAATACATGCGGACCGCTCGGCTGGCATCGTCATTGGCCGGCACGGGAAAGGCGATGCCGGACGGATCGACATTGGTATCGAGGACCGCGACGACGGGGATACCCAGTACGTTCGCTTCCTTGATCGCCAATTCTTCCTTGTTCGCGTCGATCACGAACATGACGTCGGGAATGCCGCCCATATCGCGGATACCGCCGAGCGAGAGTTCCAGCTTGTCGCGTTCGCGCGTCAGTTGCAGAACTTCCTTCTTGGTCAGGCCGGAGGTGTCGCCGCCCAGCTGTTCTTCCAGCGTTTTCAGGCGGCGAATCGAACCGGAAATGGTCTTCCAGTTGGTCAGCATTCCGCCGAGCCAGCGATGGTTGACGAAATGCTGCCCGCTCTGGCGTGCCGCTTCCGCAATAGGTTCCTGCGCCTGACGCTTGGTGCCGACGAACAGAACCTTGCCGCCAGAACGTACGGTGGATTCGACGAAATCGAGTGCACGCGCGAAAAGCGGTACGGTCTGCGACAGGTCGATGATGTGAACACCGTTACGTGCGCCGAAAATATACGGCTTCATGCGTGGGTTCCATCGGTGGGTCTGGTGGCCGAAATGCGCGCCGGCTTCGATCAATTGCTGCATTGAGACGGTAGGTGCCGCCATAATAGAATTCCTTCCGGTTGTGCCTCTGGGATGCTGGAACCTTGGAGCGTGACCCCACGGCACCGGTATGTGCGCAGCCCATGTGAATTTACGACAGCGCAACGCGTTCGAGAATCGAACGCGGCGGCTATCGCAATGGCGCCCTTAGCCGCGGTGGTCGTGCAAATCCAGTAGGAAGTGTGAACCCCTGCACCACGGAATCACCCAGCCAAATCGCTTGACAGGATGGAACATATAGTGAACACGCTCTTTTTTCGAAACCGAAAACGGATCGGCGCGTAGTCAACATTATGTCCACAGGTTTTCAACAGGCCTGTTTGTAAACGAAAGCGGTAAGATGGTGGTTATCTTGTGTACGTTGGTAATTGCGGTGGCGTTTCTTAGCGCCATGCTGTCCCTGTCCGATAGCGCATTGCGCGGGATGCGGAAATATCGACTGCTTCATGGGGCGGTACACGCCGGCATATGTGAACCCGCCGCGGACCCCATTCCAACCGCGTACCGCGCATCCATCCGCCGCTCGGTGTCGAATAAAGTGGTGATACTGCCAGCGCGGAAGGTTAGATGCGCGCCTCTGCGCGATGCCGCTTGATTCGGCCATACCGCACTATGCCCAGCGGCATGAAGATCAGATAGACCACCGAAATCGCAACCAGGCACCACCACGGTTCCAACAGTGCTGCGGCGAAGAACAATCCGACGAAAGCGATCAGTTCCAACCGAACGTTGCGACGCGGTTTGATCGAAGTCCAGCTAAGCGTGGCGATGTTCGAAATCATCAGGAATGCGATCGCAACCATCCACAGGGCGTTGGGAATAGGCTCGCGAAAGAATTCGACGCCGGTGGCCATCCACAAATAGAACGGCAGGAATAGCAGCCCCGCGCCGATCGGTGCCGGAATACCGGTCAGGAAGCCTGCCGATTTGTGAGGCTGTTCGTCGATATCGATCTGCGCATTGAACCGGGCCAGTCGCAGCGCACAGCAAATGGCAAATGCCAGCGCAGCGAACCAGCCGATCCGCGGCAGGAACTGCAGGGTCCACAGATAGAATATGATGGCAGGTGCCATGCCGAAGGACAGCGAATCCGCCAGACTGTCCATCTCCGCACCGAACCGCGATTGACCTTTCAACAGACGCGCGATCCGGCCGTCGATCCCGTCGAGCACACCCGCCAGAATGATCGCCAGGATCGCCAACGGCCATTCGCCCGAAATGGCGAACTTGATGCCGGTCAGGCCGGAACAAAGGGCTGCGGCGGTGATCGCATTGGGCACCACCGAACGCAGCGAAAGACCACGCAGCGAACCCTTGCTTTCCTGCGGCTCCCCTTCGTGGGACCGTGGCCCTATTCTGGGTTCATCATTCATTGCGCGATACCTTCCAATCGTTTGACCTGCCCGGTGCGCGCCAATACGGTTTCGCCGGCGATAGTTTTCTGGCCCTGCAGCACCGCCGATCCCGTACCCGCCGGCAGGTAGATATCGACCCGGCTACCGAACCGGATCAGCCCGATCCGCTGGCCCGCCGCAACCGTGTCCCCCGGCTTCACGAACGGCACGATCCGGCGCGCGACCAGCCCGGCAATCTGCGTGAACCCGATGGCCATTCCATCGGCCCGTTCGACCAGTAGATGCTGGCGCTCGTTCTCTTCGCTCGCTTTATCGATATCCGCATTCATGAATTTGCCGGGCATGTAGACCAGCCGCCGAACGACACCGCCGATCGGGGTCCGGTTGATGTGCACATCGAACATGCTCATGAAAATCGAAATGCGGGTCACTTCCCCGCGGGGCAGACCGGAATGGCCGACCCCGTCCTGCCCGACCAGCTCGGCGGGCGGTTCGACCGAGACGATCGAGGATACGATTCCATCCGCCGGCGAAAGGATCGCGGCGTCATCCTGCAGGACCACCCGCTCGGGATCGCGGAAGAACGCGAATACGCCGACTGCCAACAGCATCAGCGGCCAGCCGATCAGCTCCCAATCCAGAATGAAGGTAACAAACAGCGCGACGGCACCGGCGATCAGGCCGAACTTGCGGCCTTCGGGATGAATGGCCGGCCATTGCCAACCCGCATCGCCGCGACCCGCATTGTCCATGATTTCGCCTGCCATCGTTCGGTCCTATCGCTTCATACCATCATCAACAAGCGGACATCCCGAAACCGTCCCGAAACATGGTCCGAAATCGGCGCCTGCTTACTGTCGGCGAATGAACACCGTCCCGGCCGAATACCCGGCCCCGAAACTGCAGATAAGGCCGATATCACCCTGCTCTAAATCATCGCTGTGCTTATGAAACGCGATGATCGACCCCGCGCTGGAGGTATTGCCGTAGGTATCCAATACGGTCGGACTTTCATCGTCATCCGCCTCATGCCCCAGCACGCGTTGTGCGATCAGCCTGTTCATGCCCGCATTCGCCTGATGCAGCCACAGACGACGCAGCGTTTGCGGATCGATGTCCAGCGCGTCGGCATGATCCATGATCATTTGCGCGACCATGGGCACGACTTCTTTGAACACCTTGCGGCCCTCTTGGACGAAGAGCTTATCCGCAGCGTCGGCGGTTTCGGGATGGGCGCGGTTGAGGAAGCCGAAATTGTTACGGATGTTATTGGAAAAGACGGTTTTCAGCCGCGTGCCGACAATGTCCCAATGACCATCCGGCGCAATCGAAGCATCTTCGACCAACACCGCCGTCGCGACATCGCCGAATATGAAATGGCTGTCCCGATCGCGCCAGTTGAGGTGTCCACTGGTAATTTCCGGGCTCACGACCAGCACCGACCGGGCATTTCCCGCGCGGATATAGTCGGCGGCGGTCTGGATGCCGAAGGTGGCGGACGAGCATGCGACATTCATGTCGAACGCGAACCCGTCGATACCCAGCGCCTGTTGGATCTCGATCGCCATGGCGGGATAGGCGCGTTCCATGTTCGACGCGGCGCATAGGACGGCATCGACATCTTTCGCCTCCCGGCCCGCCCGTTCCATCGCCTGCCGCGCAGCGATCACGCCGATTTCCGCCATGGCAGAGGGTTCGTTATCGCTGCGTTCGGGCCATCGGGGCGACATTGTGTCGATATTGAGCACCGGTGCCTTCGCCACGACATGCCGCGATTTTATCCCGCTCGCCTTTTCGATGAATTCGGTAGAGCTGTGGGTCAGTGCCTGAATATCGCCGTTCGCTATCGCAGCAGCGTGATCGGAATTATGCCTGTCCACATAGGTGTTGAAGCTGGCGACCAATTCCGCGTTGGAGATACTCTCTTCAGGGGTGAACAGGCCGGTCGCGGAAATGACGGGGCGGTATCGGGGTTCCATGACAGTCCCTGTAATCAGGTCGTTACACGACGGCAAGTTCTTGCCAATTGCATAAAAAAAAGGGCCGCCCGCGCCATGCGGACGGCCCCCTTCGGTGACGAATTCGTATCAGAAGCGCGTGCGAACGGTCACCCCGTATGTGCGCGGTTGAAGCGAGAATGCAGACCGCGAATTGGCTGCCCCGCTACCGCGCAGGGTGGTGTTGAACGTGACCCCGCGCGTCACTTCGTTGGTCAGATTGTTAGCGTAGGCCTCGATCTGGAACCGGTCGTCTATCGAACCGATACCGGCGCGCAGATTGACGAAGATATTGCCGTCCTGCACGTCGCCGATGATCAGCGGAGCGTTATCGATAACGGCCTGCCCGCCGGCATCGAAGGCGGCCTGCGTCGGCGGCACGATAGCCTGGGTCGAAGTCCGCTGATCGCTTTCGATCCGCGCCTGGGCCGAGATGAAGAAGTCGAGATTGGCCGACAAATCCTTTTCATACGTTGCGCCCATGATGCCGACGATATCCGGTGCGTTGGTCAATTCGTTACCACACAGCGATACCACGATCACATTGGTGCTGCCGCCGTTGCAATCATCGGGATAGCGGGCGTCGATCACGGTCAGGCCGCCGGTCACGGTCAGATTGTCGCTTGCCCGGATCAGTGTTTCGATCTCCACTCCGGTAGTGATTGCTTCGGGTACGTTGAAAGTCTGGAACGCAGTGCCGGTGAATTCCAGCACCTGAAAATCGTCGAATTCCTCGTGGAAGGCCGCGACGTTTAAAGTTACGCGATTGTCCAGCAACCGAGATTTGATACCGATTTCATACGCGTCGACTTCTTCCGACAGGAAAGTCGGATCGGCCCCGGCAACCGCAGCCGTCGTATCGAGGTTGATGCCGCCCGCCTTATACCCGTGGGTGAAGCTGGCATAGACATTGACCGGAACATCGAACGCATAACCGATCTTTGCGGTGTAGATCAGTTCTTCGTCGTCGAATTCCGTATCGAAGGTTCGAACCAGCGGCAGGAACGCGGCTTCGGGCAGATCGGCGGGTGCCGTGAAGCCGAAGCATCCAAGCCCGATGAAGGCCGGAACCAGGGCGCCAGGTACGGTGCCGCCGGTAACACCACCGACCACGGCCGGGCAGATATTATTGTCGGAGGCTGTTTGGTTAAAGCTGCCCTGCTTTTCCTCGAATGAATATCGTGCACCCAGCGTGACTTCGAACCCATCGAAAAGCTCGAGCGAGTTGTGGGTGAAGATCGAATAGCTTTTGGCGTCCTGCTGGAAACGGTTGGTGCTGGACGTGCCTGCAGGATCGACACCGGTGAAGACTGTTAGTGGATTGGGCCCAAGCGCGCCTCCGGTGGCGGGGAACAGCAATGCGCCAACGAGTTCACCGAAATCCTCGCCAAGCACGAAGTCAACACTTTGGTCGATCTGCTCATCCGAAAAATAGCCGCCGATCACGTAGTTCAATCGACCATCTACTGCATCGCCCTGAAGCCTGATTTCGGCGGTAATCGTCTCCAGATCAAGATCGCCCGCCACATTGAAGATGTCCAAAGCCGAAAAGTCGGAATCATACAGTTCGAACGATTCGTATTTTCGATACGAACCGATGAACACCAGGTCGGCATTCTCACCAAGCGGCAGCTCGACCTCGCCCGTAACACCGTAATTGTCGACATCCGAGACAGGTGCGAAATTGGCTGAAGCGATACGATCGTTAATCGAACGCTCGAAGGACGCCTGATCGAATGGGTTGTCTGATACGGTTGGTTGGCCGTTACCACCCGTCGCGCCAAGCCCCACGGCAGCGAATGCCCCCCCGGAAACCAGCGGCGACTGATAGAGTTCGATCGGGCTGCAGCAGCTCGACGTGCTGTTGGAGAAATCGGCGATTATGCGACCATTCAACCCACCATCGCTGCCGAAGCCGATCTGACCGCGAACAAGATATTGATCCACGTCGTTGCTATCGTCGAATGGCGTACCATTGCCATCGACGAGTGTGATGAAACCGTCGCGCTGGCGGTATGCACCGGTCAGACGGAATGCGAGTGCATCCTCGACGATCGGCACGTTGACCGCGCCCTGTACGCTGATCTCATCGAAATTACCGTAGGAAGCATTGGCGAACCCTTCGAACTCGTTCAAATCCGGGCGATTGTTGACGATGTTGAGAGCACCGGCCGAGGTATTGCGGCCGAACAGCGTACCCTGCGGACCGCGCAGGACTTCGATCCGTTCGACATCGACGAATTCGGACAGAGCCACACCGGGCCGCGATTGATAGGCACCGTCGATGAAGATGCCGACCGCGCTTTCGAAGCCGATATTGTTGGAGGTGGTCCCGATACCGCGAATACGCAGCACCACCGAACCCGACGAAGTTTGCGCCTGACTGCTCGAAAAGCTGGTAGCGACCTGCGTCACCTCCTGAATGTTGTCGACACCCTGGCGTTCCAGCGCGACGGCATCGACGGCGGTGACGGCGATCTGCACGTCCTGCACATCCTGCGCGCGGCGGTTGGCGGTCACGATCACGACGTTGGGATTGTCTGCGTCGAACGCGGTACTGGCCCCGCCCGTAGCCGCATCCGGCGCGCCTTCCGGTTGTGCGTCCTGCGCATAGGCGTTGGAGGTGAAGGCCATCGCCAGTGCGAACGCACTGACCCCGTAGAGCATGTTCGACATCGTTCTCTCCCGTAAGCAGGCTGCCCTGCCATTATCAGGCCATTCTTATGACGGCCTTTGTAACAATCTATCGCAGCACAATCGGGAATTGCACAATAGCATCTCTGGGGAAAGAACGAAGGATGTCCCGCTATGCGACATTTTTGCATCATGAGGTATATTGGATGAGCGTATTCCGTCGGCATGCAAGCACCACGATTGGCCGATAGAAACGGGCATGGCATTCGGTTCATGTAAGTGACGCTAGGGCCGGATCGGGCGTTGCACGCCTTCGCTGCGCTACGGCTGCGCATTGGCATCGGCTAAGCGGCCAAACGTAGAATCATAGCGCCGATCAACGCAGCGGTTTTGATGAAGAATGTGCAAGTGGTGGACAGGGCTGGATTCGAACCAGCGTACGCTTGCGCGGGCAGATTTACAGTCTGCTGCCTTTAACCACTCGGCCACCTGTCCACTGGCTTGGCGGGAGCCGAACGGCGCCCAATTCGGTATCGCGAAAAGCGTCGCTACCGACCGAGTGGCGACCCAATGGCGAAGCGGCGCTTGTGTGTCAATGGGGCGGCTGGCATGGCGCAGCAATGATCAGTAACCACGACGCTTTCATCGCGCATATGCAGCCGGCCGACCATGGCGAAGGGTGAACGCAAACGCGCCCTGCGCGGCCGTGCCGGGCGAATGCAGGGTGGGCGCGGCAGTGGTCGGGCCAGCACCGGACAGGTCCGTTTGTGGGGGCGACACGCGGTCGAGGCGGCGCTCAACAATCCGGACCGGCGTCACACGAAATTGTGGGCCACCCGCGAGGCGATCGGCACGCTGGACGGCGAATTGCCCGAAGGCTTTCCGGTGGAATATGCACAAGCGCCCGATCTTGCCCGTTTGGTAACCCGCGATACCCCGCATCAGGGATTGGTGCTGGAATGCGCGCCTCTGGAAGACGTGCATCTGGAAACGGCCATGCAAAGCGACACCGGGGGGCCGTTGGTGTTTCTGGATTCCGTTACGGATCCGCATAATGTCGGTGCGATCCTGCGTTCGGCGGCGGCGTTCGGCGCGGCAGGCATCGTCACGCAGGACCGCCATGCGCCACCTGAATCCGGGGTGGTTGCGAAGAGTGCATCGGGCGCCCTGGAAACCGTGCCTTGGGTGCGCGTGGTCAATCTCGCCCGTGCGCTGGAAGAAGCGGCGACCGCCGGTTACTGGCGGATCGGCATGGCGGGCGAGGCGGAGACGACTTTGGCGGACGCTCTTCCAACCGGCCCGGTCGCGCTGGTCATGGGGGCGGAGGGGGACGGCATGCGCCGCAATATCGCAGAGCACTGCGACGCCCTGGCGCGGCTTCCCATCGGCGACGCGATCGAAAGCCTGAACGTGTCGAACGCGGCCGCCATCGCGCTTTATGCCGTCGCGACCCGCAAAAACTGAAACGCCCAGTCCCGCGGCATGCACGAAAAAGCCCCACCGGTCACATTGGACCGATGGGGCTCTTTCTTAGATACACGATGCGCGTCTTAGTTGACGGCGTCCTTCAGACCCTTGCCCGCCTTGAACTTCGGCT
Source organism: Pontixanthobacter sp. (assembly GCA_049650705.1). GTDB lineage: Bacteria > Pseudomonadota > Alphaproteobacteria > Sphingomonadales > Sphingomonadaceae > Pontixanthobacter. The sequence goes on along the minus strand of JBASAR010000309.1, from coordinate 1,440 downwards.
GGTTCGAAGCCTTGATCGTCATCGGTTCACCGGTACGCGGATTGCGGCCTTGCGATTCCTTGCGCTTGGTCACGGAAAACGTACCGAAACCGACCAGCCTGACCTCGTCGCCTTTGGACAATGCCGTCTGAATCGAATCGAACACGCCTTCCACCGCGCTGGACGCATCGCTTTTGGAAAGGCCGCTAGAATCGACGACGGCGGTGATCAGATCATTCTTGTTCATTAAGATTTTCCCCCATGAAGGATGTGCATGTATTGCAGCCGGGCGGCGCAAGGCATTCGTGCCGCCAATGGAAAGGGATTGAAGAGGCTTATCACCGCCGTGTCAAAGGCAATTCGCGCCGAAACGCCAGAATTTCGCGAAATTTCTCCTAAAACGGGACGAGCCGTTGCCGCCCCGCCCCGTTTAATCGCTTTGCCGCCCCGTTCAGTGCGCCGTCGGTGGCACGTTGGCGGGATTGTTGGCGAAAAGCGGTTGACTGGCGAGATCGTCCGCTTCGGTCCATTCGATCGCTTCGGGTTTCGCGGTGAGCGCGATATCGAGCACCTGATCGACATGCGCGACGGGGAGGATTTCCAAACCTTCTTTGGCATTGTCCGGTATCTCGACCAGATCCTTCACATTGTCCTGCGGAATGAGGACGGTGGAGATCCCGCCGCGCAGGGCCGCCAGCAATTTCTCTTTCAGCCCCCCGATCGGCAGGACGCGTCCGCGCAAGGTCACTTCCCCCGTCATGGCAACATCGGGCCGCACCGCGATGCCGGTCAGCGTGGAAACGATGGAGGTGACCATCCCGACCCCCGCACTCGGCCCGTCTTTGGGCACGGCGCCCTCGGGCAGATGGATGTGGATGTTCTTACGCTGGAAGATCGACGGTTTGATGCCGTAAGCCGGCGCGCGCGCCTTTACGAAGCTGAATGCCGCCGCGACGCTTTCGTTCATGACCTCACCCAGCTTGCCGGTCGTCTTGACCTCGCCCTTGCCCGGCGTTGTTACGCTTTCGATAGTCAGCAGCTCGCCGCCGACCTCGGTCCAGGCAAGCCCGGTTACCGCGCCGACCTGCGCCTCTTCGTCGGACATGCCGTGCTTGAATTTGCGCACGCCGGAATAGTCGCCGAGATTTTCGGGCGTAATCGTAACGCTGTCCGTCTCCTTCTCCACAATCTTGCGCAAGCTCTTGCGCGCCAGCTTAGCGATTTCCCGTTCCAGCGTCCGCACCCCGGCCTCGCGCGTGTAATACCGGATGAGATCGCGCAGCGCTTCGTCGGTCAGGGTGAATTCGCCTTCGGTCAGGCCGTGCGCGTCGACCTGCTTGGCGATCAGATGGCGTTTGGCGATCTCGACCTTTTCATCTTCCGTATAGCCTTCCAGCCGGATGATCTCCATCCGGTCCAGCAATGGCTGCGGCAGGTTCAGACTGTTCGCCGTGGTGACGA
>JBASAR010000308.1:0-2261 GCA_049650705.1 Pontixanthobacter sp. | reverse complement strand
GAAGGCGCACTCGATGAACTGGCCGCATCGATTGCCGCACGCGGTGTCATTCAGCCGATTATCGTGACACCGCGTGAAAACGGGAAGTACCGCCTGGTCGCAGGGGAACGCCGCTGGCGGGCGGCGCAAAAGGCGCAGTTGCAGACCATTCCCGCCATCGTTCGCGAATTGGCAACGCACGAAATCGTGGCGCTTGCCCTGATTGAAAATCTACAGCGCGAGGATTTGAACCCGCTGGAGGAAGCGCGCGCCTATCACCGACTGTCGGAAAATGACGATATGACCCAGGCGGCAATAGCCAAGCTGGTCGACAAGTCACGCAGCCATGTCGCCAATATCCAACGCCTCCTGAGCTTGCCGATCGGCGTGCAGGGTCTGGTCGAGAACGGCGAACTATCGATGGGTCATGCCCGCGCATTGATCGGTCACGACGATGCCGAGGAACTGGCGCAACAGGCGGTGGCTGAAAAGCTGTCCGTTCGCGATGTCGAAAAGCGGGTTCGCGCGACGACGGAGCCCACCGCCACCTCGCGGCGTAAGGCCCGCCCGGCACGCAACGCGGCCGACGATGCTGACATCGCGGCTGTCCAGAGCCACCTCGAAGAATTCCTCGGCTTGCCTGTCGCGATCAAGGCCGATAGCGATCCACGATCCGGTGCGGTGACTATCAAGTATCGGACGCTGGACCAGCTGGACCTGGTATGTCAGCGCCTAACAGGTGGCGAATTTTAAACAACGATACCAATGGATTACCAATATGTCATGACGTCCGACATTGTTCATATATTCGTTCGCGTTTTTCTCAATCTACCCGTTCAGGGCACTTGATCCGCTATCTTTGCTACCAAAGGCGGTCGATCATTTGATAGCTTACTTGCGCATGATATCCTGCAGCTCGTCCAATCAAACGAAGCCTTCGAGCCGCTTGGCAAGTTCCTTCATACCTGCGGCATCATCCGCGTCGAAGCGAGCGAGGATCGGACTGTCGAGGTCGATGACCCCGCATACGATGCCATCGCGCCTTACGGGCACCACCAGTTCGGATTGGCTGTTCGCATCGCATGCGATGTGTCCGGGAAAGGCATGCACATCGTCCACCCGCATCGTTTCTCCCGTATCGGCAGCGATACCGCACACGCCCTGTCCCATCGCGATGCGAATACACGCCGGTCGCCCCTGAAACGGCCCCAGAACGAGCCCGTTGTCGATCACTCGGTAGAAACCCGCCCAGTTGAGATCGGGCAGGAATTCCCAAACCAACGCCGCGATATTGGCCATATTCGCGACCGGGTCCGTTTCCCCTTCGATCAGCGCGATGGCAGCATCGGTCAGCAAACGATAGTTTTCGGGTTTGGGTGCGTCCGGATCGGCAGTGAAATCATACATGCCCCCGATCTAGAGCGATGCACCATTGCCGCAAGGCCGGCGGACGCGTAATTCACGGTGCATGAGTATCAAACGTAAAATCCTGTGGTCCATCCTCGGCATTGCAATCCTGCTGGCTGCGGCTGTGTACTGGGTCACGCGCGGCGACGTTGCCGATTACCGCGTGGCACAAGTCACGGGCAGCGATCCCTTGTTGGACGAGGCCGACGCCGAGATGATTCCGACGGTCAATATCGCCGAACCGATCGGCTGGCAGGCCGATGAATTGCCTGCGACGGCGGAGGGGCTGACCGTCACCCGGTTCGCCGAGGGGCTCGATCATCCGCGCGTCCTTCACCGGATGCCCAACGGCGATATACTCGTGACGCTTACCCGCTCGCCTGCGAAGGAAGAGGAGGGCGGGATCACAGCCTGGATCGCCGATCTATTGATGAGCCGCGCGGGTGCGGGGGGCGTATCCGCCGATGCCCTCATATTGCTGCGTGATACGAACGATGACGGCATTGCCGATGCGCGAACCACGTTGCGAGACGATCTCTCGTCACCCTCGGGCATCGCCTACCACGACGGTAAACTGTACGTCGCCAACCACGACGCCGTCCTGTCCTTCGACTACGCAGTGGGGGCAACCACTCTGACTGGACCGGTAAAAAAACTGATGGATTTGCCCGCCGCCGGCAACCATTGGATGCGCAATCTCGAAATCGATCCCGATGGGGGCAAGCTCTACGTGGCGGTCGGTTCCGATTCCAATATCGGTGAAAAGGGAATGGAGGCCGAACAGGGACGCGCCGCTATTCACGAGCTTGATCTTACCACTGGCCGATCGCGGATCTTCGCTTCTGGTCTTCGCAACCCGAACGGTCTGGATTTCA
>JBASAR010000307.1:0-5316 GCA_049650705.1 Pontixanthobacter sp. | reverse complement strand
CTCCGTCTCTCAGGTCGCCCCGGCGCACCGCCCGTCCGGGGGCTTCGGTCGCCGGGTGGCGCAGTAGGGATACGGGCAGGTCTAGCGGAGAGACGATGATGAACGATACGAATTTCGCATCCCTGAGCTCGGGATTGCTGGCGCGCAAAGGCGGGGCGAAACCCGCCATGCGACCTCAGGTGGCAATCATGCCCAAAGAGGGTTTCGGCGACGGTTTCAGCGACGGTTTCGGCGCCGGATTCAACGGCGGGTCCGCCGCGCATAATCTCGAGGATTTGGGCTGGAACGACATGGGCGAAGACGATGCGCCCCCATCTCGCGCGCAGACGGATGCCAAGGAAAGCATGATCCTGCATCTGACGCCGGAACCCGCCAACCAGACCGCGGAACGCGACGCGAAGATCATCGACCGGGCCGCGCAGGATGAACTGGCCCAAAGCAATCCGGTTCACGGCGATCCAATTGCGCTGCATACGGCGCGTCTACCGGCGGAAAGTCCGGCCAAGCCCCCGATCGTCGAACAGCAGGAGGGTCTGTCGCGCAAACTAAGCGGGCAGGACGGGAAAGAACCCGACCGTCACACCGCTGTCGAGACAGAACCCGACATGGATGCGGAGGCCAAGCAGACGCCCAAACCGGCCGCACCCCGCCGTCGCCGCGCCTCCGCCCTCTCGCGCGGAAAGCGCGCCGCCTTCACTCTCCGGCTGGATGCGGAACGCCATTTGAAGCTGCGTCTCGCCTGCACTTTGCGCAATGTAAGCGCGCAGCAGTTGGTGACCGACGCACTCGATACCATGCTGGGCACGATGCCCGAACTCGCCGATTTCGCGCGACATGCGAAATCGGCGGATGCGAACGACGCGCCGCGCGCTTCGAACGAATAGGCCCGAACAGGTAAGGAAACGATCATGCCGAAACCCGCCCCCAACAGCCGCGCCATCGTGCTCGCCGTGACCACCGCGCTCGCATCGACCATGCTGGCTGGCTGCACCGCCAATGTCGCCCCGCCGGCAAGCCTGTCGGCCAACAAGGCGCAAACCGCCTTGGCATCCGGACAGACCGGCAAAGCGATCGATCGGGCCGAAGCGAGCGTCTTGGCCGAACCGCGCAATGCCCGATATCGCGCGATGTTGGGCGCGGTGTATATGGAAGCGGGCCGTTTCCCATCCGCCGCGCAGAGTTTTGCCGATGCGATGGAATTGGGCGATGGCAACGGACGCACGGCGTTGAGCTACGCTTTGGCGCAGATCGCAGCGGGCGATCATAATGAAGCATTAAGCGCGCTGAACCGGTATCGCAGCGCCATCGACGCGTCCGATCTGGGATTGGCCCTGTCGCTGGCCGGTCGCCCCGAACAGGGTGTGCATGTGTTGGGCAATGCCCTGCGCGGTGGACAGGCGACGGCCAAAGTGCGCCAGAACCTTGCCTTCTCCTACGCGCTGATGGGCAATTGGCGCGCCGCCCGATTGATGGCGGCGGAAGATGTGCCCGCGAACGAAGTCGGTGCGCGCATGGCCGAATGGGCGCAGCTGGTCGGGCCGCAAGCCGATCATCTGCGGGTCGCCAATCTGCTGGGCGCGCCGGTCATCGGCGATCGCGGACAGCCGGCGCGGCTGGCGCTTTCCAACCACCCTTCGACCGCCGAGATGGCCGAAACGCTGATCAGTGAAGCGGCTTTGCCGGCGCAGGCGGGTGCGAAGATCGCCAATGTCGCCGCCGCCGGCGAATTGCCGCCGGTCGGCGCAGTGCCGGTCAGCGTGCCGATGGTCCGCCAGAGCGCGCCGCTGACCGATGCCGGAACGCGGCCCGTGCCGGTATCTGTTCCCGCCGCGACCGAGATGGACGATCTGCGCCCATCGACCCCGCCGCGCACTTTCGAAAAGATACATACTCCCGGAGCCGCGCCCGCGAAGCGAGTCGCCCCGGCCAAGTCCGCCGTGAAAACCGTTGCCGATGTGGCGGCACCGGCGGTGAAAACGGCCGGTGTTGCGAAGGCCGGCGGCGATCATCTCATCCAGCTGGGCTCCTTCACGAGCGAAAAATCCGCCATGCGCGCGTGGTCGATCTATGAAAAACGCTATCCGCAGCTTGGCGATTTCGAGCGGGTGATCACCAAGGCCCGCGTTCGCGGCAAACTATACTATCGCGTATCCGCTGGCGGGTTCCAGCGTATGGACGCCAATTCCATGTGTCGCACCATAAAAGCCGACAGCCACGGCTGCATCGCCTGGGCCGCCAACGCACCGCTGCCGGGCGCGCTCGACCGCGGTGTGCGTATGGCCAGCCGCTGATACGACGCCGAGGTTAGTCACGCGCTTCGCGTTCGCGTATTTCGCGGCTGCGTTTGCGCCGGTCGCGCGCGGATGCGGTGGCCAGCCGGGTTTCCATCAGAAACAGGGTGAGCGATATGATCAGCTCGACCGTGGTGATGATCCACAGGATCGCGACCACAGTACCCATTTGCGGGCGGATGAAGGCGCTGATGAACAACAGTCCGATGACCAGGCAAATGGTCAGCGCCGCTGCGGTGCTGAAATTGACCGACAGCTCGGCATAATTCTGCCGCTGAAGCAGGGCGGGCAGTTCCTCCGTCTGACGATCGGTGTCGTGTTCGTACCGCAACCGTTCGATGCCGTTTACACGGTCGACGATCCAGATGAGGCGCGCATTCATCACGTTCAGCACGGCGCCGATCGCGGCCAGCAGGAATACCGGTGCCAGGCTGAGCTGGACGATTTCCTGCACCCGCACCGCGCTGGATGTGCGTTCGATCAGTTCGCCGGTCAGGGACAGGGTTTCGAACAATAGGACAGCCTTGCCGTTGGTTTACGCAAAAGGGTTCTTGGGGCTTTTCAGATTGACGCGCACCGGGACCGCATCGAAACCCAATTCGCGCCGGATGCCGTTCACCAGATAGCGTTCGTAGCTGGTCGGCAGGGCATCCAGCCGCGTGCCGAACACGACGAAACGTGGGGGGCGGGTGCCGACCTGGGTAATATAGCGTAGCTTGATCCGCCGTCCTTTGGGCGCGGGCGGGGGATTGTTGACAAGCGCGTGATCGAACCAGCGGTTGAGCGCGGCGGTGGGCACGCGCTTGGACCAGTTCGCGCGCAGTTCGAACGATGCTTTCAGCATGGTGTCCAACCCCTTGCCGGTCTTGGCCGACACGGCAAACAAGGGGACGCCGCGAACCTGCGCCAACCCTTCGTTCAACGCCTCGCGGATGCCGTTGAAAAGGCTGCTGGCATTTTCGGCGACATCCCACTTGTTGATGGCGATCATCAGCGCGCGCCCTTCCTGCAGGCACATGTCGGCTATTTTCAGATCCTGATGCTCCAGGCCCTTCGTGGCATCCAGCAGCAGCACGACGACTTCGGCGAAATCGATCGCATGGCGCGCATCGGACACCGCCATACGCTCCAGCTTGTCGACGACCTTGGCTTTCTTGCGCATGCCGGCGGTGTCGATCAGGCGGATGTCGCGCACATCGCCGGTTGCGGGATCGCGCCAGTGCCAATCGACTGCGATGGAATCGCGGGTGATGCCCGCTTCCGGTCCGGTCAGCAGGCGGTCTTCGCCCAGCAGCCGGTTGATCAGCGTGCTTTTGCCCGCATTGGGGCGGCCCACGATGGCGAGCTTCATCGGCCCTTCCATCTCTTCGTAAATGGGCTCGTCGAACTCTTCGCCAGCGGCTTCGGCCGCCTCGCGCGCAGCCTGAGCGTCGGCAGCTTTCGCGTCGGCGGCGTCTTTCTCTTCCGCTTCGATCCGCGCTTCGCTGTCGCCGATGATCGGCCACAACGCGCCGAACAGATCCGCGATCCCTTCGCCATGTTCGGCCGATACCGGCACAGGATCGCCGAAACCCAGCGCGTAGCTTTCGTAAATGCCTGCCTCCGCCGCCTTGCCCTCCGCCTTGTTGCAGACCATCACCACGGGCACCTTCTGCGCGCGCAGCCACAGGGCGATCTCCTCGTCCAGCGTCGTAACCCCGGCGCGGGCGTCGATGACCATCAGTGCGGCGTCCGCACCGACCAGGCTGATCTCGGTCTGTTTGCGCATCCGGCCCGGCAGGCTTTCCGCGTCCTGATCTTCCCAACCCGCCGTATCCACGATGGTGAAGCGCAGGCCCGCGATCTCCGCATCGCCCGCCCGCCGGTCGCGCGTGACGCCGGGCTGATCGTCGACCAGCGCCAGCTTCTTTCCGACGAGGCGGTTGAAGAGGGTCGATTTGCCGACATTGGGGCGGCCGATGATGATGATCTGGGGCAACATGATGGGCGTGCAGGTGGCCCTTCGAGCGGGCGTTGGCAAGCGCCGCCTGTCATTGGTTACGCCGCGTTAACCTTATCGATTTAAGCCAAAGCCACCGTGATGATCGAAAGGCGGCGGCCATGATTGCATTCCAACCTGTTTCCATCCACCGGCTTGTGGTGCCGTTGGCCATTGTCGCCATGACTTGGGGCGCAAGCCCGACACCGGTCCTAGCCGAGGATGCGTTGGGTGGCGGATATGCCGCGGATGCGGGACGATCCGAACTGGCCCCGTATCTGCAATGCGTGCCCTATGCGCGGCGCGTGTCGGGGGTGCAGATCTATGGCGACGCACATACCTGGTGGGATCAGGCGGAGGGCAGTTTCGCACGCGGCAATCGCCCGCGTCCCGGTGCGGTGATGGCGTTTCAGCCCCATCGCAACATGCGGCTGGGCCATGTGGCGGCGGTCAGTCGTGTGATCGATGCGCGTACGGTGCTGCTGCGTCATGCGAACTGGTCGCCGATCAACGGCCGTCGCGGTCAGATCGAGGACGACGTACGCGCGTTGGACGTCTCGCCGAACAATGACTGGAGCGAGGTACGCGTGTGGTACGATCCGATCCAGGGGTTGGGCAAGACCGCCTGGCCGATCCATGGTTTTATCTATTCCGACCGCGCGCCCTCATTCGCGGCCACGAACCGGATTGCGCAGGCTGGACCCCCCATCGTCGATATGCCGCGACCGATATCGCCCGAATTTCGCAAGGCCTTTGTCGGCTTGCATCCGAAGCCGACCGCGCCGGCCAACCGCCAAACGGCAACGCGAACCAGAACGCTGCATCGGGCAATGTCGCGCCCAGTCATCCCGCCGCAAACGCGCCGCACCGATCCCATGGCGGCGGCGGTTTCCCTCTACGATTGAACCAAGCGAACTACGCTTTGGCAACCGGCGGGTTGTCGCCCAAATCTTCGAACCATGCCTCGACCGGGCCGTTCAGCTTCAACGTCAGCGGATTGCCCTTGCGATCCATGGTCTTGCCTGCCTGTACTCGTATCCAGCCTTC
>JBASAR010000306.1:0-2351 GCA_049650705.1 Pontixanthobacter sp. | reverse complement strand
GACGGGGGTCTATACAGCCGGTGGGGATTGCGGTTCCATCGCGAATGCCGGCCTGCGGATCTATGATGGCACCGGCCTCAACGGTTCTGCGACGAAAAACTGCCGGACGTTGGTGACTGCTGGCAGCGGCGGCAGTTACGATATCGCGAATGACTGCATGGACACCTACACGAAGAGGCGAACCACGCAGAACTTGCGTTTGACCACGACCGCGCCCGATCGTTTCACATTGAGTATGGGCGAAAGCGGGACTTTCAAACACTGCCCGGCAAATACGCTGGACCCGGCCATGCGCCGATATGCACCGGATGCGAACGCCGATGAAGGAGCGGCATCTGCCGCCGATACCGCGCCCACCGTGCCGGCACGGTTCAGGGGCCTGTTCGCCCCCGACCGGAAAGCCTGCGAAGAGGATTACAATTACGGCCCGGCATTCCAGAACGTGACGATCGAAACGCAGCGTGTCGGCTTTTTCGAAACCGGCGGCCCGGTCACGGACATCGAAGTGGACGGCGACAGGGCCGCGATCACCGTTCTGGAAAAGGTCGGGCCGGGCGAAGCCAAGCGAGCGATATATCTGAACCTGCGCCCCGACGGGATCGTCCGCTACCGCCCGAGTGCATCCGAACCGGTCAGGGATTTCGTGCGCTGCCGTAACTGACCCATCTTTCCTACATCCGCATTCTATGGCTCATGCGGCGGGATGCCTCACGCACGCAAACACAAGCCCGCCCATCTAAGCCGCCGCAAGCCGCAGTTCTTCCATCCCGTTCCGATCCGCGCGCGCCATGACGGATGGACGATTGCGCGACAATGCGAATTTTTGGCGCAGCTTTACATAACAGGTTGTGTAACGACGGCGGCGCGCGCCGTCGGCATGTCGCGCATGGCGGCCTATCGTTTGCGCCGATGCGATGGTGCGGACGGGTTTGCACGCGCGTGGGACCGGGTGCTGATGCCGCCGGGTACGGGGCGGATCGCGGCGACAAAGCTCGATCGGCGGAAGGTTACGGACGACACTGTGCGGTGGCACGCCGAAGCGGGGTTGGTGCGCCCCGTCATCTATCGCGGCGTAATGACGGCGATCGATCACAAACCCGACAATTCCGCGCTGTTGCGGCACCTGCGCCGGTTCGACAGAACACGCGGCGGTGCTGTCCGCGATGTCTGATGGGAAGCCGTCAGGCTGTTTACGAAAGACCCCGGTTAGGTGTCACACGCTTCGACGGCTGCAAACTTCACAAGCCGACAAATGCGTCAGTCGCCAGTGACGCTTTCCAGTGCGCCGATGAACGCGTCGATGTTGCCTTCGTGCAGGCCCGCCACGTTGATCCGGCCGGACCCGGCCATATAGATGCCATGATCGTCCCGCAGCGCCTCGATCTGCCCTTTGTCCAAAGGCAGCATCGCGAACAGGCCGTTTTGATCCGCCAGTGGCCGCAGATCGACGGTGCCAGCAGTGCCGGCATCGGCCAGACGCGCGCGCATCCCCCGCATCCGGTCCCGCATGGTGGCAAGTTCATCCTGCCATTGGCGCGTCATATCCTCGTCGCGCAGGATCAGCCGCACCGCCGCGCCGCCGTGATCGGGCGGCATGGACCAGCTTGCCCGGGCCAGCGCGTTCAGATTGGACAGGATGGGTGGCAACGCATCGGGGCGCGGTGCCATCACATACAGCGCGCCGACCCGGTCGCGATACATGCCGAAATTCTTGTCGCAGCTATAGGCGATCAATGCTTCGGGCACCGCGGCCAACACCGTGCGAATGCCCTGCGCATCTTCCTCCAGCCCATGACCCAGCCCCTGATAGGCCATGTCGAGAATAGGCGTCACCTCGCTCGATGCCAGCTGCGCCGCCAATCGCGCCCAATCGTCGGCGCCGTAATCGATGCCGGTGGGATTATGGCAGCAACCATGCAGCAGCATGACGTCGCCCTCGCGTGCCGTCTCGATCGCTTGCAGCGCGGCCTCGACATTGACGGTGCCGTCGTCGTTCGCATGGTCGAACGGCACGGTTTCCAGACCGACATCGGCGATCACCTGTGCATGGTTGGGCCAGCTCGGCACCCCCAGATGGACGCGTTTTGCCCCTGCCTTCGCCGCGATCGCCACCGCCAACCGCACCGCGCCGGTGCCGCCGGGCGTCTGCATGCCTTCGATCCGGCCGTTCATGGTCGCGCCCCCCGTCGCGGCGCCCCGCCCGAAGATGTACGGCATCAATGCATGAACAAAACCCAGATCGCCTTCCGGGCCGAGGTAGCTTTTGCTGTCCTGCTGTTCGATCAACTTGCGTTCCGCCGCCTTGATCGCGCCGAACACCGGGGTCGCCCCGTCATGGGTGCGATAGACGC
>JBASAR010000305.1:0-2288 GCA_049650705.1 Pontixanthobacter sp. | reverse complement strand
CCGGAGGGGGGTCTGGCTCCGGGGCCGGCCGCACCCTCACGGTCGAGGCCCTGCGCTGGTGGGACCCGGAGGCCGAGGCCGTGTCGGACGTCGCCGTGAGCGCCGCATGAGCCGCGGCACCCAGGTGCGGTTGGTCTACCCGCACCAGCTGCACACCGAGCAGCTCGACGTCCCCTCCGGCACCGTCCTCGTCGTCGTCGAGGACGACCTGCTCTACCGCCAGTTCCCGTTCCACGCGCACAAGCTGGTCATGCACCGTGGCGCGGTCGCCCGCTTCGTGGACCGCGCCCGCGAGGCGTCCTTCGACGTCGAGGTCGTCGAGTCCACCCCCGACCGGACCAGTGGCGCCGGGCTCGTCGAACTCGTGCAGAGGTTGCGACCGGACCGGGTCAGCGTCCTCGACGTCGCGGACGACTGGCTGGGGCGGCACTGCCGCGACCAGCTGCGGGAGGGGGGCTACGAGCTGAGCCGCGAGGACGTGCTCGACACGCCGTCCTTCCTCACCCCCCGGGAGCAGATCCACGAGCACTTCGCCTCCGGGGGCGCCCGGATGCAGCACTTCTACGCCTGGCAGCGGCGCCGGCTGGACGTCCTCATGGACGGCGAGCAGCCGGTGGGCGGCCGCTGGTCCTTCGACACCGAGAACCGCAAGAAGCTGCCCGCGGGCCACCCCGTGCCCGACCCGTCGCTGGGACCGTCGCGACGGCATACCCGGGTCGAGGAGGCGGTCGACTGGGTCGCCGAGCAGGTCCCGGACGCCCCCGGGGACCCCCGGACGTTCTGCTGGTCGACCTCGCCGGGCGAGGCCGACGCGGCGCTGCGCCGCTTCCTGGACGAGCGCTTCTCCCAGTTCGGGCCCTATGAGGACGCGATCAGCGCCGAGCACCCGGTCGTCTTCCACGCCGCGCTGAGCCCCGCCCTCAACTGCGGTCTCATCAACCCCGACCAGGTGCTGGAGCGCGCCCTGGCGGCCGCCGACGAGCACGACATCGACCTGCCCAGCCTCGAGGGGTTCGTACGTCAGCTGATCGGGTGGCGGGAGTACATGCGGGCGACGTACCGGTTGTGGGGGCGGCGGATGCGCACCAGCAACGTGCTCGAGCACGGGCGCTCCATGCCGGAGTCCTGGTGGACCGGCGACACCGGGCTCGAGCCGGTCGACCTGGTGATCCGCCGGGTCCTCGAGCGGGGGTACGCCCACCACATCGAGCGGCTCATGGTGCTCGGCAACGCCCTGTGCCTGCTCCGTGTGCACCCCGACGAGGTGTACCGCTGGTTCATGTCGCTCTTCGTCGACGCCTACGACTGGGTCATGGTGCCCAACGTGTATGCGATGAGCCAGTTCGCCTCCGGTGACGCCATCACGACCAAGCCCTACGTGTCCGGCAGCAACTACCTGAGGAAGATGTCGGACCTGCCCGCGGGGGAGTGGCGGCAGGCGTGGGACGGGCTCTACTGGACCTTCGTGGAGGACCACCGCGACGTCTTCGAGGCCAACACCCGGTCCAACTTCGCCGCGCGGACCTGGGACGGCATGGCGGACGAGAAGAAGCAGCAGCACCGCGAGTCAGCGGCGCCGTGGCTCGGCCGGTAGCCATGACGAGGCTGGCGGTTGCTCACCCGGCGCGGCCGCGACAGGGTCATCAGGGTTCTGCAGGTCGGGCCACGTCACACCTCGTCGGCGTGGCCCGGGTCAGGCCTGTCAGGCCGGGTCAGGCCTGGTCGGAGTCGGCGAACCGGGCGGGGAACCCACCTGTGGCGATCGGCGACCACCGCTGCGGGGTGACCCGGATGAGGGACTTGCCCTGGTCGCGCATGGCCTGGCGGTACTCGTCCCAGTCCGGGTGCTCACCGGAGATGCACCGGAAGTAGTCCACGAGCGGCTCGACGGCGTCCTCGCCGTCGAGGACCTCGCACGTGCCGTCCACCTGCACCCACGCGTCGTCGAACTCGTCGGACAGCACGAGGACGCTCACCTCCGGGTGCCGTCGGGCGTTCGCCGTCTTGGCCCGCTCCGGATAGGTCGAGATGACGATGCGACCCTCGTCGTCGACCCCGCCGGTGACCGGGGAGGCCTGCGGTCGGCCGTCCTGACGCTGGGTGATGAGGACGAGGTGGTGGCGGTCGCGGGCGAACTCCAGGAGGCGCTCACGGTCGACATCGGTGTTGGTGGCGATGGTGCGGGGCATGGGTCCCACTGTGCCACCGGCGAGGGTATGCGTCGCGGCAGCCCCCCGCTAACCCACCGGTCCTCAGAAGGGCGGAGGATCGTCGCGCCGGGCGCTCCA
>JBASAR010000304.1:0-1924 GCA_049650705.1 Pontixanthobacter sp. | reverse complement strand
TGGCCCCCGGAGGCGCGGTAATGTCCCAAGCGTCGTCATCCGCTTCGGCATCTGCCGGCAGCGTGCCTTCTGCGGTTTCGTCCACCGGCACGACCGGGTCCATATCCGGCTGCGGTGCGATCACGTCATTCTCGGGCGCTTCGCTTTCGGCGACGTCCGGATCAGCATCCTGCGCCATTGCCGGCGCGGCCATCATTGGCTGGAGAGCGAAAGCGCTGGTGCACAGGAGAAGAGAAGAAAGTTTCACAGGGAGGGCATCCTTTTTCGACGGCCCCGCCGGTTCGGCAGCCGTGATTGCACGCCCCCCATTTTACGCAAGGAATTGGTTTTTACCAGAGTTCCGTCTGACTTAACTTTTGCGATAATTGCTAATAGAACGCGTGGAACAGGGTTCCCGATCATGGTTCCCATCCGAATGGGAGGCGCAGTCGACCGAACTATCAACCGCTCCGGTCAACCGGCCCCATGTGCGCTACGACAATATCGATTGTCTGCGCATGGTCGCTATCGTGATGGTCGTCGCGTTCCATTATACCGCGCGATTTCCTGCGGACTATTACCGGACGAACGAGGTGCCCTTTGTCATTCCGCAAGGTTGGCTGGGCGTCGATCTGTTCTTCATGGTCAGCGCATTCTGCATATATATGAGCCTCGACACATCGCGCGGTGTCGTCAGCTTCTTGGCCAAACGGTTTGCGCGGATACAGCCAGCCTTCGTCGCCAGCGTCCTGCTGACTTTGGTGATCGTTGCCGCAATTGGGCTCGAAGGGCGGGAGGTCGGGCCGGAAGTGGCGCTGTACAATATCGCATGGCTCAACGTCATTCTCGAACTGCCCTATGTCGACGGGGTCTATTGGTCGCTGGTCGTCGAGGTGAAGTTCTACGTGGTCATCGGCCTATTATATTTCACGTTTGGCAAGGATCGACTGTTCGCCGGCTGGACGTCGTTCTGCATTCTAGGCGCAGTCATGCTCCGGATCGAACCGGAAATCGCGAACCGTCTCTTCATCGCCAATTACGCGCCGCAGTTCCTCATCGGCCTGTTCGCGTTCGAATGGCCCCGCGCGCGTTCTCGGGATAGGCTGATAAAAGGCGTTCTGTGCCTGGTTCTTATCGCCGCAACGCCGCGTCTGGCACCGGTTCTATGGGAAGCCATCGCGCTGATGATGGCCGGGTTCGTCGTCCTGCAGATCACGTCGATCAAGCTCCCGACGTGGGTCACCTATATCGGGCTGGTCAGTTACCCGCTGTATCTGGTGCATCAGAATATCGGGCTGATCGTGATACGCGAACTGCCGATCGAAAGCTTCATCATCCGCGCCGCCATCGCATTTGCAGTGGTCCTGGCGATTGCGGCGTGTCTAAGCCGAACCATCGAAGCGCGCTGGAAGAAGCCGATCGAACGATCTCTCGTCCTCGCGGCCGATCGCCTACGCATGGCATTGCCGGGGGTATGATCGGAGTTTAAACGCTGGATGCCCCGTGAGGATTCGAACCTCAATTGACGGAGTCAGAGTCCGTAGTCTTACCATTAGACGACGGGGCATCAGGGTCGCGCGGTTGGGATACCCGATGGCGCGCTGGCCGTATGTTCGGGCGGATAGTTTTTGCACCGGTCCCGGTCAAGCCCCCCGTCCAGCCTTCGGTCGAACCGTTCCGGGTGAGACCAACGCCCTTGTGCCTATGCCGCTTGGGCGTTAGCGTCTTTTCCAAGTCCTTGCGGTATATTCCGCAAGAGGAAAACGAAAGTACGATGCTTATGGCGGATTTCTCTCCGCCGGACGACGATATAAGGGCTGGCCAAAGAGGGGCCGATCAGTCCGGCACGGTGGCCGATACGCGCCGCCGCTCCCCCTCTCAACCCGATGCGGATGGTGCAAATGCCGCCGATGGGGGCGAAACACGCTCCGATGCCGGACAGGCC
>JBASAR010000303.1:0-1720 GCA_049650705.1 Pontixanthobacter sp. | reverse complement strand
ATACTACGGAGTGTCGCCATAGGGGATGAGCGATGACCGAAATGCTAAAACGTCTCGAAGCGACCGTCACTGCTTATAAGAAGGACGGGTGCTACTCCTTCGTGTGGGCCGGCGATGCGTGGGTGCCAGACAGCGACAAGGAAAAATGCGGCTTCGACTTCAGACGCATCAACGGCGCGGTGCAGATGAAGGTAACGCTTCTGGACGAGACTGGAGACGGCCTGCATTTCGCACGGCCCGTGCGCGATGGTATGCGCGTATGTCTCTGGAAGGATCGTAAGCAGGACAAGGATCGCTGGAAGGACATGGGCTCATATGGCAAGCCATTCTCCGAAAGCGGAGTGTGGCCGATAGAAGGCGATTCCGATCAGGCAGCACCGAAGAAATACAAATTTCGGGACGAGAACGATGATGGCGAGCATTTCGCTTTCATTTGCGTTTTCCAAACGTCCAAAGGCGCGCTTGTCTTAGAGGATGATCCGCGGATCATGAACCGGGGTGATGATCTGCACGATGCCTGATGATTTCGTGGGTCAATGCATGTAGCCAGTGCGTGCAGTCAGCAGCAACCCTCGCTTCGCTAGGGTTCAAACCCAATCAGCGGCTTGATGCGGAGCAGCTTTCCTGATTCACCTGCGGGGGGATCATTGGGAGGCACTGGCATGGCGTTGTTCTGGTTGTCGGATGAGGCGTGGTTTAAGATCGAGCCGCACCTGCCAAAGAACCAGCCTGGGGCGCGTAGGGTGGATGATCGCCGAGTGATCTCCGGCATCCTGCACGTGCTCAAGGTTGGGTGCCGCTGGTGCGACTGCCCGGCCGAGTATGGTCCCTCGACGACGATCTACAATCGCTTCAACCGCTGGTCGCGGCGGGGCTTCTGGCTCAAGCTGCTGGACGCGCTGGTGGAGGCCGGTGCGGTGACGAAGAGCACCACCATCGACAGCACCTACATCAAGGCGCAGCGCGCCGCGTTCGGAGGAAAAGGGGGCGTTCGATCCAGGCGATCGGCCGCTCACGCGGTGGCTGGACCACGAAGGTCCACGCGCTCACCGACGTTATCGGCCGCCCCTATGCGCTGATGTTGACGGCGGGCAATGTCAGCGACGTGAAGGCCGCACCAGCGCTGCTCGAACGCGCCGGTCGGATGCGCTATCTGTTGGGCGACAAGGGCTACGATGCCGATCGCCTGCGTCGCTCACTGCGCGAGGCAGGCGCCGTGCCCGTCATCCCGGGTCGGCGAAACCGCAAGCGCGCCGTTCGCTACGACCAGCAGCGCTACCGCGGCCGACACCTCATCGAAAACGCCTTCTGCCGGTTGAAGGACTTCCGCCGCATCGCAACCCGCTACGACAAACTCGCCGCCAACTTCCTCTCAGGCGTCGCGCTCGCAACCGCCTTCGCCTTCTGGCTGTGAATGAGTCTGGACCCTAGTGTGCCTTCCTCTGGGTAAAGATAGAGCGGAAAGTGGTAAGATTGGATCGTGCTCTCCCCGGTCTTTATTTCACTAAGGCAATCCACCGCAAAGAAATGGTCTGGGCTACCAGACTTGTTTTGGCGTCCTGCCACCAAGGCAAAATTCGACTTGCCAACCATGTTCCGCATCAAACTTCGCCGCGAGTCTCCCCGAGGAATAATCCGGTTGATCCGGTCGAGCGGATAAAATGTGTAGCGAAAGTCCAAAGGGCGGTATGCGACCCGAACAAAATCATCTGCCCTTGGC
>JBASAR010000302.1:0-14748 GCA_049650705.1 Pontixanthobacter sp. | reverse complement strand
TGAACATCGATGATCGCGCGCATCGTGTCGCGATCGGGAAACTTGATATAATGGAAAAAACAGCGCCGCAGGAATGCGTCGGGCAATTCCTTTTCATTGTTGGATGTGATGACCACGATCGGGCGCTCCTTCGCCTCGACCCGCTCCTGCGTTTCGTAAACGTCGAAGCTCATCCGATCGAGTTCCTGCAACAGATCGTTGGGAAATTCGATATCCGCCTTGTCGATCTCGTCGATCAGCAGGACTGGCAGGCGCGGGGCCGTGAACGCCTCCCATAATTTGCCCTTCTTGATGTAATTGCGGATGTCGTGGACCCGTTCTTCTCCAAGCTGACCATCGCGCAAACGGGCGACAGCATCGTATTCGTACAGCCCCTGCTGAGCCTTGGTGCTGGATTTGATGTTCCATTCGATCAGGGGCGCATCGACGGCCTTTGCGATCTCATGCGCCAGAACCGTCTTCCCGGTGCCGGGTTCGCCCTTCACCAGCAGCGGGCGGCGCAAGGTCACGGCGGCATCGACGGCGACCTTCAGATCGTCCGTGGCGATATAATCCTGCGTTCCGTCGAAAAGGGCGATAGTCTGATCGGTCATGGGTTTTCCTGTGCAACGGGTTTTGCGAAGCGGCGTAATCGGCACAGCCGCAAAGGGCAAGAACGCGTTCGATCTCGTGTCGCAGCGTTCGATGCGCCGCCTGATAGGCGATTATCCGACTGCCTCGGGTCGGCCAGCCGTCGCCCGACGGAACGGTTCGGGCAGTCAGATCGGAAATTGCGCCGTAATATGGTCCAGCACCGCCTCGTGCAAAGGCGGTTCGAAGGCAACGCCGACATAGCTGTCCTTGCGCCAGCGTATGGCGGACACGATCGGACCGAACGTGCTGATGCGTAGGGTGATTTCCGAACCGACTTTGAGATTGCCGAATTTGTCGAAAAATCGGCATCCCGAACGTGACAGATCGAGAAACTGAACATCGGTCGGCAGGCCGGCACCGCGCCGGTACCGTCCGGGAATGGCAACCGGATGGCGCGGATCGCGTCGGATATCGCCCGGCCCATCCTCACCCGCCTTATCGAACATCGCGCTTGCCTCCCCGGAAACAAAAGAGCCAGAATATGCAATCTAGTCAGGCATTCCGCCCCTGTTCAACACCTGCACATATAATCGTTTATGCGTCGATAAGATCGCGATCCATATCGCCCGCGTTGTTCTGGATGAAGTTGAACCGGTGTTCGGGATTGCGGCCCATCAGCTGATCGACAAGCTCCTTCACCAACGCCCGCTGTTCGAATTCGGGGGGCAGCGTAATGCGCACGAGGCTGCGGGAGGCCGGGTCCATTGTGGTTTCCCGCAATTGCCCGGGGTTCATTTCGCCCAGCCCCTTGAACCGGGCGACATCGACGTTCTTGCCTTTGAACACGGTGGCCTGCAGCTCGGCGCGGTGCGCATCGTCGCGGGCATAGCGGCTTTCCTTGCCGGCAGTCAGCTTGTAAAGCGGCGGCTGCGCAAGGAACAGGTGGCCTGTACGCACGATTTCCGCCATTTCCTGAAAGAAGAATGTCATCAGCAGCGTGGCGATATGCGCTCCGTCCACGTCGGCATCGGTCATGATGATGATGCGATCGTAGCGCAGCTGTTCAGCGTCGCAATCCTTGCGTATGCCGCACCCCATGGCCAGCATCAGATCGGCAATTTCCTGATTGGCGCCGATCTTTTCCATGCTGGCCGATGCCACGTTGAGGATTTTGCCCCGGATCGGCAGGATCGCCTGCGTCTTGCGATTGCGCGCCTGTTTCGCGCTGCCGCCGGCGGAATCGCCTTCGACGATGAACAGTTCGGTGTCGCCTCCGCCGTCGCCCGAACAATCGGTCAGCTTACCGGGCAGCCTCAGCTTCTTCGAGTTGGTCGCGGTCTTGCGCTTAATTTCGCGTTCCTGCTTGCGCGCCAGTCGTTCGTCCATCCGCTCCATCACCTGACCGAGCAGCGCCTTGCCCCGATCCATGTTGTCGGTGAGGAAATGGTCGAAATGATCGCGCATCGCGTTCTCTACCAAGCGTGCGGCATCGGGGGAGGTCAGCCGATCCTTTGTCTGGCTTTGAAACTGCGGATCGCGAATGAACACGGACAGCATGACCTCGCCGCCGGTCATCACGTCGTCGGCGGTCAAATCCTTCGCTTTCTTCGCGCCGGTCAGATCGCCGAACGCACGTAGCGCCCTGACCAACGCCGCGCGCAGGCCCTGTTCGTGCGTGCCGCCGTCGGGTGTGGGCACGGTGTTGCAATACCAGCTGGTCGATCCTTCGGAATAAAGCGGCCAAGCGCACGCCCATTCGACCCGCCCCTGATCATCGGCAAAATTCTGCGTTCCGGCGAAAGGGACCGCGGTTACACATTCACGCGTACCGATCTGTTCGGCCAGATGGTCGGCCAGTCCGCCGGGAAACCGGAACACCGCTTCTGCCGGGACATCGTCGCTGGTCAGGCTTTCTGCGCATTTCCAGCGTATTCCCACGCCTGCGAAAAGATAGGCTTTCGACCGCGCGAGTTTGAAAAGTCGGCTCGGTCTGAACTGCCTGTCTCCGAAGATTTCGGTATCGGGCGTGAAGCTGACCGTGGTTCCGCGCCGATTGGGCGTTGCACCCAAGGCCTCGATCGGACCCAGCGTTTCACCTCTCGCGAAACTCTGCGCATACAGTTTCCGGTCGCGTGCAACTTCCACTCTCGTATCACTGGACAGGGCGTTGACCACACTGACGCCGACGCCGTGGAGCCCGCCGGATGTCGCATACGCCTTGCCTGAAAACTTGCCGCCCGAATGCAGCGTCGACAGGATGACTTCCAGTGTCGATTTACCCGGGAATTTGGGATGTTCTTCCACTGGAATGCCGCGGCCATTGTCGCTTACGGTCAGGCGGTTGCCTTCCTCCAATGCCATTTCGATACGCGTGGCATGTCCGGCCACCGCCTCGTCCATCGCATTGTCGAGTACTTCGGCGGCGAGATGATGCAGCGCACGGTCGTCCGTCCCGCCGATATACATGCCTGGGCGGCGGCGCACGGGTTCGAGCCCTTCGAGCACTTCGATGGAGGACGCGTCGTAATCGCCGCTGGTTGCCGGTGTACCGTCGAAAAGATCATCTGCCATGACGACGTTATAAGCGCGCGTTCGCCACGCTTACAAGCGGACTGCGCAGGGCGAGGCGCTTATGGTCGATCGCAAGCGACGGCGGGATCAGAAACGCGTCGGCGCAGGATCGACGATAGTCACACGGTCGTCGTCGACCTGGCGAACCTCCATCGACCGTTCGATTACACCGTTCTGCATGAAGCGGAATACGCCATCGAGGCCGAGAAAGCCGTCTTCCGCGCGTAGTTGTGTCACCGGGAAACTTTGCCCGATCTGCCAATCCTGGGCCACGCGCAAGGTCAACAGAACACTGTCGTAGCCCAACGTGGATATACGGAAGGGTTGGGCGCCGAAGCGGGATTCGTAGCTTTCGGCAAACCGTTTGAAGCGACCGTCCGACACCGCGGAAAACAGCGTGCCCTGCACGGCGGAATTGCGCGCTATGCTGCTTTCACCGCTTAACAATTCGGTCCCCATCAGTTGCACGGTTCCGCCCCCCGCCGGGCGCAGTTCCGCCGCTGCCAATGCGACCAGTCTGGAGCTGTCGGCGATCAACACCGCATCGAACCCGCCGCGCTGCTTCAGCCGCTGTGCCGCGCTGATGATCGACGTATTGCCACGGGCATAGGTTTCGGTCGTGACCAGACTGCCGCCGTATTTACGCAGCGCGTCGCGCACGGCGGAACCCGCCTGGGTGCCGTAGTCTCCTTCGGGAGCGATCACCGCGAACCTTTCCGCCCCGCGTCCGCGTGCGAATGCGACCGTGCGGGTGATGGATTGGGCGGGGACATGCCCCATGACGAACACGTCCGGCCCCGCGACGCTCGCATCGTTGGAATAGGATATCAGCGGCACGTCCGCCGGGCGCGCTTCAGCCAAGACCGAAGAGACGTTATCCGCCATCAACGGTCCCAGGATCAGCTTGTTGCCGTCTTGCACCGCGCGCCGTGCCGCGCTGCGTGCGCCATCGGCGGTATCGTAAGTCGTGATGCGCAGATTGCCCGCATTGGTGTCCAACAAGGCCATCGTCGTCGCATTGGCGATCGATTTGCCGACCGCCCCGTTCGTACCGGACAGGGGCACCAGCAACGCGACCAGATGACGGGTATCGTCGGTCGGCAGGGCGGTGAAGTCGGGCGCGGCTGCGGGGGCCGGTTCGGGTGCCTGCGTCGTGGTGGTCGGGGCGGGGCCGTCCGGTATGACCTTGCAGCCCGCTATCGCCAGCGATGCACCCGCCACCATCCAGTTGCGGCGGTTGAAGACGATCCGTGCCAATTCCATGCGTTCTTCCTTGCGAACCAATGCCGTTCTGGCCAAGAACGCCCGCGTGCCCCCCGCAGAACCATCCGACCAGCTTTCCGCCGGCCTGTATATCGTGGCCACGCCGATTGGCAATCTCGGCGATATCACGATGCGCGCAGTCGACGTTCTAACCCGCTGCGACCTGATCGCATGCGAAGATACGCGGGTGACGGGCAAGCTGCTCAAACATCTTGATATTCGCAAACCTATGCGCCGATATAATGACCACAGCGACGATAACGAACGCGCAAGCCTCGTGGCGGAGGCCGGGGTCCGCGCCGTAGTGCTGGCGAGCGATGCGGGGACACCGCTGATCTCGGATCCCGGCTATCGCATGGTTCGCGACGCGAAGGCCGCCGGTGTCGCGATCACCACATTGCCCGGTCCTTGCGCCGCCATCGCGGGTCTGACCCTTTCGGGACTGCCCACCGACAGGTTCCATTTCGCGGGGTTCCTGCCCGTCAAGGACATGGCCCGGCGTCAATCACTCGAAGCGCTCGGCATGATCGATGCGACGTTGGTATTCTACGAAACGGGGCCGCGTCTGCTCAAATCGCTGGCCGCCATCGGCGACCTGTATCCCGGCCGATCGGTTGCCGTGGCGCGCGAATTGACCAAACTGCACGAAGAATGCCGGACGGCCTCCGCAGAAACGCTCATCGCCCATTACAGCCAGCAACCGCCGAAAGGGGAAATCGTGCTGATCGTCGGACCCCCGCCGCAGGACACCATGACGGACGCGGAAGTCGAGCGGCTGCTTCGGGAGATGCTGCAAACGAACAAGGCCAGTCAGGCGGCGGGGCTTGTGGCCAAGGCGACGGGCAGGGATCGCAAGGTCTTGTATGCACGCGCCATGGAGCTGCGCGGATGATTGCACGCCAGGCAGCCGAGCGCAGCGGACGCGATGCGGAGACGCGCGCGGCCGCATGGCTGGAAAAACAGGACTGGATCTGCCTTGCCAAGCGGGTGAAGACGCCTCGCGGCGAAGTCGATCTGATCATGCGGCGCGGCTCTGTCGTTGCCTTCGTCGAGGTCAAATGGCGCGTCAAAGCGGACGAACTCGATCATGCGATCGACGAACGGCGGCTGCAACGTGTTGCCGCCGCGGCCGAATGCATCGCCCATGAGTTTCTGGGCGAGAAGGACGATATGCGGATCGACGTGATCCTGCTTGCGCCCGGAACCGCACCGCGGCACATCGTCAACGCATGGCAGCCATGATGGCGCGCAGGAGAATGGCAGTATGACACGGCGCGTAGCGGTCCAGATGGACGCGATGGAAACGATCAATATCGATGGCGATTCCAGTTTCGCCCTGATGCTGAGTGCGCAGGATCGCGGCCATACGCTGTGGCATTACGACGTGCGAAGCCTCGCATATGAAACGGTGCGCAGCGGTCATGGCTCGCTTACCGCCCATGCCGCGCCGGTGACGGTCCAGGCCGTCGCGGGCGATCATTACACCATCGGCGAACGCCGCCGTATCGATCTGGCGGAGGATATCGACGTCATCCTGATGCGGCAGGACCCGCCCTTCGATCTGGGGTATATCAGCGCCGCGCTGATGCTCGACCGCCTGAAGGGCCGCACGCTGGTGACCAACGATCCGCGCGAGGTCGTGAATGCGCCGGAAAAGATGTTCGTGCTGGATTATGCACGGTTCATGCCGCCGACGCTGATCGCGCGCGAACTGGCGGATGTGCGCGCCTTTCAGGAACGGCATGGCAGCGTGGTAGTCAAACCGCTGCATGGCAATGGCGGCAAGGCGATCTTCAAGCTTGGCGAGGATCGCACCAACACCTCCGCCCTGTTCGAACTGTTCAACCGGACCTGGCCCGAAGCGCATATGGTGCAGCCGTTCCTTCCCGAAGTAAGCGAAGGCGACAAGCGCATCGTGCTGGTCGACGGCGAATTTGCCGGCGCGATCAACCGCAAACCCGGGAAGGGCGAATTCCGGTCGAACCTGGCGCAGGGCGGCTATGCGGAGGCGGCCGAACTGACGCCGGTCGAAGAGGAAATATGCGCCGCGATGGGGCCGGAACTAAAACGGCGCGGGCTGATCTTCGTCGGGATCGATGTGATCGGCGGCAAATGGTTGACCGAAATCAACGTGACCTCGCCAACCGGAATCGTGGCGATCGACAAATTCAACGGCACCGATACGGCCGGCAAAATCTGGGATGCGATCGAACGACGCCTTTAGTCGCCGTCACTCGACGCCCGCGGGTGGGCATTGCGATAAGTGTCGAGCATCGTCGCCGTATCCACCTTGGTATAGATTTGCGTACTGCCCAAACTGGCATGGCCCAGAAGCTCCTGCAGGCTGCGTAGATCGGCGCCCGCGCCCAGCAGATGAGTTGCAAAACTGTGGCGGAGTGCATGGGGGGTGGCCGTCGCCGGCAGGCCCAATGCGATCCGCGCCTTTGCAACCGCCTTTTGCACCATGTTCTGCCGCAGCGGCCCGCCTTTCGCGCCTATGAAAAGGGGGCCGTCCTTTACGATGGGCCAGGGGCAGGCATCCGCATAGGCATCGATGGCCTCGACGATGATCGGCAGGATGGGGACCACGCGCTGCTTGCCGCCCTTGCCAAGAACCGTGACGCTCTCGTCCAGCGGCAGGACCGCGCCGGTGAGCGTTAGCGCTTCCGCAATGCGCAGACCTGCGCCGTAAAGGAGCAGCAGCACGGCTCTATCGCGCAGACCGATCCAGCTTTCCGCCGCGACGTCACCCACCGTTTCGGCCAGGTTTGCTGCATCGTCCGGGGTCACGGGGCGGGGCAAACCCTTGGGAGTTCGCGGACCGCGCAAGCGGGGGGGTGCCAGCTGGGTCAGGCCGCATCGTTCGCGCGCAAAAGCGATGAGCGCGCGTATGGCCGACAATTCGCGCGCCACCGACGCGTTACCGAGCCCTTCGCGCCGCCGTTCCGCGAGTTGCGCGCGTATCGTCGCAGGCTCGATCGTCGCCAGATCGTTCCAATCGGAAATTGCGCTCGATACAACGAGACGGTTCGCGGCTGCACAATAGGCGCGGACAGTATGGGGCGACCGTCGCCGCGCCTTTGCAAGGTGTTTGCTCCAGTCGGCAACGAGATCATGACCGGTCATCGAACAGACACGAGATCGGAATGCACCAGTTCGGTCAATATCGCATCGAGCACGGGCATACCCTGCGGCGTCACGCCGATACGATCGCCATCGCGCCACACCAGCGCCAGACGTTGCAGGTTCGATAGTTTGGCGCGATCGATCAAACTCGATTGTGGCATTTTGAACCGCGCACACATGGCGGCAAGATCGATGCCTTCTTCGAGGCGAAGGTTCATCAGCAATGCCTCGGACGCCTGTTCGGACGCGGTCACCATGTCTTCCGTTTTCAAACCATGCCCCTTTTCCGCCACGCTGCGCAGCCAGTTTTCAGGCTTCTTATGCCGGAAAGTGGCGATACCGCCGCGCCGCCCATGCGCACCGGGGCCGATCCCGATATAGTCGCGGTATCGCCAATAGGTTAGATTATGGCGGCTTTCCGCGCCCGCCCGCGCGTGATTGCTTATTTCGTAAGGGGGCAGACCGGCGGCGCTGGTAATGGCGCGCGTCAACTCGAACAGATCGGCGGACGGATCGTCGCCGAGCGGAGCAAACACCCCGCGCCGTACATCCGTGGCGAAGCGCGTCTCGGCCTCGATCGTCAACTGGTAAAGCGCGAGATGTTCGGTACCGAAAGCGATCGCACGTTCCAGCTCGACCTGCCATCGCGCCATGTTTTGATCGGGTCGGGCATAGATCAAATCGATGTTGACGCGCGCGAAATTGTTTTGCGCCACGTCGAGGGCGGCCATGCTTTCGGCGACGGAATGCAGCCGGCCCAAAAACTTCAGATCGGCGTCGTCCAACGCTTGCAGACCGAGGGAGACGCGATTGACGCCTGCTTTCGCAAGATCGGTGAATTTGGCCGCTTCGATGGATGATGGATTGGCTTCCAGCGTAATTTCTATGTCGGCCGCGAAACCGAACAACCTTTCCGCTTCGGCCAGCAATGCCCCAACAAGAGCCGATGGCATCAGGGATGGCGTTCCCCCACCGAAGAAAATCGAAGCGAGGGGCCCGTCATTTGCCAACGCGGCTTCATGTTGCAGATCACTGATGAAGGCGCGGCGCCATACATCGTAATCGACTTCGGCGCGGACATGACTGTTAAAGTCGCAATAGGGGCATTTTTTTATGCAGAACGGCCAGTGGATGTAGAGCGCGCGAGCCATTCGCGGGTACTAGCCGCCGAACTGATCCGCGACCAGCTTCGCGAAGGCATCCGCCCGGTGGCTCATGCCATGTTTGCGACCCGGTTCGATCTCGGCGAAAGTTTGGTCAAGCCCGGCGGGCACGAACACTGGATCGTAACCGAAACCCAACGCGCCTCGCGGGGGCCAGGTCAGTGTGCCGTCGATCCGTCCTTCGTAGACGGCATGTTCGCCGTCCGGCCAGGCAAGGGCTAGGACGCAGGAGAACCACGCATCGCGCGGCACGTCCGGCCCGCGTTCGGCCAGCATCCCTTCGACCTTGCCCATGGCCATGTACCAGTCGCGACCCGCATCGCCTTCGAACCATTGCCGCTCCGCCCAATCGGCGGTGTAGACGCCTGGCCGCCCTTCGAGCGCCGCGACCGAAAGGCCGCTATCATCCGCTAGACTGGCGATACCGGATGCCTCTGCCGAAGCACGCGCCTTGATCAGCGCGTTCTCAACGAACGTCGTCCCGGTTTCTGCCGGTTCGGGAAGGCCAAGCGATCCGGCGGACAAACAGGTCAGACCGTGCGGTTCCAGCAGAACCGAAATTTCTTTCAGCTTTCCCGCATTGTGCGTAGCGATCACGATCGATCCGGAACCTATTCTGCGCGTCATGGGGCGTGTCCTATGTCACCGCATCGCGCTGACCGGCGAAGATGCCGTCGCAGCCGATCTTCGCGAGGCGGAGGAGGCGCAATAGCCCTTCCTCATCGTAAGTCGCCCCCTCGGCGGTTGCCTGCACTTCCGCGATCTGGCCGCCCTCGATCAGGACGAAATTGGCATCGGCATCGGCGTTGCTGTCTTCATCGTAATCGAGATCGAGAACCGGCGTGCCCCGATACATACCGCAGCTGATCGCGGCGACTTGCGCGGAAATGGGGTCATCCGTGATCGCGCCGGTTTCCAGCAAACCGTTTACCGCCAGACGCAGCGCGACCCATGCGCCCGATATCGAGGCGGTCCGCGTGCCCCCATCGGCCTGGATGACATCGCAATCCAGCGTGATCTGCCGTTCGCCCAATTTCTTCAGATCGACGACTGCACGCAGGGAACGTCCGATCAGGCGCTGAATTTCCTGCGTACGTCCGCTCTGCTTGCCGCGTGCCGCCTCGCGCGAACCGCGGGTGTGGGTGGCACGTGGAAGCATCGAATACTCGCCGGTGACCCAGCCTTCGCCCTTGCCACGCAGCCATGGCGGAATGCGTTCTTCGATGCTGGCAGTGCACAAGACGCGCGTGTCGCCGCAGCTGATAAGGCACGATCCTTCGGCATGTTTGGTGAAGCCCGTTTCGAAAGAAAGTGCCCGCATTTCGTCGGGCGCTCTGCCGGAAGGTCGCATCCTGATATTCCTTGTCTGGTGGTTCGCGATTACGCGGGATGAACGCGCGATAGGCGATCGGGGCTTGAGGCTGCAAGCGTGCCGGTTAGAATATGATGGATGACCAACGCGCCTCTCACCGAATTGACCGCCCGTGCGCGAACCATATTCCAGCTGGTGGTGGAGGGGTATCTGGCGGACGGACTGCCCGTCGGTTCCAAATCGCTGGCGGGAGACGGGCGGCTCGATCTGTCGCCCGCGTCGATCCGATCGGTGCTGGCCGAACTGGAGAAACTGGGGCTGTTGGCGGCGCCGCATACCAGCGCGGGGCGGCTGCCAACGGTCAGCGGTCTGCGACTGTTCGTCGACGGCATGATGCAGATGAGCGAGCCTACCGCGATGGAGCGTCAAGCGATCGAGCGGCGGTTGCAGGATGGTGGGCAAGTCGAGCAGGCGCTCGAAGCGGCCAGCGTGTTGTTGTCCGACCTGTCCGGCGCGGCGGGCATGGTCACTGTGCCGCAGCGCGAGATAAGACTGCGTCAGATGAACCTTGTACCATTGTCCGACCATCAGGCGCTGGCCGTGATGGTTGGTGAAGATGGGCAGGTTGAAAACCGCGTGCTGAACCTGACCGGCGTGGCGGACCGCTCAGCGTTGGAACAGGCGGGCAATTTCATAACCGCGAAGATGGCCGGCAAGACTTTGACCGATGCGGCGCATGCGTTGGCGGGCGAAATCGATGCGGAGCGCGACGCCTTGACCGATGCGAGCCGGGATCTGGTCGAACGCGGTCTTGCTGTGTGGAGCCGCGACCCGACCGAACGCCCCATCCTGATCGTGCGCGGTCAGGCCAATCTCTTGGACGAAGTCGCGTTGCAGGACCTCGAGAGGGTGCGTTCGTTGCTGAACGATCTGGAAAGCAAACAGGCGGTCGCCGAACTGCTGGACGACGCCCGGATCGCGGATGCCACGCGCATATTCATCGGATCGGAAAACCGGCTGTTCTCGCTAACGGGTTCGTCCGTCATCGCTTCCCCCTATCGCGATGAAACCGGGAAGGTGGTTGGGGTGCTGGGCGTCATCGGCCCGACGCGGTTGAATTACGCGCGGGTTGTCCCCATGATCGATTTCACGGCAAGATCGCTTGAAAAGCTGATCGGATAATCACCAGAGATATTGGATTAGATCGCATGGATAAGAACGACACGTCCGCGGGTACCGCATCGGATACGGTGGATCCGCAATTGGACAAGGAATTGGACGGCGTTCCGGAAGAATTTCTCGATGATGGTTCGGACGGCGAGAACATCTCCGATGACGAAGCACTGAACCTTCTTCAGGGCGAACTGGAAGCGGCTAAGCAGGAAACGCTGTATGCCAAGGCGGAGACTCAGAATGTGCGCCGCCGTATGGAAAAGGATGTGGGCGATGCCCGCGCTTATGCCGCGACCGGTTTTGCGCGCGATATCCTGTCCGTAGCCGACAATTTGGCGCGCGGTATCGATGCCATTCCCGAAGATTTGCGCGAAGACAGCAAGTTCAAAGGTCTTGTTACCGGCATCCAGGCGACACAGCGCGAACTGGACAAGGTGTTCGCGCAGCACGGCATCAGCCGTATCGCAGCCATGGGCCTGCCACTCGATCCCAACCAGCATCAGGCGATGATGGAAGTGCCGACCGACAAGGAAGAGCCGGGCACGATCGTTCAGGAAATGCAGGCTGGTTATATGATCAAGGACCGTCTGCTGCGGCCCGCGATGGTGGCAGTGGCCAAGAAGCCGGACTGAAACGCGTTCAGCCCAGGGCGTACAAAGCCAGATATCGAATTGAAAGGGCAGATAGCCACACGATGCTCCAGCGCCTGGTTTGGGTAAACATGGCAGCGACCATCAGGGCGACGAACAGCACGGTAAGCGATACCGACGTAAAGGTCAGCAGCTGGTCCCGTATCGGCTCCAATGACAGCAGCCATGCCCATTGAATGACGACCAACGCGATCAGCAGACTTAGGATGACGCGCCGGACACGATAATAATGGGTGTCAAGATTGACGAAATCATTCGGTTCGGTCGGGAATACCAATCGAGCCGCAAGGTAATAGATACCTGCGAACGACAACACGCATAGCAGCGATATCGTCGAAACTTCGATCAGGTCGCGTACCACCCATGCGAAGGACCAGAACGACAGCAGGTCGAGCATGACGAATATTCCGAACAGCGGAACCAGATATCCGATCGAGAACTTTCGCGACCCCGGCGAATGCGCGAGCCGCAATTCGAGCGCCTTTCCGAAACCCGCCAGCAGTTCGACGATCGAGAGGCCCAATACCAGACTGTAGAGCGCGAAGATGAATTCGAAATCGGTCACGGTTTGGCCCCGGTGAACCGCACCAGACGATCGAACACCGCGGCGTTGGCGATACCGGCAACCGGGACACCGTTTCGTAGCATGAACGCATGGCGCACGATCTCCGCCTGTTGTTCTATACCGTATCGTGTAAGCGGCCAGCCCGGGCGAATGACGTAATCGTAGCGCGACCAAAGCATTCGGTTGAACACCAGCCACCAACTGCCCTTCGTTTGTGCCTGCCAGACATGTGTCATTTCGTGGATGAAATGCGCCTGCCGGGCAAGGCTCTCCGTCGCGAAATCATCGCAATAATTGGTCCCGCCCGGATGGAAATGCATATGGCCGCGCGGGGCCATGGTGACGTTTTTTGGTTGGAAGGCGAACCATTTGCGGCGGCGCATCCGAACCGTCGCATAGTCGATCGCCGACCCAAACATGCTACACGCGAGGGTGATTTCCCCGTCCGTCAATCCGCGTTCGCCGCCCGCGGGGCAGGGCGCGACCGCGGACGATCCGTCGTTCAGCGTTCATCCCCCGCCGCCAGGATAGCGGCATCGACGGTCGTTTTATCACCATTGTCCAAAATGAAGGTCACCTGCGTACTTCCGCCGGCAGCCAGCTCATCCGACAAACCCATCGCCATGACATGCTTGCCGCCCGGTTCGAAAGCAATGTTCGATCCGTTGGTCAGTGGCACGGGGTCCAACGGAATCATCTGCACCTTCAAATCTTCTTCCCCATATTGATGCATCATGGTTTCCTGCGCGCCTGCAACCGACACGGCACTGAGCAGGGCATTGGTTTCGCCGGTATAGGCAAGGTCGAAATACACCGCCCCGGGATTACCGCCGACAGCGGGTAGTACCAGTCGCGCATTTTCGATGGCCAGCCCCGGCGCGCCGTCGGGTGCCTGTTCGACAGGTTCGCTGTTGTCGCCACACGACGCGATCATGATCGTGGACAGTCCGAGCGCGGCGGATGCACAAACGCGGCGGACAACGGACAGCCGATCTGTGCGGGATTGCGAAGGGTTGGGCATGGGGAGATCTCCTGAAACGATATGGCTGGGGAAGTAGCCCGCCCGGTCCCTTGTGCCAACCGAAACCACACCTATATCGCGCCCACCAATCGAGCTGCAGATCCGTTTTGCCTATATCAGGAAAACGAACCCATGCGGCGTCCAGACAATTGACTATCTAGTGGGGAAACCATGGCTAAAGTAATCGGTATTGACCTCGGCACGACGAATTCCTGTGTCGCGGTGATGGATGGGGGCAAACCCAAAGTCGTCGAAAATTCCGAAGGCGCACGCACCACGCCTTCGATCGTTGCCTTCACCAAGGATAACGAACGGTTGATCGGTCAGCCGGCAAAACGCCAAGCGGTGACCAATCCCGACAACACCCTGTTCGCGATCAAGCGCCTGATCGGTCGCCGGTTCGACGACCCGATGACAAAGAAGGATATGGGCTTGGTCCCGTACGACATCGTCAAGGGTAAGAACGGCGATGCCTGGGTCAAGGCCGGCGGCGAGGATTACAGCCCGTCGCAAGTTTCCGCGTTCATCCTGCAGAAAATGAAGGAAACCGCCGAGAGTTATTTGGGCGAAACCGTGTCGCAGGCGGTTATCACCGTCCCTGCCTATTTCAACGATGCGCAGCGGCAGGCAACAAAGGATGCGGGGCAAATCGCCGGTTTGGAAGTGCTGCGGATCATCAACGAGCCGACGGCGGCCGCACTGGCCTATGGCATGGACAAGGACGATGGCAAAACCATCGCAGTTTATGACCTTGGCGGCGGTACGTTCGATGTTTCCGTTCTCGAAATCGGCGACGGCGTGTTCGAGGTGAAGTCGACCAATGGCGACACTTTCCTCGGCGGCGAAGATTTCGATAATGCGATCGTCGAACATTTGGCCGACGCCTTCAACAAGAAGGAAAGCATGGATCTGCGGTCGGACAAGCTGGCCCTTCAACGTCTGAAGGAAGCGGCCGAGAAGGCGAAGATCGAACTTTCTAGCAGCCAGACTACGGAGGTGAACCTGCCGTTCATTACCGCGCGTATGGAAGGTGGTTCGTCCACCCCGTTGCACCTGGTTGAGACCATCAGCCGTTCGGACCTCGAAAAGATGGTCGGCGACCTCATCAAACGCACGCTGGAGCCCTGCAAGAAGGCACTCGCCGATGCGGGCATGGACAAGGGCGGCATCGACGAAGTGATTTTGGTCGGCGGTATGACCCGCATGCCCAAGGTGCGCGAAGTGGTCGAAAACTTCTTCGGCAAAAAACCGCATACCGGCGTCAACCCGGATGAAGTCGTCGCCATGGGCGCCGCCATTCAGGCTGGCGTGCTGCAGGGCGACGTGAAGGA
>JBASAR010000301.1:0-11095 GCA_049650705.1 Pontixanthobacter sp. | reverse complement strand
GCGACGAGCGCCCGAAAGAACCGGTCGAGAAAGGCGGCGTTTTCAGTAAAGTCGATCAGGCAATCGTCGAGGTTGCGACGCGGGACCCAGGTCGCCCGGTCGTGATCCTGCGGCGTGGTGCGGGCGGCTGGGCGTCGAACATCTGCAGCTGGTATCTTCGGGCGCATCGGCCCTGCAATTGGCGCTGTCTGGGTGCAATCTGACTGGATCGGTGGTGACGACGCCGTTTTCTTTCGCCGCCAGCGCCCATGCGATCGCCCTCAACGGTCTTACGCCGATCTTCGCGGATATCGATGCGGATACGCTTTGTCTCGATCCCGAAAAGGCGGAGGCGGCACTGCAGGACGATAGCGACGCGGTTCTCGCCACGCATGTTTTCGGCATGCCCTGCGATGTGGAGCGCCTGGCCGAATTGGGCGAGCGGCGGGGTGTGAAAATCCTGTATGACGGGGCGGGCGCATTCGGCACAAGTATCGGCGGCCAATCGATCTTCAATTGGGGGGACGCCAGTGCGCTGAGTTTCCACGCGACGAAGTTGTTTCATATGGTGGAAGGCGGCGGGGTATTCATGCGCGATGCCGCCGCCGACGCGCATGTTGCGGTCGCCAAAGCACACGGCATCGACGGCGATGATGTGCCGGTGATCGGACCCAATGCGAAGATGTCGGAACTACACGCCGCTTTCGGGCTGGCGGCCTTGCCGGACATAGACGGGCAGTTGCAACGCGCGAAGGATCGGTTCGCCCATTATCGCGACAGGCTTTCGTCATGCGATCTGCGGTTGATCGAGCCTGCTGCACCGTGCGACTGGAACCATGCCTATTGCGCGGCGCTGTTCCCCGATGCGGACCGGGCCACCGCCATCAAGGCGATGCTGGCAGAACACGGGATCGAGGCGCGACGATATTTTTATCCTGCGCTCAACACGTTGCCCGTCTACCATGCCGGGGCGTGCCCGATCGCCGAAAGCGTCAGCCGCCGCATCCTGTGCCTTCCCTTCGGATCGGACCTGACCGATGCGGCGATCGATTGCGTGGCCGGATTGCTGCGCGCCGCGCTATGAGGGAAGCATTCGGGGCGGACAGGCGCCGTGTCGCCATTATGCAGCCCTATCTGTTTCCGGCGCTGCCCTATCTCCAGCTGGTTCATGCCGCCGATCTGTTCGTGTTGTATGACGATGCGCATTTTTCGCATCGCCGCTGGACCCATCGCAATCGCGTGCAGGTGAACGGGGCACACCATCTGTTCACCGTTCCGTTGGCCGAACGCAGTCAAGCGAAGGCGTTGTGCGACATTGCCCTGCATCCCACGCAATTCGCCCGATGGCGGGACAAGTTCATGCGAACGATGCGCCTTTCCTATGCGCGCGCGCCGTTTGCGGGGGACATATGGGACGAACTGGAGGCGCTGCTGGCAGGACCGCATGCCAGCCTCGCCGAACTAGCGTCGGCCAGCGTCCGCTGGCTGTCCGATCTGTTCCGCATCCCCGCCGAATATGCCGTTTCATCGACCATCGAGTTTGATCGATCGCTGGACGCGCAGGCCAAGATCCTCGCCATGGCCAACGGTTTGGGCGCAACCCATTACGTCAATATGCCCGGCGGGTGGAAACTGTACGATCGCCCCGCGTTCGACGCCGCGACAATCGATCTGGGGTTCATCGAGAACCGGCTTACCGCAGTGGACGGGATTGACCTGTCCGCACTCCATCTGGCACTGCTTCACCCGCCGGAACGACGTGCGCAATTCGCCGCCGCATATTCGATAGACGGAGGCGCGGATTGACGGATCATCTCAAGCCGATCGTCATTTTCGGCCTAGGTCAATTGGCCGATCTGGCGCATTTTTATTTCCAGCACGACACGCGGCGGACCGTGGCCGGCTTCACCATCGACCGCGAGTATTTGACGAAGGACACCCATCGCGATCGGCCCGTCTGCGCATTCGATGATGTGGCGGAGCGGTTTCCCGCAGCGGAATACGACATGTTCCTGCCGATCAGTTTCAAACGCATGAACCGGCTGCGGCAGGAGCGGTTCGCGCAGGCGAAGGCGATGGGTTACACATGCGCCAGCTACGTCAGTTCGAAAGCGACCACATGGCCCGATCTTGCCATCGGGGAAAACTGCTTCATCTTCGAAGACAACACTATCCAACCCTTCGTCCGTATCGGCGACAATTGCGTGCTGTGGAGCGGCAATCACGTGGGCCATCATACGATCATCGGCGACCACGTGTTCGTCACATCGCATGTCGTGATATCGGGCGCCTGCACCATCGGCGATCGCTGTTTTTTGGGGGTCAACGCCACGATCCGCGACGAAACGACCATCGCGCCCGAAACGCTGATCGGCATGGGCGCTGTGATTACCATGGACACGCAGAAGGGCGATGTATGGCTTGCGGCGAAATCGGCGAAGCGCACGACGAAAAGCGATACGCTCAAAACCCTGTCGCATAAGAGCGGCGGATGAGCGGCTGGGCGCCGGGCAGGCTGGTCTTCGACATCGCCGACGTACCGGGCGGCGATACGCCAGAACGCCCCGCTTGGATGCGGTCGCATGGATGCACGCCAACTGCGCTGGTGCTGCAAGACCGCTTTCGCATATTGTTCGCGCCACGCGATGAAAACGGGCGCAGCATTCCGTCCTACGTCGATCTCGCTCTGGACGAGCCGAGCCGCGTGCTGGAGGTAGGGGCGGAACCGATCATGTCGCTGGGCGAGCTTGGCACGTTCGACGATGGCGGCATCATGCCATGCAGCGTGCTGCGGGCCGATGGTCGTATCTGGATGTACTATGTCGGTTGGAATGCGAGCGTTTCGGTGCCGTACCGCAATGCGATCGGCGTCGCCGTCAGTCACGACGAAGGGCGGCATTTCCAGCGTATCGTTCCCGGCGCGATCGTCGATCGCAGCGCGCAGGAGCCGTTCTTCACCGCAAGCCCGTGCGTCGTACGCCATGATGGCCGCCGGCAGATGATCTATGCCAGCACCATCCGGTTCGATGATGCGACCGGGCGGCCCGAGCCCGTCTATATACTACATCGCGCCGTGTCCGACGACGGGATCGTCTGGCTGCGCGATGCACAGCCTATCTTGTCGCAGACCCATGGCGGAGAATCGCAGGCGCGACCGACGATATCGATCGAGGATGGCGAATGGACGATGTGGTTTTGTTCACGCGACCACCGCGACTTTCGCGATGGCGCGGGCAGCTACCGGATCGAGAAAGCCGTGTCGCACGATGGCGAACATTGGGTAAGACAAGCGGGCGAGGCGGGTCCACCCCGCGGCACCTTCGATGCGTCCATGCAGGCCTATCCCAATGTCGTGCGGCATGGCGGTGCGTTGCATCTGTTCTATAACGGCAACGGGTTCGGCAAGGCAGGTATCGCCTATGCCGCGGAAGCGCGCGCATGACGGGACATGCCGATCTGCAACGCATCGTGCGCTACGATCCCCATGTCTATGATTTCGCGGATCCGGTGCGATCGGCGCTGGCTGTCGCCAATCTATCCGCACTTCGCGCATATGGCGACCACCCGGAAGGATGGTCGATCTACAAGGCGATGGAAGATACCGATGCCTATCGCCGGTTCTAGACGTTCGTCGACGGCACGCGTTTCGACGCGCTTTATCGCAGGTTCCTGCGCGATATCGTGGCGCCGCTGTTCGATGAACCGATACGGGCGCAAGCGACACCGACGCCCCGCATTCTCTTTGCCGACCAACGCGGTGTCTCTCGGTATCACCGCGATGCCGATTATGGACATCACGACGCGGAGGTAAACTTTTTCCTGCCGCTGACGCGGTGTGTGCAGACCAATGCCCTATGGGTCGAAACGCGCGCGCATTCGGGCGACCATCGCGCCATCGAGATGGAACCGGGCGACCTGCTGATGTTC
This sequence comes from Pontixanthobacter sp., assembly GCA_049650705.1. Classification (GTDB taxonomy): domain Bacteria; phylum Pseudomonadota; class Alphaproteobacteria; order Sphingomonadales; family Sphingomonadaceae; genus Pontixanthobacter. The sequence goes on along the minus strand of JBASAR010000301.1, from coordinate 7,189 downwards.
GACGGCGCGAACCTGTCCCACGGCGCGCGGGCCAACGAAACCGGCCGATCGCGCGTATCCTTCGATTTTCGCGTCATTCCAGAAGGCGTCGCTACCGCAACCCATCGCCGCGAACGAAAGCCGGACGAGGCGCGCAGTCCGCATTTATTCATGCCCCTCCCCGATCGATGAGCACCGAAAAAGCGCCGAAGGTCAGCGTATCGATATTGACGTATGATCAAAAGGATATCGTCGGGGAAGCGATCGAGAGCGCCTTGGCACAGGTGGCGGACTTTCCGATCGAGATCCGCATCGGCGACGATTATTCCACCGATGGTACGCGCGATGTCATCGCCCGCTATCGCGATGCGCATCCCGATCGCATATTCCTCAATCTGCAACCGCGCCGCCCAACGGGCATTCCGGGGCGGCTGAACAATATGACCAATCTGGTATCCTGCCGTGGCGAATATATCGCGCTGTTGGACGGCGACGATTTCTGGACCGATCCCCATAAGTTGCAGGGCCAGGTCGATCGGCTGGACGCCGAACCCGGCCTTGGCGGGGCTGCCCATGATGCCATCGTGGTAGACGAAAGGGGGCTGAAGATCGCCGATTACCGATCGTTGCCCCGGGCGCGAGCGCGTAAGGTTCTGCAGTTGGCCGATCTGTTCGACATCGGCACGCCGCCGACATCGTCGTTCATGTTCAGACGCGCGCTTATCGACGATCTGCCACGATGGTTCGAAGATATCCCGGCAACGGACGTCGCGCTGTATTTCTTCGCGATGCGCGGGGGCGGGGTGTATTTCGAACCCGCGACACAAATGGCCTATCGCCGGTTGTCCACATCCATCATGGGCCATATGCGCAGCCATACGATCTATAAACGCAACGCCTGGCGTCTGGCGACCGCGAACATACTCGCCGATAATGCCCCCGAACTGCGGCATGTGCGCAATTTTCGGGCGTTTCATAAACATCTGCAAGGTATCGGGCATCTTGAAGATAAGCGGTACGCCGCCGCATTGCTGGCGGCGGCGCAGACCTTCGCGATACAGCCCATGCGCGTGCCCGCCTATCTCGGTGCAGCGAAGCGTCTGGGCCAAGCGAGGCTGCGATCGCGGACCGACCGATAGTGCGGGGCCGTCAGTCCAGTGTACCGAACCGTGCGAAATCGCCTTCCATCCAACCCAGCGGCGCGTCGAGATGGCCATCGCGGTCTTCACCGAGATTGCTGCCATTGCCCCCTTTCACCGCGCCGACTTCGCCGATGAACAATTCATGCGTACCAAACAGCTTGGTGTCGCGAACGTCGCAGAAGATGCAGGCGCTGGCATCGGGCAGCCAAGGCACCCCCGCCTCGTAACGCCAGTTGCCGGTATCGAACCGTTCGTCGCGCTGCGCATGGTTCGAAAACGGCGCAACGAAAGCACGCTGCGCGATGGTCAGCAGGTTGATGCAGAAGACCCCCGATCCTGTAATGATCGCGTGCATGCTCGCGTCGCGATTGACCGATACCAGCATTGATGGCGGTTCCATGCTGACCGGGATGACGGCGGATGCCACCATGCCCGCCGGTTCGCCGGCCCCGTCGCAACTGGTAATCAGCGATACGGGGCCGGGCAGGCGGCGCAGCGCACCGCGCAATCGGGCGACACGGTTGTCCGTTTCTGGCATATCCATCGCTGGCGGTTCGATCTGCGTCATGATGGAAAGGCCGGTAGAGCAAATGCCCGCCGGTTGTCGATGGGCGCTGCGTTTTACAGGGGCCTTATAGTGACATCAAATGTCGTCCGCGCTGATCATTTCGGGCCGGTCGATTTCGCCGGTCAACGCCGCGACGGTCGTGGCAACCGCCGCGTCCCCGGTGACGTTGGTGGTGGTGCGCATCATGTCCATGATCCGATCGACGCCTGCGACCAGTGCGATGGTTTCCAGCGGCACCCCGACCGCACCGAACACCAGCGCCATCATGATCAGGCCCGCGCCCGGTATGCCTGCCGCCCCGATCGCGCCCAGCGTGCCCAGGATCGAAATGAGCAAATAATCGCCCCAGCTTAGATCCACGCCGAATATTTGCGCGCCGAACAGGGTGGCGAGGCCTAAATACATCGCCGTGCCGTTCATGTTAATCGTTGCGCCCAGCGATATGACGAAGCTGCTGACCGAATTGGATATCCCCAGATTGCGCTGCGCACAGCGTAACGTGATCGGCAGGGTCGCATTGGAACTGGCGGTGGAATAGCTGACCGCGATGGCATCCGCGATCCCGCGAAAGAAATCGATCACCGGCAGCCGCGCGATGAATTTGATCATGCCGCCATAGACGATGCCCATGATCAGGAAGCAGCCGATGTAATTCAGCGCGACCAGCTTACCCAGTGCGCCGAGCGCGTCCAGCCCCAGCGTTCCCGCGATCCATGCCATCAGCGCGAATACGCCGAAGGGGGTCAGCTCCATCACGACCATGGTGATCTTCTGCATCACGACGGAGCCGGATTCGAAGCCTTTCAACATCGGTATGCCTTCATCCTTCGCCATCAGAATGCCGATACCGATGAGGACGGAGAACACGATCAGCGGCAGGACATTGACATCCGCCATCACCTGCACCGGGCTGGCGGGCACGATTTCCAGGACCATTTCCTGGAACGTCTTCACATCCGGTGCGGGCGTTTCGCCCATCGCGATGGTGGAGGTGTCGACGCCGCGCCCCGGGCCGATCAAGGTGCCCAATGCGAGGCCCAGCCAGACCGCGATCTGGCCGCTGACCACGAACAGCAGCAGTGCACGCCAACCGACGCTGCCCAGTTTGCGCAGATCGCCGATCGCCGCCACGCCGACGACCAGGCTGAAGAAGATAAGCGGCACCACCAGCATCTTGATAAAGGCGATGAAGATGTCGCCGATGATTTTGAGGCTGGCGGCATCCGGGCCCCATATGCGGCCGACGATGACGCCGAGTATCAGGGCGCCGACAACGCGCTGCCACAGGGGGATTGCGAACCAGGCTTTGAACATTTCGGCCCCTTCATATCCCGCTACCGATCTCGGCGGCGTGCATCACCGTCCTTCCTGCAAAAGGGCGGGTCAGTCAAACCGCCAGACATTGCGATCCCCCGATCGGGTGACTTGTCCGCCAGCGCCGATCATATCGGGATCGCCGGTAAGCAACCGAGCGATCGCCGGTTCGTCGGACGCCGGAATGGCGGCCAGTGTCCGTGTATCATTATCCATACGCGCGATGACGACGCCCGTTTTGGGCGAGCCGTCGCGTTCGAACAGGACGGTGTAGGTTTCCAGCTGCCCCGCGCCGGTACGATGTATATCTATCGCGGGTACGGTACCGCGGCGTGCATCGGCCTTTGCCTGACAGTCGAAATCCTGCGGGAAGGTGCCGGCGGGCTGCGGTGTTCTGGTGAGCACGATCGTATGGTTATGCGTCGCATAGCCGCCATTGGCGAACAATAGTGCGTTAGTGCCTTCGCGCCGCAGCGTATCGACCATGCTTGCGATCGCATGCGTCATGTAATTGCCGATCGGCCCACCGCCGAACGTCAGTCCGCCGAACTGGGTGATGGGCATTTCCGCTTCGATACCCAGAATGCGGCGAGCGAGTTTGGGGACAATGGGGAAGCAGGAATACAGTTCGAACAGGTCGATCTGGCTGGCGGTCAAATCGTTCAGTTCCAGCGCCTTTTTGATCGATACATCCATGCTGACCGAAAATCCGTAATCGGGCCGCATCAGCGGATCGTCCGCCTCGTGCGCGGCGGCGCCTTGGCCCACATAAATCAGATGCGCGTCCGGTACGCCGATATCGCGGGCAACCGCGAGGCTGGTGACGATCACCGCCGCGCCCTGATTGACGGCGGCGTTGGCGACCTGAAACTTGGTGTAGGGAAAAGCGATCGGGCGGTTGTCTGCGGTGGCTTCTACGATGTCGTTCGGCGCGAGGGGTTTACGCAACCAGGCGTTCGGATTGTCGGCGGCGATCTGCGACATCCCGGCCCAAAGCAAGCCGCTTTCACCTTGCGCTTCATCGAACGATTGTCCGAAATTGGATCGCGCGGCGTTTTCGAACAGGGGGTAGACATCGGTCGGTGTGTCGAGGCCGTAGAGGTGCCGTGGCTCGGGGTCGACCGGGACCCGTTTGGGGTAGGGCCCCTGTTGACCCGTGGCCGCCATTTCCTTCCGCCGCATTCCCGCAGTGCGCAAAGCCTCCGCGCCCGCGATCAAGGCGGCGGTCGCCTGGCCGCGCCCGATGGCATTGGCGGCGTCGTTCAGCAGCAATACGGGACTGTCACCGGTCGGTTGCGGCGTTTCGCGCGCAGTGCGGGGTGCGATGCAAAGCGCTTCGCCCACCAATTCCACCAGCCGCCCGTCGAGTTCGGCGAACCCGATCTGATTGACCAATCCAAGCCAATCGCAACGGGCCAGCAAATTCCCGCCGCCATCCGCGTCGGCTTTCCGTGCGGCGGCGGCGATCAGCTGGACGGGATCGAGCCCTTCGGCCCCGGTGGCTGGCCGATCGTTGATTTGCCCGGTGCCGATAATGACCGGAATGCGGGTGGGATCGCCGATCGACATACGCGCCTGCCCCTAGGCCTGCACGACTTCCTGCTCGATCGCGCCGAAGATCGTATGACCGTCCTTGTCGCGCATCTGGATTTTGACCGTGTCGCCGGGCTGCATGAAACGGGTTTTCGCTTCACCGTCGCGAATGGTTTCGATCATGCGGATTTCGGCGATGCAGCTGTAACCCGCGCCGCCTTCGGCCACCGGTTTGCCCGGGTCGCCGTCCGGCCCCTGGTTCGAGATCGTGCCCGAACCGATGATGCAGCCCGCGCCCAGATTGCGGGTTTTCGCCGCATGGGCGACCAGTTGCGCCATGTTGAATGTCGCATCCTTGCCGACTTCGGCGCGGCCGAACGGTTCGCGGTTGTAATCGACCTCCAGCGGCAGGTGGATGAGGCTGTCTTTCCACGCATCGCCCAACTCGTCCGGCGTCACTGCGACGGGGCTGAAGGCGCTGGACGGCTTGGACTGGAAGAAGCCGAAGCCTTTGGCTAGTTCGCCCGGGATCAGACCGCGCAGCGACACGTCGTTCATGATCATGATCAGCTTGATATGATCCGGCGCTTTCTCCGCCGATACGCCCATCGGCACGTCGTCGGTGATGACCGCAACCTCGCCTTCCATGTCGCAGCCCCATGCGGTGTCTTTCAGCGGAATGTCGGCGCGCGGAGGCAGGAAATCGTCGCTGCCGCCCTGATACATCAGTGGGTCGTGATAGAAGCTTTCGGGCACTTCGGCATTGCGCGCCTTCCGCACCAGTTCGACATGGTTGATATAGGCGCTGCCATCGGCCCATTGATAGGCGCGGGGGAGGGGGCTTTCGGCCTCGCTTTCATGAAAGCGTTCGCAAGGCACCGATTGATGTTCGACATCGCGGTACAAAACTTCCAGATCGCCGCTGACCTTGGCCCAATTGTCGAGCGCATATTGCATCGTCGGCGCGATCTTGCCCGCTTCGCAATAGCGGGTGATGTCCTTCGATACGACGACCAGTTTGCCATCGCGCGTTCCGTCTTTCAGCGTTGCGAGTTTCATAAACGTCTAGGCCTTTTCAGGGTTGTCGGATTGATTGTCGGGGTGTGCCCGGATGAAAGGTGCCAACGCGAGGCAGGCGGTTTCTATCCGCGTCATGTGCGGCTTGTCGGCGAAATCGAAGTCGAACCGGCGGGCGTTGTAGATCTGCGGCAACAAGACGACTTCGAATATGCCGGGTCGGTCGAACAGGAAATCGCCACTGCCGATCTGGGCCAACCGCGCCTCCACCGGGTCGAGCGTCTTGGCGAGCCAGTGGCGATACCATTCGTCCACTTCTTCCTGCGATTTGCCATACTCGTTCTTCAGATATTTCAGTACCGGCAGGTTGAGCGGCGCGTGCAGTTCGGTGGCGATGGCATGGGTCAGTTCGCGCGCGGTGTAGCGGTCCTCCGCATTATCCGGCAGCAGGGGTGCATCGGGATACGCGTCGTCCAACCATTCGATGATCGCCATGCTTTGCGCGCGATCGCGGCCATCCGCCTCCAGCATCGGGACGGTGGCGAAGGGATTTCGGCTGGTGAACGCTTCGCCGCGCTGTTCGCTGGTCAGCAGATTGACGGGAATGTTCTCGAACGCCAACCCCTTCAGTTCTAGCGCGATCCGCAGGCGGTAGCTGGTGGAACTGCGGTAATAGCCATGCAGCTTCATCAAAATGCGGCCAACCCGGTGATCGCGCGGCCCAGGATCAGCGCATGGACATCATGCGTGCCTTCATAGGTGTTGACCGTCTCCAGATTGATCATGTGGCGCATGATCTGGTACTCGTCGCTGATGCCGTTGCCGCCATGCATGTCGCGGGCGTGACGCGCGATATCGAGCGCTTTGCCGACATTGTTGCGTTTGACGATACTGATCATTTCCGGCGCGAATTGTCCTTCGTCCATCAGTCGCCCGACCTGCAACGACGCCTGCAGGCCCAGCCCGATATCGGTCATCATGTCGGCCAGCTTCTTTTGATACAGCTGCGTATGCGCGAGCGGCCGACCGAACTGCTTGCGGTCGAGGCCGTATTGCCGTGCCGAATGGAAGCAGAATTCCGCCGCGCCCATCGCGCCCCAACTGATGCCGTATCGCGCGCGGTTGAGGCAGCCGAATGGCCCCTTCAATCCCTGAACATCGGGCAGCAGCGCATCGGCGGGCAGCTTCACCTCGTCCATCACGATCATGCCGGTGGTAGATGCGCGGAGCGACAGCTTGCCGTCGATCTTGGGCGCGGACAGCCCGTCCATCCCCTTTTCCAGCACGAAGCCGCGAATGGCATCGCCATGCGCCTCCGATTTGGCCCAGACGACGAACACGTCGGCGAAAGGCGAATTGCTGATCCAGGTCTTGGAGCCGGACAGCGAGTAGCCGTCACCGTCCTTCTTCGCATAGGTCGTCATGCCGCCCGGATCGGATCCGGCATCGGGTTCGGTCAGACCGAAACATCCGATCAGTTCGCCGTTGGCGAGGCCGGGCAAGTACTTTTTGCGCTGTTCCTCGCTGCCATAGGCCTGAATGGGATACATCACGAGGCTGGACTGGACCGACGCCATCGATCGATAGCCGCTATCGACCCGCTCGATCTCGCGCGCGATCAGACCGTAAGCGACAT
>JBASAR010000300.1:0-1816 GCA_049650705.1 Pontixanthobacter sp. | reverse complement strand
GGCTGTTCAGTAGCACCGACGATGCGGATTTGTTGGCTGAAGACGCTTTTGCTTTCGTTGATGATGATCGAAACAAGCGGATCTTCGATAAATTGAGACAGTTGCAGGCGAATATCCTTCGCCAGCGCTTCCGGCGTCTTGCCAACCGCCGACATGTCCGACACCAGCGGCGTCGTGATGCGACCGTCGGGGCGGACGATGATCTTTTCCGCACCCAATTCGGGATTGCGCCAGACATGAACCGTCAGCGTATCGCTCGGGCCGATAATGTATTCCTCGCTCGGCCCTTCCTGCAGCGATACGAAGGATGCCGGCGGCAAGGTCTTACCAGTACTCGTGGCGCAGCCGGACAATGCGAGGGAAGCCAGAATGCTTCCTGCGATGATTCTGCTGTCTGTCCCTTGCGGCATCGATACGCATCCCTTCACGCGGTACAGCCATTGCCCGCACCGACTAGATGAACCAGCAGGCGCCAAGGCCGAACATTTGCCCGACTATCAGTCGCTATGGTCTGAGGGATACGTCCTGTCGAAGAAGGGTAAATATACCGTTAGCCGTGCGGTTCCGGCGATGGGGTATCAGCGCATGGTTCGAGATCGGAATGGACCGGCTGGATACGTATCACACCAGCATTTCCGCCGCCGGTCCCTGCCCCAGAAACGCCGATGGCGATGCTGACGCACCGTAGGCCCCAGCGCAGAACACGGCAACGATATCGCCGACCGCGCAGCGCGGCATCATGACCGCATCGGCTAGCCGATCAAGCGGCGTGCACAGACAGCCAACGATATTCACTTCCTCGATAGGAGGGTCGCTGAAGCGGCTGGCGATGGCGACGGGATAGTTGCGGCGGACCACTGTTCCGAAATTTCCCGATGCGGCGAGCTGATGGTGCAGACCGCCATCGCAAATCAGGTACGTGACGTTATGGCTGACCTTCCGATCGACGATCCGCGTAAGATACACGCCCGCTTCACCCACCAGATACCGCCCGAGTTCGATGCAGAATTCGGTGTTTTGCAACACATCCGGCAATGCAGCGAAGCGGTCGTGCAGCGGTCCCCCTATCGCATAGAGATCGATGGCGGCATCGCCGTGAAAGTATGGAATGCCAAAACCGCCACCCATGTTGAGTGTGGGCAATGGCTGCCCGATCTCGACCGCCAACCGATGCGCCAGATCCAGGACGTTGCCCTGCGTTTCCACCAATGCTTCGGCATTCAACGCTTGGCTGCCGGTGAAAATGTGAAAGCCGCGCCAATCGGCACCGGCTGCGATAACGTCTTTCGCACAATCCGGAACGCGGGCTTCGTCTATGCCGAAGGGTTTTGCACCGCCGCCCATCTTCATGCCCGATCCCCGCAACTCGAAATCGGGGTTCACCCGGATCGCCAGTTTCGGCACGATGCCGGCGCGTTCGGCAATCGCAAGAGCACGTCGCGCCTCGTTCTCGCTTTCGAGGTTGATCGTCGCACCTGCTTCGATCGCGGCCGCGAGTTCGCCGTCGCGTTTGCCCGGCCCGGCAAAACTCACGCGATCCATCGGCAAACCTGCTGTTTCCACAAGTTCCAACTCGCCGCCCGACGCGATGTCGAACCCGTCCACCAGACCAGCCATATGCCTCAATACCGGCGCGAACGGATTGGCCTTGACTGCGAAGTTCAGGCGGAGGCGTTCGGGCATGGCCTTTCGCAGTTCGGCGACACGCCGATCGATATGCGCTCGGGAATAGACGAACAGGGGCGTCGATCCCGCTTTCTCGATCAGCCGGGTCGCGGTCTGCCCCCCGATGGCCAGTTCACCATCGATTGTGGTA
>JBASAR010000299.1:0-1542 GCA_049650705.1 Pontixanthobacter sp. | reverse complement strand
GCACAGCATGGGTGTTGCAACTATGCGACAAAGGGCCAAGGTGAGCGCCTGGCAACATGACACTTTTGGCAGTGCTGCATGCAAGAATCAGCATTGCGTGGTGTGATGAGCATCGCACCGGCACACACGATTGACTTACTTACATGCTTGTGTATCTCGCCACCTTTCGGCATCGGCCTCTAGCAGACAGCTTACGCTTGTCCGGAACTATGGGGGGTGCCTCAAGGCTGCACTCCCTAGCCAGTTCAAATTCATTTGCTTCGTTCTCTTCCGGACACTCTGGCACGTTCTGCATCGGCTCTTGTTCAGAGCCGGTGCCTTCGCAACTCGTGTCTTGGTTTGCCGCGGTGTCATCGATTGACGTTTGACTGTCAAGAGGGGCTTGGGTGGCCTGGTCGTCAGCCTCTTCTGCGCCCATGGTGCCTGCGCGAAGTAGACCTTGGACTAGCCGCGCCACCTCCTCTCTTTTATCTTCTGGAATGTCTGTGTGTGCTGGTGTGTTTGTCAGCAACTTGATGAATGCACCTGCTTTGCATTTGTGTCCTGCAAGCACTTGCTGCAGCATTTGATTTAGATTTGCTTGAGCTGGCACGATTTCCTGCATCCGCACCACAAATTCATTCAATGCAGCGTTTTTCTCAGGCTCTGCTGGACACTCCACCATGCGGTGCCAAAGTCTGTGCCACGAACTGTTACGAGTCTTGCCGCTGTCACCCTCCTCCAGCACGCTATTGCATCTGTTGCAAGCGCCGTCCACAACTTGGCAGTGCTTGGCATAGTCATCCGGCAGGTGGCCGCAGCACGCCGCCAAGATGGGGAACGCCTCATGGGCTTTCATATCCAGCAGGCTGGCTTGCAGCGCGTGCATCTCGTCAGGGTTCTCCATCGACAAGATAGACTTGAAAGGGTCCAACGACATTTGCCCTGTTTGTTGTTGGAGATCACGATTGAGGAGGCGCGCTGACGTGCGCTGTGCTCCATGCGTCTGTCTGTGCCCGTTGTCATTGTAGATTTTGCGCGCTTGTGCTTGCTTGAGTGCAGTGCGTAGGCCTTCATTCGACCAGCGTGTTACGTCTGCAGCTTCTTGATTGCTAGCATCCTGTTTTGCGAGCCTCTCTTTGAGCGTCTCTGTCATTTTGTGCCATGGGTTGTTCGCTGAGAGGCCTGCCATTGTGGCGGCTGTGACAGGGCATGCGCCACCGTCTTCCGCGGCGCAATGACGGTTGTGAAAGCGCATGTGGGCATTGTCTAGCTCCATCGACATGCTGGGTACATCCAGCAGATGCATGAGTATCTCGCTTTTGAGGCATCGGTGCTTGCGCCATGCATCTTTGCCGACGCCTGCGACAGCTCTTTTCACCGCGTCATGAATCACGCTGTCTAGCTTGCTCATCACTTGTATTTCTGCCGCAGTTTTAGGCACAATGACCTCAAATGCGAAACGCATCTTCGGAATCAGGTATGTTTTGATGGCCGCAACCTTTGCTCGTAGGGTGTTGTGAGAGTCGGTGAGCATGCCTGTCATTTGATACAGGGCATAGC
>JBASAR010000298.1:0-8261 GCA_049650705.1 Pontixanthobacter sp. | reverse complement strand
CACGGTCCAGACGGTAAATCGATTCCATGATCGCGGTTTCGGTGGCTTCGTCCAAAGCGCTGGTCGCTTCGTCGAACACGAGCACGGTGGCGCCCTTGTACAGGGCGCGTGCGATGCCGATGCGCTGGCGCTGGCCGCCCGAAAGGCGCACGCCCCGTTCCCCCACGGTCGCGTCGTAGCCACCGGGTTGGTCCATGATGAAGGCATCGATGTCCGCCCGTTGCGCCGCGTTGCGTACCCGCTCCAGATCGACGGCATCCGGCGCCACGCCGAAGGCGATGTTCGAAGCGATCGATCCGTCGGACAGAAAAATCGTCTGCGGCACATGCGCGATCTGCGCCTGCCATTGGGCGACGGTATCTTCGTCCAGAACCGTATCGTCGATGGCGATCGTTCCGCTGGTCGGCTGTAGCAGCCCCAGCAGCAGATCGATCATCGTGCTTTTCCCGCTGCCCGTCTTGCCGACAAACCCGATACGTTCACCGCGCGCGATCTTCAGATCGACGTTGCGCAGGGCTGGGGCATTTTCCTGATAACGGAAAGTGACGTCGTTGAATGCAATCGTTTTGTCGAACGGCAGGGATTTGCGGTCTTCCAGCGCGCCCGATGATTTGAGTATCGGCAGTTCGAGCAATTCCGCGATATCGACCAATATCCGGCTCTTGGACGCGAAAGCCGTCCATCCCAGATAGGACAGATGCACGAGCGGTAGTAGCCGCTGGGCACCGATTGCCAGCGCACCCAGAACCGGGATCGCGGCGACCAGCCCACCGGGCTGCTGCGCGAAATATACCGTGACAACTGCGATCATGACCATCACGGACGTTTCGATGATGAACCGCGGTGCGGTGCCGATGATGGTGTTGACCGCCATTGCCGAGCGGTAACGGTAGTCGAGTTCGGCAAAGGATTTTTCGTACACGTCCTGCGAATTGTCGATCAGGATATCGCGCAGACCGCCCAGCCCTTCCTGCACCACTTTCACCCGTTGGGTCGCTGCCGCACTGAGAACCGCGGAATTGCGACGCAGCCGACCGCGCGATGCGAAGGATACCGCGAAATACGTCACCCCCAATGCCGCCCCGCCCATCATTGCAGCAATCGGATCGATGATGAACAGACCGACGATGATGAACAACGATATCGTCGCCGCCGTCAATGCCTGCATCACCGGCAAGAGGACGCCGTTGACCACCGCGTTCAGCTTGTCGATCGAAGCGAGCGCGACGCTGGAATTGCGGGTCACGAAATCGCTGTAGGGTTGGCGCAGCAGACGGCCGAAAATCTGCGTACCCAGATCATGACCGTAAAGAAGAACGAAGCGCAAATTCATCCAGGTCAGCAGCAGCCGAATGCCTCCGGCGCAAAGCGCAACCACGATGAGGATGGTGGCCGCCGCCAGTATGACCCCGCTATCGCCCCCGCCGAACAGTCCGGCGAAATCCACGAATAACGGCACCTCGGCAGCACGTCCGGGATCGGTTACAAGCGCGAGGAAGGGCAGCACGGTGCCGATCGTCGCCAGTTCGGCGACCGCACCCAGCAGCATGAGGCAGGATGTGAGGACAAACAGGCGCCGCCGTGCGGGGCTCGCCGCCGCGCGCATGATGCCCACCGCCTTTCCGACCGGCATGGCTTCGCGATGGGTTGGGTCGTTCACTAGAGGCTCGTATTAAAATGGGGGAACATGATGCGCTGCCCGATCAGACGACGGCCGCATGGCGGAATTTCAGTTCGGCCAGCGCCCAGTCGCTGGGATGGTCGATATCCTGAACTTCCATTTCGGGGGTTTCGATACCGATCGTATCGGCGGTAATGAATTGACCGGTCCGTTCAAGGGCGGCGGTCTTGAAGATATAGAATTGCCCCGCATCGTGATAGGCAGTCGGCAGATCCTGCGATCGTTTCGCGGCGTGGTCTTCCCAATTGTAAAAGACATTGTCGCCATCCTTGCGGAAGGACCGCAGTATGGGGAAACTGAATGCAGTAATCGGCAGGACGCAATCGGCATCGGTTTGCTGCAAACGTTCGAAAGCACGACGTAGTTTTTCCGCCGTTACGAAGGGGGCGGTGGGATAGATGCAGCAGGCGTGATTGAACCGCATGTCGCGCGCGGCGTACTCGGCGATCACTTCGATCAGGACGTCGGCGGTGCTGGCATAGTCGTCCGATGCCTTGGCCGACCGCATGAACGGCACTTCGGCACCCAGGCTCTTGGCGAGTTCGGCGATTTCCCCATCGTCGGTGGAAAGCATGACATGGTCGAACAGGCCGGATGTCAGCGCAGCTTCGATGCTGTAGGCGATGATCGGGCGGCCGCAGAAGTCTCGAAGGTTCTTGCGGGGAATACGCTTGCTTCCGCCGCGTGCAGGAATGATCGCGATCATGCCAGCGCTTCCGCCAGCGGATTTTCGCGCCGAACGAGCATTCCGCCCAGCCCCTGCATAATGCGGGCGTTGGCGCGCCAGCGGCGGTCGAAACGCGGCTGGTCGACACGCCGTGTGCCGCCGACCGCGATCTGTTCGAAAGGAACGCGCGCTTTCAGGGCGTTGATGGCCAATTCGGTGCCGATGCTGCCATAATGATCGAACCCGCCGTTCAATTGCCACAGCGCCATGTCGTAACCTTTCATGCCGCACAATATATCGTCGGCGCCGAACCGCATACGTATCGCGAACCCCATGATCGTTTCCGCCACTCTTTGTTTGGCGGGCCTGACGCCCAGGACCAAGGGCATACCGCGATCGATCAGTGCGGCGGCGAATTGCGGGACGAGTGCAGGATCGTGTTCGCCATCCGCATCCATGGTGATGGCGTGCGTATATTCCCTATCCGCCGCGGCGTCGAAACCGGCGGACAGCGTGGCGTCATAACCCAGATTGGCGGCGTTGCGCACGACGACGGCCCCGGCGTCACGCGCGACGCTGCCCGTATCGTCGGTCGAACAATCATCGATAACGATGACGTCGGCATGTCGGCGGGCCGCCCGGACCACGTCGGCGATGGTCGCCGCTTCGCAAAAAGCCGGGATGATGACGGCTAGTCGAGGATGTCCCAAACCACCTCCGACCCGCGCGGAAGATCGCGGTTGATCGTTTTGCCGATGATGGCATCTTCCTGCGCCGGGGTCACCGCACCGGCGGGACATGGGCGCAGCGCTTCGAGATGATCGCGGGTGAGCACCGTGCCCATCGCCAGATCGGTGGCGGCGCGCATGGCGCGACGTTGAATGACGATGGTTTCCGCTTCGTTTTCCTCGACCCGCTTGACCCCGTCGCCCATCGCGAATTCCAGTTCGCGCGTGCTGTCGACCATCGCCCGCCAGGTCGTGGGATTGAGGGCAAAATCATGATCCGGTCCGATGCGTGCATTGTCGTCCGTAAAATGCTTCTCCACCACCCGCGCGCCCAGCGCGACGGCGCCCAATACCGCCGAATGACCCGGCGTATGGTCGGAGAAACCGATCGGCATCCCCGGCCATTTTCGTGCAAAGGTCTGAATGACGTTCAAATTGACGTAGCGGAAATTATCGAAGCTGCCGGTGTAGTTGGTGTTGCATTGCATCACGCAGATTTCGTCATGATGCTTCAATACCGCATCCACCGCCGCCACCGTATCGTCCATATCGGCGGCACCGGTCGCAATCAGGACAGGCTTTTTCTTGGACGCGATCTGTTCGATCAGCGCATGGAAGGTGATGTCTCCCGACCCGACCTTGAACGCGTTGACCACGTCGCCGAACATCTCGACCGCTTCCGCGTCGTAGGGCGTGGTCATGAATTCGATGTCCGCCCCGCGGCAGGTGGCGAGCAGTTCTTCGGTCCATTCGCGGCGGGTGTGGTACTGGTCGTAGATCTGGTCGACGGGTTTTTCCCATGCCGCCTGATGCGACACCTGGCCTACCCCGTCCGCGAAACCGACATCGCTGACGATGCGGTTGGCGACGTAATGCTGAAACTTCGCGCAATCCGCGCCTGCTTCCTTCGCGCGCCAGATCAAATCCTTCGCGCGGGACAATTCGCCGTCGTGATTGGCGGCCACGTCGGCGATGAAATAGGTCGGACTGTCCGCAGAGACGGTGCTGGCCCCGATGGAGAAACTGTTGCGGTAGTTCATGTTTTGCTCCGATAGTCGCAAACGACCGCACGCACCACCGCTTTCATATCGGGCAGTGCGCGTTGGAGCAGCGCCTCCGCCCGCGCGACGTCCAGCCCCAGCGCCTTGGGCCGGGGCGGTGTCAGATCACCGACCGTTCCGACCTCCGCCCGGGTGAGCGGGGCGTTCAACTGCGTTGCGAGTTCACGAATGAACGCCTCCTTCGAATAAACCTGCGATGCTGCCACGTTCAGCAGCCCGGTGGCATCCGCGGCGATCAGATCGAACATGGCATCGGCGAACGCGCCGGTATCGATGCTGGAGGTGAAGGCATCGCTGAACAGGGTCATCGCCTCGTCCCGCAGGATGGCGGCGATGGCCCATTCGGCGAAGGTCGGCGCGTCCCATCCGCGTATGCCAACGATGCTGGTGCGCAGAACCAGCGCGTCGTGACAAAGCAGCGCGAACTGTTCGCCGGCATATTTGGTCGCGGCGTACTGGTTCAGTAGCGTGACCGTCGCACCTTCGCCATGCGCCATGTTGCCTTCGCCTGCGAAATAATGGTCCGTCGATATGTGGACAAGCCGCGCCCCGTTTTGCGATGCAATCCGCGCGAGCCGGGCGACAGGGGCGGCGTTGATGGCGTAGGCTTTGCCGGGATCGCGTTCGCACCCCATGACGTCGACCAGCGCCACGCAATTGACGATCAGTTCGGGTCGTTCCGCGGTCACCAAAGCCACCAAAGCATCACCGTCGGTAATGTCGATCGCGACATCCGCGCCGGACCGGGCCGCACCGCGCATGCTATGACCGCGCGCATGGCCCGCCCGCATCACCGCCTGCCCAAGCAAACCGGTCGCCCCCAATACCAGAACGCGCGTCTTCATCCGTTCAGGGCCATTCGTTCAGGGCCATTCGTTCAGGCAAGCGGGCCGGTGCCCATCTCGTCCCGGATCAGGGTGCGCAATTCGTCGACCGTCAGGAAATCGGTATTCGATCCGCTGTCGTAGCGAAAACCTTTGGGAACCTGCGTCGCGCCGTCTTTCATATACGCGTTGCGCAACGTGTCCGGCGCGCTGGGAAGCAGAGCGTAATATTTGCCGATATCGAGCGTGTTGAGGCTGTCGCTTTCGGTGATCATTTCCTCATGCACCTTTTCGCCGGGGCGGATGCCGACCACCGGCTTTTCGCAATCCGGGCCGATCGCTTCCGCCAGATCGAGGATGCGATAGCTTGGGATCTTGGGCACGAACAATTCGCCGCCACGCATGTTTTCCAGCGCCCACAGGACCATGTCGACCCCTTCGTCCAGCGTGATATTGAAGCGGGTCATTTCCGGATCGGTAATCGGCAATTCCCCGCTATCCTTGCGGTCGAGGAAGAACGGGATCACCGAACCGCGGCTGCCCATGACGTTGCCGTATCGCACCACCGATGCGCGAATGTCGCGTCCGCCGCTGATATTGTTGAGCGATGTGAACAGCTTGTCCGAACACAGCTTGGTCGCGCCATAGAGGTTGATCGGCGCGGCGGCCTTGTCGGTCGACAGGGCGACGACGCGGCTGACTTTCGTATCCAGGCACCCCTCGATCAAATTCTGCGCGCCCAGCACGTTGGTCTTGATGCATTCGAACGGATTGTATTCGGCGGCCGGCACCTGTTTCAGCGCGGCGGCATGGATGACCACATCGATCCCTTCCAAGGCGCGGCGCAGCCGATCGGCATCGCGCACATCGCCCAGAAAATAGCGGAGCTGCGGATATTCCTGCGTCGACAGGGTCTGCTGCATTTCGAACTGTTTCAATTCGTCGCGGGAGAACACCACGATGCGTTTGACATCGGGATATTTCGTCAGCACGCGGCGGATGAAAGCCTTTCCAAAAGAGCCGGTTCCGCCGGTGATGAGGATCGATTTGTCAGCGAGCATGGGTTTTCCTTGTTAGCGCGACTGAGCGCGCCGCCCCATCACAAAAGGGGCATTGTGTGTCAATCGCGCCGCGTCATACCGCGACGTTGCGCAGGGCCAGGCGGATCGCATCGCGCAGCAGCCCGTCGTTGAACGGTTTCTCCAACCGGTGCGCGATCGCATCGCCCGCGCCTTCGGGCATTTCGGCATAACCGCTGGCCAGAATTATGGGCAGGTCCGGCGCCCGTTTGCGCAATGCCTGCGCCAGTTCGACCCCGGTCATGTTCGGCATCGCCTGATCGGTGATGACCAGATCGAAACCTTGCTGCTGTTCGAACATGTCCATCGCTTCCGCACCGGAACTCGCTTCGACCACCGCATGCCCCAGATCTTCGAGCAGCGCGACCGTGCCGAACAATACCAGCACATCGTCATCCACCGCCAGAATGCGCAGCGGCTTTCCGCCCTGCCGGTCCTGCCCGGCCCGCTTGGTGGTGGCGCTCGGCACAGCTTCCTCGGGCGCGACCGGTAGGAACAGGGATGCGGTGGTTCCCGTGCCGACCTCGCTATGCAGGCGGAACGTGCCACCCGACTGGTTGGCAAGGCCGTGCACCATGGACAGACCCAGCCCGGTGCCCTTGCCCACCCCCTTGGTCGTGAAGAAAGGCTCCATCGCCTGCGCCAGCGTTCTGGTGTCCATCCCCGCACCCGTATCGGTCACGCGCACGCGCACATAGGCGCCCGGCGAAAGATCGGAATGGTCGTCTACTTCCAACGCGTCCAGTTGGACCGAGAGATTGCCCGCCCCGTCCATCGCATCGCGCGCATTCACCGCCAGGTTCAGGACCGCCATTTCCAGTTGGTTCGCATCGACCAGAGCCTTGGGAACGTCGTCTTCCAGATCCATCGACATCGCCACCTGCGGGCCGATCGACCGTTCGATGAGATCGCGCATATCGACCAGCAAGCATGCCACATCGACCGGTTTCGCGTCGAGTTCCTGCCGCCGGGCGAAAGCGAGCATGCGCTGTGTCAGCCCGGCCCCGCGATCGGTCGCCTTCAACGCATTGCCGACCAGCCCTGCCAGCCGTTCGTCATCGCTGGGCAGCCGCCGTTCGAGCAGTTCCAGACTAGATCGGATGGCCATCAGCAGATTGTTGAAATCATGCGCGACCCCGCCGGTCAGTTGCCCGATGGTTTCCAGTTTCTGGCTTTGCCGCAACGCCTTTTCCACCTTGGCCAGCGCATCCGCCTGTTCGATCTGCTGCGTCACGTCGCGCCCGGCGGGATAGGCCAACCCGCCATGCGCCGACGCGGTCCAAGCGAAATGGCGATAGGTGCCGCCGGTATGCAGCATCCGAAAGACATAGGGTTCGATCAATGGCGCATCGAACACCTCGGTGAATACGCGCCGCGTTTCGTCCACATCGTCCGGATGCGCGATGTCGAGGAAATTGGCGCCGACGATCGCATCGGGATCGTACCCCATCAGCGGCTTCCATGCGGGATTGGCATCCTGAATGACGCCATCGGGCCGCACGATCGTCAACAGATCGACCGACGTATCCCATGCGCGATCCCGCTCGCGGCGCATATCGCCCAGTTCCGCGGTCCGTTCGCGTACGGCGACCTCCAGATCGCGCCGGGTGCGGGCCAGAACCTCGCGCGCTTCGATCTGTTCGTGAATATCGGTGCAGGTGCCGTACCAGCGGGTGATAGCGCCATGCCGGTCGCGCACCGGCTGTGCCTTGCCCAGAACCCAACGGTACTCGCCGGATCGATGGCGCAACCGGTATTCGATTTCATAGGGTTCGCCGGTATCGAGCGATTGCTGCCAGCGCGCGGCGGATCGCGGCTGATCGTCGGGATGGAAGATACCGTTCCATGCGGTCCCGTCGGTGGAGCCTGCGGGCACGCCCGTATATTCGTACCACCGATTGTTGAAATAATCGTGATGGCCGTCGGGCAGGGTCGACCAGACCATCTGATCGATCGAATTGACCATCGCATGCAATTTCGCCTCGCTGTCGCGCAGCAGCCTGCCCTGCGTTTCCAGCTCCTCCAGCCGTTCGCGCGCCTCGTATTGACGGGCGCGTGCCTTCAGCGCGGAACGCACCGCGCGCAGCAGATCGTCGCCGTGGAGCGGTCGCGGCAGGAGCACCACATTGTTGAGCGCGTCGATCCGGTCCGTTTCCGCCCCGCTGCGCTTCGTGCCCGTCTTGTCGGTCAACACGATGAAAGGCAGGTCGGACCACGCCGG
>JBASAR010000297.1:0-1845 GCA_049650705.1 Pontixanthobacter sp. | reverse complement strand
TCACATTTACATATACTCACCTTACCGTACTAGTTGCAACTAGTACGGTAAGGTGAGTATATGTAAATGTGAGTATTTGAGTGCAAAACTATCGATGTAAGCAGGCGTGCTTTCTGTGCCCTGGGAGCTGCACCTCTCGAATCGGAAGTAGCGCTACATCAGCGCATCGGAAGTGCTTTGCGCCCTCTAGCAGGGCAACAATTGCATGAAAAGCATAGTATAAAGCATGTTTGTGTTACGGAACCTGCTTTGATGCGCTTGGGAGCGGTCGGACTCTACAGCGCGCTGCTTGTGTTGTGCTAGCAGACTGCTTCGGTCTACAGTGCTTGCCTGTTGTGCTTTCTGAGCTCTTGGGATTGTTACGATTCAGCTCGCAAGGCAGTGCTGAGTATTTGTATGCATGATTTGGCTTGTACATCGTAGCGGGATTGTGTTCGCTAAAGCTGCAGCAAAGCTGTGAATTCAGTCCGTGCGCCAAGCTTGCAAGCAGGTTTGTGGCATTGGTTTGAGCAGCCGCCCATTTCACTGGCTGCTTGGCTCGGCTTTGGGTTGCATATGCAGGACGTGAGCAACAATTTATCAGAGTGTCTGTTTTGTGGATCAGCTGCGGTAGCAGGCTGGTGGGTGATGCCTCACTAAAGTTGTGTATGCATCACGCTGTGCGGCGGGGTTGTTGGCATGCATGATGCGTGCATTCGCTTGCGTGCGGGCAATGCGCGATCGCGTGCCATGCTTGATTCTGAATGCGTAGTGACTCAACATTTGTGCATTTCGGCTGTTAGTGTGCAATGCGTACATATATGCATGTTGATGTGTGCCAAGGCGCATTTGTTTGGGTTTGCAAGTGGTTGCAGGCATGGTCACAGCAAGAGAGTGCATAGTGGTGATAGCGATGATGGCTGCAATGACAAGTGTCTTGCTACTTTTGAATCACGTTGTGCCTCTTCGAATAGTCGTATCGATGGCACTGTAAGGGGCGGTGTGAATGCGGGGTGCGCACGCATTTGGGCAAGGTGGCCTGAAGCTAGCAGCACGACATGCAGACTACCCTCTTGACTCACGTTGAAACGCGGCATGTCGGATATTGTTGCCGCCGTATCAACGTGTGTGCTGGGGGCGGTGATACTCACAGGGGGTCGTCTTGCTCAAAGTGCAAGTGTGAATGGCCATGCGTGCCAACACAATGGAGGTGGCAATGTGCAGAGCAATGATGTTGGCAATGGCAATGATCTTGCTGTTCTTAGACCACACTGTGTCTTTTGTAACAATGAGATCGACGGGTCTGTTGATATGATACCACAGATCCTATGTGAGGCCCGGTGCGAGCACGGCGATCGCTTCAACTATGAATTCAATGTGAATGGCCATCCGCTTGACAGATTCAACATTGCGTGCACCGTCGCCCAGCTGGCACAAGCATTACACAACAACAGAGGCGAGGTTGTGTTAATGTGTGGCCATGTTGCACATGTGCGCCATCTGCGCGAATACCTACTAACACAAACTGAGCTTCCGGTGTGCCCTGCACCCAGGTGTGGCGCGCCGTTAGTGCGATGCAGGCATGTAGGATACCTGCAACACTATGTGCAATGCCTCATGGACACGGTGGGGCACACGTGACGTGAATGCCCTTTGATGAATGTGATCTTGATGACTGCAGCTGCGTGCATTGTGCACAAATGATGTACCAAGCGCACAAAATGACAACAACTGTTACAGATGCCGCGAGGTGGCAA
Source organism: Pontixanthobacter sp. (assembly GCA_049650705.1). GTDB lineage: Bacteria > Pseudomonadota > Alphaproteobacteria > Sphingomonadales > Sphingomonadaceae > Pontixanthobacter. The sequence continues at coordinate 109 of JBASAR010000297.1, read as the reverse complement.
GTGTGCCCATGTGGCACGTCGCGTTTGTGGGCAGTAATGTGACTTTGAAAAAATCTGCTAGTATTATGTTATACCAAGACCACAGATTTTTTCACAGCCTGCTCAAGGC
>JBASAR010000296.1:0-3820 GCA_049650705.1 Pontixanthobacter sp. | reverse complement strand
AATATCTGCGCGATGCCGTGGAATGCGATGTCGATGTAGTGTGCGACGGGGTCACCGTATCCGTGGCCGGCGTGATGCAGCATATCGAAGAGGCGGGCGTACATTCGGGGGACAGCGCCTGCACCATCCCGCCCTATTCGTTGCGCGCCGAGATCGTTACGGAAATGGAGCGACAGTCCGAGGCGTTGGCCATGGCGTTGGGCGTGCGCGGTCTGATGAATGTACAATTCGCCGTTATCGACCAAGACGTTTATCTGATCGAGGTCAATCCACGGGCAAGCCGCACGGTGCCGTTCGTCGCCAAGGCGATTGGGCAACCCGTCGCAAAGATCGCCGCGCGGGTCATGGCGGGCGAAATGCTGGACGCGTTTCCGCCGTTCAGGCGCGATCTCGATTATATGGCGGTCAAGGAAGCCGTATTCCCCTTCGCCCGGTTCCCCGGCGCCGACCCGGTGCTGACCCCCGAAATGAAATCGACCGGCGAAGTCATGGGTATCGACCGCGATTTCCCAACCGCGTTTTTCAAGTCGCAGCTGGGGGCAGGGGTGACATTGCCGACGGAAGGTATCGTATTCGTTTCGGTTAAGGAAAGCGACAAGCCGATCATCGTGCCGGCCGTGCGGATATTGCTGGAACAGGGGTTCACGATCGTCGCGACCTCCGGCACGCAGGCATATCTGAACGCGCAGGGGCTTTCGGTCGAACGGATCAACAAGGTCGCCGAAGGGCAGCCGCATATCGTGGACCGCATGATCGATGGCGACATTGCGCTGGTCTTCAACACGACCGAGGGGTGGCAAAGCCTAATCGACAGCAAATCCATCCGCGCCACCGCGTTGGAGATGAAAATACCCTATTACACGACTGCGGCTGCATCCCTGGCTGCGTCGGAAGCCATTCGTTCGGTCAGCCCGAGTGCGCTTGAAGTCCGGTCGCTGCAGGACTATTACGGCTAGGAACACCGCAACCTTTCTCGACATCGTTTTGGAACCCGAGCGACCTTTAACAGGCGTCGTGGCTTCGAACTTTCCTTCGGCAAAGGCGGATTTTACAGATAAGACGAGGATTACGATGGAAAAGGTTCCGATGCTTGCCGAGGGTTACGAGAAGCTCACGGCGGAATTGAAGCTGTTGCGCGCCGAACGGCCCCGTATCGTCGATGCGATCGAAGAAGCACGCGCCCATGGTGATTTGTCGGAAAACGCCGAATATCATGCGGCAAAGGAACGTCAGGGCCAGGTCGAAGCCATGATCGGCGATATCGAAAGCAAGGTTAGCCGCGCTCAGATTATCGATCCCAAAACGCTATCGGGAGACAAGGTGGTTTTCGGCGCGACCGTCACATTGCTGGACGAGGACGATAAGCCGATCACATATCAAATCGTCGGGGAAACCGAGGCGAATGCAGGGAGTGGGCGGATATCCTACAACTCCCCTATCGGCCGGGCGCTGATCGGCAAGCATTTGGACGAGGAAGTCGAGGTCACGGTACCATCCGGCGACAAGTTCTACCTGATCCAAAAGATCGAATATTTGTAGGCGCAAATTCGGATAATCGTGCGCCGTGCCGTTTGGCACAGCGATATAGCTCTCCCACCGTCCTTCGAAGCCGATGCTTCAATAGGTGAGACGCTCGATCTTTACCAAGCCAATCGGATTTGGCGTTTATGCAGATTCGAACTGTTTATCGTTCAGGAATTTGGCGTTAGCAGTTTGTGCAATGGTACGATGACGTAGCGCATTTCTGCATCGTCAACTGTACGCTGTGCATTGCTACGCCATGCTTCGACGGCAGTGTCGTAATCGCTAAACACGCCAACTACGTGGATACTTTCGGGATCCTGAAATTCTGTCGAGCGGGGATCGTTCACACGGCCACCCATCACCAGATGGAGGGCTTGCTTGAATTCTGTTTCCTGCATGGTACGATGCTTTCGGTTGATAAATAGATATGCGAAGAATTAACCGATTGTTTAAATGGAAACGGTGCCGCGAGTAAACTCACGACACCGCTCATCGTTATATCGAGGTCGCTAATCAGCGCTTGGCACGTAACCTAAGGTTCCGTTTGGAACGGTTCGCCCTTTTACCGGTATCGCGCGCCCATTCACGCGCGGACGCTGCTGCATTGCTGCCCGAAAAACTGGCCCGCCGGCGAAGCGAACGCGCATTGTCGCCGGCTGCGGCCCCGAAATCTTCGATATGATCTTTACCGGCGAGTGCCGAATCTTCCACGGTGTCGAACAAATTGCCAGCATACAGCATTCCCAGATCGGCAGCGCGGCTTGCGAAGGCACTCGTGCGGCGACCGGCTTCTGCGCCCGCTCGCCGGCCCGGACGTGTCATTGCACCGATGGCAAGACCAAGGACGGCGACGCCTGCGATAGTCGCAAGAGGATGATCTTTCACGAACTGCGTCGCGCTATCGGTTGCATCCGACATTTGATCGCCCAAGGTTCGATTTTCGTTTCGCTGTTCTGCCGCCTCGATTTTGGCTTTGAGTTCCTGACGCTTTTCTTCACTCGACATATTATACTCCTAGAATTCAATTACGGTCATGGATTTCTCGGTCGAGATCGTCATAGGTCGTATCGCCCCCGGCATCATCATCCGAGAATAATGATAGAATAGGGTTTCGCGCAAACCATATTGAAATGGCTGCGATCAGAACAGCCAATACGCCCTTGTTGTCCTTTGCGATGGCAGAGGCTTCCTCAAACACCTCAGCCGCACCGTCGCTGGCACGGCTGGACAGGCGAGAGCCCAAACTTTTCCCTTTAAAATCCGCCTTTAAATGCGCGACATCAGCCTTGACCAACCCCTTCGCCGCGTCGCGCATGGCACGATCTTCGACAAGTTGGATATGGAGGTTAGCGCTCACGGCCGCTCTCCTTCAATGCTTTCGACATGGCGGAAAATTTCGATTTTGCCAAAAACAAGACGAAACCGGCGGCTACCAGGAGTACCAAAACGACGATTGCCGTCGCGCCGAACGGTCCCACCAATGTCGCCAGCGACATGATCAAACCAATGACCAAACCGATCAAAGCCAGATGCAGAAACGCCAAACCGGCAAACAAATATACCGCGCCGGACTTGGTTCTATCGGCCGCGAACGCCAGTCGGGTTTTTTGGTACTGCAATTCCGCTGATACGTATGTTTTCCCATCGTCATAGAAGGCACTGATATCGTCGGTCAGAGAACCGGCCGACGCCGTCGTTTCTACGGTATCGACAGGTTCGCCATCATTGATCGTCGTTCTATCGTCGTACTCTGCGTCGAGCATGTCGCTGCCCCCGATTAACGACGTCCGCCGGAAAACAGCCGCGCGATCATGAAGCCGACCATCGCTGCTGCGCCGACCGCCATGCCGGGACTTTTGCGCACGGCTGCTCGCGCATCTTCGCTCAATTCATCGACACTCTTCTGATCAAGGGTCGTCGCGGTTTCATCCAGCTTACGCGATGCCGTACGTGCGTAATCACCATATTTTTGACCGAGTTTTTCATCGATCATACCGGCGTTATCCAATACCGTCTTGCTGAGCGAAGAGATGCCGCCACTGGCCTTCGTTTTTGCGTCGATAGCAAGTTCGTTGGCTTTCACCTTGGCATCCGCGCTCATATCCTTGGACTTGTCCCGTGCCTGTTCGCGGTAGGATGCGGCACGGTCCGATGCCTCGCCTTTCAGCGCCGTAGCGCCGGCCTTCGCTTCATCCAGTGCCGCATTGAAACGCGTTTTCGCTTCGGATGTAGACGCGGCATCACTAGAAGTGGAGCCGGCGGATATCGCACCAGTTGTGCCGACGGGTGGTGCCGT
>JBASAR010000295.1:0-6215 GCA_049650705.1 Pontixanthobacter sp. | reverse complement strand
CCGGCACCTCGATGCAAGTGGGAATGATACCAATAAAGCGAAGCCCTTTGTCGCACTTCGAACGATGGGCTCCAGCGCTCACCGGGACGGATCATTTGATGTGGACCGCCGTCTGCAGCAGCGGGAAGTTCGAACCCGTGCCAATGGATTGTCGCGCTTTCTTGCAATTCGTTTTGGACGTCAAACCGCACGCGCTCGCCGCGGCGCAATTGAAGCGTCGGACCAAGATACGGAGCATTGATCCCGATTGTCGACGACAGGCGGTCGCCGCCAAAAGATTTCTCGCCACTTTGCAATGTAAGATCGAACTGGCGTTCACCACCGATTTTTAAACCTTGCTCAAGCGGCGGTATCGCCAGCGGCTGCTCATCCACAGTGCCATCGGAACCGCTACGAGTTCGACCACTGCATGCACTAAGCGGTGCCATTGCAATAAGTCCTGCGGCGCCGCCTAGGGTGTGCATGAGGCGTCGCCGGGTCCAGCCTTTCAGATCGTTACCGCTCATCACACCCTCACGAACGAAGGTATTTTACGAGCGCAGCGACACCCAGGATCATCAACACCAATGTCAGCAGACAGAACGCGCCCATCGCGATCATCATTCCGCCACTCATCATTCCCCCGTCCATCATCGAACCGTTCATCATCACACTATCTCCTTGAGAAATCAGGGAGGTGCCGGAGTCTGTCACGACACCTCCAAGGGCTCACTTCTTGGTTATGGACAGGATCGTTGCGCCAGCTGCGGAATTTTCAAACGTGAAGTTCACTTCATCACCGACAGCGACGGTGGATCGCTGTGTCTCGTTCGCTTCAAAGCCCATGGTCATGGCAGGCCATTCGACCTCGGGAACCGGACCGTGGTCGATTGTGATCGTGCCGGCTTCCTCATCGATGTTCGTAATGGTGCCTTCGGCGCTGGCTTCTGTGCCTGCCTCATCCGAACTCATCATCGGCATATCGTCCGACATCTGCATATCGCCTGCCATGGGGGCGTCGGCAGTCATCGCCTGGTCGGTCATAGCCGTATCATCGGCCGCACCTCCACAGGCGGTGAGCGCCATCGGCGCTGCGATTGCTATCAGGCAGTTTCGGGTAAGCATTGTTCTTCTCCTTCGGGTTGGGTGGGCTTTGGAGCCCGGGGTCGCCGCATCAACAGATAGGCAGCGGGAAGCAAAAACATGGACAGGAGGGGAGCGGTAATCATGCCGCCGATCATTGGTGCGGCAATGCGGCTCATCACTTCGGAGCCTGCTCCGGTCCCGATCAGTATCGGAAACAGGCCAGCAAGGATGACCGCCACGGTCATCGCTTTGGGCCGCACGCGCAGCAGCGCGCCTTCGCGAATTGCGGTCGACACCTCATGTGCGTCTGGATCGTCACCGCGTTTCTCCAGCGCCGCCTTCAGGTATATCAGCATGATGACACCGAATTCTGCAGACACTCCGGCCAGCGCGATAAATCCGACGGCAGTTGCCACCGACTGGTTGTATCCCATCAAATAGAGCAGCCAGAACCCGCCGGTGAGAGCGAAGGGCAATGTGCCCATAATCAGCAGGGCTTCATCAAACCGGCGGAAAATCAGATAGAGGAGCAGGAAAATGATGGCTAGCGTTGCAGGAACGACAATCTGCAAGCGTTCGTAAGCACGCGTCAGATATTCGAACTGCCCGGCGTAAGACAGACTGATGCCGGCAGGCAGATCAACTTGCGCAGCAATAGCCTCCTGCAGTTCACCGACCACCGATGACAGATCGCGTCCCCGAACATCTATATACACGTAGCTGGTTGGTCTGCCCTGCTCGCTCTTCAGCATGGGCGGACCGTCGCTTACCCGGATTTGTGCCACCGTGCCGAGAGTGATTTGCTGGCCTAAGGGCGTAAGCACCGGCAAATTGCGGATCTTACCGACGCTGTCGCGGATTTCACGCGGGTAGCGGACATTGATCGGATACCGTGCGAGACCCTCGACACTGCGGGCAACGTTTGCGCCTCCAATCGAGCCGGACACGATCTGTTGAATGTCAGCGATATTTAGACCGTATCTCGCAGCCTCCAGTCTATTTATATCAACGTCGATGTAGCGCCCGCCCGATAGCCGTTCGGCGAGCGCGGAACTGACCCCGGACACGTCCTTTGCAGCAAGTTCAACCTGCAAGGCGACACGCTCGATTTCTGCCAGATCTTCGCCAGAAACCTTGACCCCGATCGGGCTCTTGATCCCGGTTGCAAGCATATCGATCCTGTTTCGGATCGGCGGCACCCAGACATTGGCAAGGCCCGGCACCTGCACGGCACGGTCGAGCTCATTGACGAGCTTGTCAGGGGTCATCCCATCGCGCCATTCGTCACGCGGCTTAAAGCGGATGGTCGTCTCGAACATCGTCAGAGGGGCGGGATCAGTGGCCGTATCGGCACGTCCGGCCTTGCCAAACACGGTCTCCACTTCGGGCACAGTCTTGATCAGCCGGTCTGTCCGCTGGAGAAGTGCGGAAGCTTCGCCTGGAGACAAGCCGGGCAGTGCGCTCGGCATGTATAGGAGGTCGCCTTCGTCCAGTGGAGGCAGGAACTCGCCGCCGAGCCGTGAAAACGGGATAAGCGTAGTCAGGAATATAAGTCCGGCAATCGCCAAGGTGGTTTTCGGGCGACGCATTACCCAGTCGAGGCCGGGGCGATAAGCGCGGGTCAGCACGCGGTTGACCGGATTGCGGTCTTCCCGTGGGATATTCCCACGAATGAGCCAGCCCATCAGCACCGGCACCAGCGTGATGGACAAAATCGCTGCCCCGGCCATCGCATAGGTTTTGGTGAAGGCGAGCGGAGCGAACAACCGCCCCTCCTGCGCTTGTAGGGTAAACACCGGCAGGAACGACAGGGTGATGATCAGCAGGCTGAAAAACAGCGCCGGACCGACCTCTTTCGAGGCGTCCGCCACGATCCGCCAGCGTTCGTTTGCCGACAAAACCGTATCGGGATTGTCTTCGGTCCAGCGTTCGATGTGTTTGTGCGCGTTTTCGATCATCACCACGGCCGCATCGACCATCGCGCCGATGGCGATGGCGATGCCGCCCAGTGACATGATGTTGGCGTTCACCCCCTGAAAGCGCATCACCACAAATGCAGCCAGCACGCCCAGCGGCAGCGTGACGACCGCGACCAATGCCGAGCGCGCGTGCCACAGGAATAACAGGCAGACGAGCGCGACAACGATGAATTCCTCGATGAGCTTGTTAGTGAGGTTCTCGACCGAGGCATCGATCAGTTGCGAACGATCATAGGTGGTCACGATCTCCACCCCTTCAGGCAGGCTCGCCTGCAATTGATCGAGCTTGGCCTCCACGGCCTCGATTGCGCCGCGCGCATCGGCGCCCTGGCGCAGAATGATGATACCGCCGGCCACTTCGCCTTCACCGTTCAGCTCGGCGATACCACGACGAAGTTCGGGGCCGATCTGGATGTTGGCTACATCGCCCAGCGTGACCGGCACACCCCCCGTCTCTGTGCGCAGCGGCAAACTCCTGAAATCAGACAGATCTCCGAGATAGCCCGACGCGCGGACCATGTATTCTGCTTCGCCCATCTCGATGATGGAGCCTCCAGTTTCCTGGTTGCCCGCCTGCACCGCACTGACCACTTCGGCATGCGTTACACCAAGCGATGCCATGCGATAGGGATCGAGCACGATCTGGTATTGCTTCACCATTCCGCCCACACTGGCGACTTCGGCGATGCCGGGAATGGTTTTCAACTCGTAGCGCAGAAACCAGTCCTGCAGGCTCCTCAGGCCAGCAAGATCATGACCGCCACTGCGATCGACCAGCGCATATTCGTAGATCCAGCCGACCCCGGTGGCGTCGGGCCCGAGCGTGCTCTGGACTCCCTCCGGGAGACGATTCTGCACCTGATTGAGATACTCCAGAACGCGCGAGCGTGCCCAGTAAAGGTCGGTGCCGTCCTCGAAGATAACGTAAACATAGCTATCGCCGAAGAAGGAATAACCGCGCACAGTCTTTGCGCCGGGAACCGACAACATGGTTGTCGCCATCGGATAGGTCACCTGATCCTCAACGATCCGGGGCGCCTGTCCGGCATAGTTCGAGCGGATGACGACTTGCACGTCCGACAGATCCGGTAATGCATCGACAGGCGTCGTGCGCACCGCCCAAAATCCCGCCAACGCCAACCCGATCGCCGCCAGCACAACGAAGAGGCGGTTGGCAATGGAGGCGTCGATGATCCGTGCGATCATTGGCTGGCCTTCGAGATGGAGACAAGTCGCGGTCCGCTGTCTGCCTGCTCGAATGTGAAGGTGACCCTGTCACCACGTTTGAAACCGCGCATCTGAGTTGGGCCGTTACTAGCGAAAGTCATCGTCATTGCAGGCCATTCGAGGGCAGGAACCGGTCCGTGTCGGAGCGTGACGCCGCGCGCGGTTATGCTCTCGATTGAACCAGTGGCACGGTAGGTTTCGGGGCCGCGTTGCTTTGGCGGTTCGCCGCTTCGTGCAGCTGCGGGCGCTTCGTCGACGGGCCGTATATCGATCCCGGCCAGACTGGCTTCGGAATCGAGCAGGAACTGGCCCGACGTGACCACCTTCTCTCCCGCTGCCAGACCGGCAAGCACTTCGGTTTGCCCGTTCGCTTCCCGGCCGATCCGGATTTCCGCAGGCCGATAACCACCGTTCTTCTGCGCTATCATCACAAGAACCCGCGAGCCGGTGCGGATGACCGCTTCAGAAGGAATGAGAAGTGCTTCGCGCCGCTCGGGTGCGAGTGTGACCTGCGCGAACATCCCCGGTTTGAGCCGAAGTCCGGGATTTGGCATGGTCGCACGAACCGTGATCGTGCGGCTGGCATCCTGAGCGCTCGGAAGGATGGCGATGATGCGACCTGCAAAGCGATCGCCAGGAAAAGCGGTAAGCGTCGCACTGACCGGCTGTCCGACACGGGCGCTTCCAGCCAAAGCCTCGGGCACTGCAGCCTCCAGCCAGATCGGACTATATCCGCTGATCTCGGCAAGTGTCTGCCCTGCCGACACAGTCATGCCTTGCCGCACACCTAGCATTGTGATCGCGCCGGACTGGGGGGCAGTTACGGTAATTGTCGATTGCGGCTTACCGCTTCTCGCGACCGCGGCGATGGTTGAGGCAGGCATGCCAAGAAGAAGCAAACGTTCGCGTGCGGCGCGGGTCAGCGCTGCGTCGCCAGTCGCAGCAACCGCCAGATATTCTCGTTGTGCGCCGCCCCATTCAGGCACCAGAATGTCGACGATGGGGGCTCCGCTGGCAATCAGGTCCTGCGGTGCGTGCCCATAGGTTCGCTGGACATACCCTCCGGCGCGCGGCTGGACGATCGCCATCTCGCTGCCATTGTAAGCAAGCGTCCCGGTCACGCTCGTTTCGGGTTCCAGAACGCCATATTCCGCCTCGACAGTGCGTATCCCGAAATTCTGGACCAACGTGGAATCTATGGCAACTCCATCTCCGCCCTGTCCTTCGCCGCCAGCGCATTTTGGCACCAGCTGCATATCCATGAACGGGGATTTGCCCGGTTCATCGAAGCGCTGGTCAGGCACCATGGGATCATACCAGTAGAGCACTTCCTCGCACTCGGAGTCGGAGCCAGCGTTGCCGCCGCCGCCGTTCTCGCCGAGCGTCGACAGTCCATAACCGGCCGCCAAGCTTACAACCGCGATGCCAGCCGCCGCCAGATAGGAGCGCTGGCGCGGTGTCAGGCGTTCGAGAGCGGCTTTCATGGCCGATCCTCCCCATAGGTAAGTCGCAGTGTCACTGCTGCCCCAACGGCATTCTGTTCTCGATCGAGGATTTCTAATTCCAGAAGCGCAAGCGCAGATTTGGCTGCGATCACATCAACGAGATCCGCGCGTCCGGCGGCGAAGCTGGCTATTTCAAGATCGGCCCGGTTGCGCGCCAGCGGAAGTAGCTGCGCACGTGCACGCTCCCATTGCCTCACTGCGCTTCGCCATTTGGCTAGATCGGCTTCGAATTCTGCGATTAACGCGCGCCGACGGTCTTCGCGTTCGGCCGAAATAGCAGTGGCTTCGGACTCGGCAGCCGCGATGCGTGGATTTTGCCGCCGGTCGGTAAAGATCGGCAAAGTAATCGATCCCATTACCGAGACAGTGTCACCAAAATCGGGATTGCGGCGACCATAGGTAACGCTCACTCCAAAATCTGGCCGTTTTCCGGCTCGGG
>JBASAR010000294.1:0-3053 GCA_049650705.1 Pontixanthobacter sp. | reverse complement strand
CAGTAATTATTGGTAATATAACCAGGATTTGATTTAATATGATTTGGTATATGGGCTTGTAACATATTGTAACGCCATCGTCGATGGCGTTTTTGTGGGTGCACGTGATGTTGATAAAAATGCAAATGGGGTCTTGTCAACCCCGGAGAATATGTGACAGCACCCGGTTTTTCCCAAGGGTCACTAGGCGGCAAAAACGAATCCGGTGCTAGCCAAGCAAAGGCGTGCGTGTTGCGGAAACTGGCTTCAACATGAAAATTTTTTTGGAAACGGTCAAACCATGTTTCCAGGGAGACTCGCGTTGAAAGGTCAGTTGCCAAAAGGGTTTTATGGCATCGCTTTAACACGATGGCTTTTAACCTAGTTCTTAAAAGGCGCGTGACGTTAGGACTACGAGCCCATGGTTTTACACGAGCCAAACCCCGTTTGACTGTTTTTCGTTTGACTATTTTTTGTTGAAGCGCTTTTCGTTTAATCGCTTGGTCTCGTTGGGCCTGAAAGTCTCCTGGGCTTATGTCTACACTTAGGCCGTGTGCTTTCTTTAGCGCCCTTAACTTTTTTATTTTGGTTTGGTCGTCAAACCGGCTGTCGATAATTAAATCGCTTATTTGGACTAATCGTTTGCGTTTCGTTTCCGCGGTGCCTCTGGTTATTTCAATTAACTTGGCTAGCTCTGTTTTGGCGTCTAACCTACGTGCCCTGATGGCTTTGATTCGCTTGTCAAGTCGCTTAGCCTCACACCATTGGCCAGCTTTCAAACCGCATTCTACCATGATCGGGGCTAGTACGGCGAAGATCGCTTCAAAATCAACCAGGTTATAAACCTTAACACACGTTTTACGAAGCCAAATGGGTTGCCACGGGTCTAAATTTAAAGCTTGGTTCAGCTTTTCAGTAGGCTCTACGTAGGGTTGCGTGAAATGACTGGAGCCCTTTTCTTTCTTGGTGAACAAGTCATGACAAGCATAGCAGTGTAACTTTAGGTCCTGTTGTAACTTTAGGTCCTGCTGTAACTTTAGGTCCTGTTGTAACTTTAGGTCCTGTTGTAACTTTAGGTCCTGCTGTGTCTGATTTTGTAAACGGCTGTCGAAATCACAGCTTTTTGCAAAGCCGGCGCTAGCGTATTGAGGTTGTTGGAAGCTGGTGGTTTGGCTGAATGGTAAAGAAGCCAAACGTGCTTTCGTTTTACGTATTTGCAAGTAATAAGCAAGTACGTTGTTCAGTGCTATTTTATCATCATTAGCAACGTGGCTTCGGATTAATTTTAAGAAATGGCGTTGATGTTTTATGGTTGCTTGCTGTTGCTTTGCGAGAGGCTCGCTTTTATCACCCAGCGTTGACGCGAGTTGAAAATAAAAAACCAAATTTTTCTTTAGATTGCCAACGTTTCGAGAACCATGCGCGCTTATAAGGCGACCCTGATCGCGTTTGATCAGGGCTAAATATTGCGCTTTGTTTAAGCTTGATTGAAATCGGGTTTGGGTTAAGTTTGCATAATATTTAGAAGCAACGGGGTTACGAGGGTGGGGTGTCTTTCTGATTTCAAATCGTGATCGAAGTGCATAATGCCTAGGGCTTATTTTTATTTTTTGTTTTTGTTGGCCTTCGGCTACACACAAGTAAGCCTTAGTGTGGCTTATGCGTGGTTTGGCATGCTTTCTTGCAAAGTTCTGCTGTAAGCTTTTTTTACCACTAACCGTTACCGTGGCCAAACAGGCAGCCGACTGAAAAAACAGGTGAGCACGTACCTCAACATAAGGCTGTATTTTTCTTCGGAGATTGTATTTTAGACGAGACGTTGCAGTCGCAGCAACATATTGATCTAGGTTAGCATAAACCGAACGCCAAGCCGTGCGTGCGTGGATCGCGCAATTGCCATAGGCCGCTAAACTTACGCCACCGTTTTGATACGTGTACTTGCGCTGTTTGGCTCCACTGTGGTTGCCTTTGCTAATGTGGTTTTTTTTGTTTTCTCCAGCTTTTCCGTTTTTGTTTTCTTCTTCGTCCTCTTCGCAAGCAACGAAAAAGCTGGGGAAACGTGCCCACCAGTGATAGTGTACATTATAGTGTGCATAGTCTCGTAGCCGCTCACTAGTGACGCTTTTAACTGAGTCGTGTAGCTTTGCCGATTGGTCTAAAGCTTGCCTAGCTTCTTGCCCTAGGGTTAGGTCACTGCCTCTTAAACCGTGTTGAAAACGAAGATTGACACTGAGCCAGACACTGGGCCAAGCATAAGTTTCCGTTTGCTGCGTGACGTGTTGTGTTTCCAACCAGGGGCTACGGGTTTGAGAACGGCGGTTGGCTTGTTGGTTAAAGGCAAGGTTAACGTTGAAATTCCCATAATCTTTATTGTCACGTTGTTTTTGAGCCGCGCTTTCCTTTTTCCGAAGCGTTGAAAACTGGGTCTGAGCTTGCGTGTTGCCGCCGTTCAATTGGTAATGCCAATAGGCCTTAAGCCATCGTTGGATGCGTTGTTTAACAACTTTATGTTTAAATTTTTTTGTGTTGGGTTTTTCTTTTACGTGCTGATAAGCAAGTTTTAAAACAACACGTTTTTTCTTTTCTTCTCTGCCATAGGCCTTTTTTAACAGTGCGTTAAATCCTTGTTCAAGGTTATTGACTAGGCTTTGTTTCTGTTTTCGGCTAGTTTTTCTTTGTTCATAGAAGTCGTTTAAGGCGCGGTTGTTCAGAACCGGTTTTGGTTCTATCGTGGCAGATTTACCGTAAGTGTTTTCAACAACACGGTAGAACAGACCACAAGCATTGTTATTATTGTTGTGACAACAGGTTACGTCGTGTGCCAAATTGGGAAAGTGTGTTGGTTTCAAACCAAACTGAAATAACGTAGAATGGAAAGCGTGTTGTTTTTTTACTTGTTTTGCTTGCTTACAAAGCTCACCGTTCAAAACCGAAGCTTGGGGAAAGTCATGACCTAAGGCGGAAGCTTGAGCAGAGTCATAGCTTAAAGCTTTAAGATAAACCTGCTTCCAGTGGCTTAACCGAACAAAACAACCAAACTTTTTTCGCTTTTTCAACGGTGAGTGGTGACGTTT
>JBASAR010000293.1:0-4853 GCA_049650705.1 Pontixanthobacter sp. | reverse complement strand
GCCGTCATATCCGCACGGACACGCCGCACGGTATCGAGCGGCCAACGATCATGGACGCGGCGGTCGAGCAGCATGGTTCGTGCCGCTTCGTCTACACACTCCCGCTCGCCGCGAACGAACTGTTCATTGAAGACACTTATTACGACGATACGCCCGCCGTGGACCGCTTGGCGCTTTCCGCCCGCATCGACGCCTGTTGCACGCGTTTGGGCATTGCCGGCGAAACGATCGGCACCGAAACGGGCATTCTGCCGGTCATCACCGGCGGCGATTTCGCTGCGTTTCAGCGCGACACGTCCCTACCCGGCGTTGCGGCGGCGGGTGCGCGGGGCGGGTTCGTTCACCCCCTCACCAGCTACACCCTGCCCTTCGCCGTTCGAACCGCTTTGGCCGTTGCGGAATATGCCGATCCGTTGAACGGGCTGGCGGACCGGCTTGCGCAAGCGGCGCAGACCCATTGGCGCGACACTGCCTTCTACCGCCTGCTCGGCTCGATGATGTTCGGTGCCGCCAAACCGGAGGAACGCTACCGTGTGTTCCAGCATACCTATCGATTGGACGAACGGCTGATCGAACGCTTCTATGCCGGGCGGCTGACAACTACGGACAAGGCGCGACTGCTGATTGGCCGCCCGCCGGTTCCCATTACGGGCGCGATCGCCGCGCTCGCCACCAAACGCGCGCCGCTGCTGGCGCAACAGGAGACAATCGGATGAACGTTCATTCCGCGCCCCAGCTCAATATGGAAACGCAGGATCGCCCCCAAGGCACGAAGATCGAACCGACCGGTAAGACCGCCTGCATCGTCGGCAGCGGGTTCGGCGGCATGGCGCTGGCCATGCGGCTGCAATCCGCCGGCATTCAAACAACCGTGATCGAGGCGCGCGACAAGCCCGGTGGCCGCGCCTATTACTGGGAACGCGACGGCTTCATCTTCGACGGCGGCCCGACCGTGGTCACCGACCCACTGTGTCTGGAAGAACTGTGGTCGATTTCGGGCCATGACATGAAAGACGATGTGGAACTGATGAAGGTCCATCCCTTCTACCGTCTCAACTGGCCGGACGGGCATAATTTCGACTATTCGAACGATGTCGCCGAATTGAACGCGGAGATCGCGAAGCTCAATCCCGAAGATGTCGAAGGCTACGCCAAGTTCCTCGAATATTCGGCCGGGGTGTATGAAGAAGGCTATGTGAAGCTCGGCACCGTGCCTTTCCTCGATTTCAAATCGATGCTGAAAGCCGCGCCCGCATTGGCGAAGAAACAGGCCTGGCGCAGCGTCTATTCGATCGTGTCGAAATACATCAAGAACGAGAAGATCCGCCAGGCACTGAGTTTCCACACGCTGCTGGTCGGCGGCAACCCGTTCAAGACCTCCGCGATCTACACCCTCATCCACAAGCTGGAGAAGGATGGCGGCGTATGGTGGACGCGCGGCGGCACCAACCGCCTGATCGCGGGAATGATCCGCCATTTCGAACGATTGGGCGGCACCATGATGATCGGCGATCCGGTGGTGCAGGTGCATACCACCGGCAATCGCGCGAGCGAGGTCGAAACCAAAAGCGGGTTCAAGCAACGCTTCGACGCGGTCGCCAGCAATGGCGATATCATGCATTCCTATCGCGATCTTCTGTCCGAAAGCCCGCGGGGCAAGGCCTATGCCAAGACGCTCAGCCGAAAGAAATTCAGCCCCGGTCTGTTCGTGGTTCATTTCGGCCTCGAAGGCACTTGGCCAGGCATCCCCCATCATATGATCCTGTTCGGCCCACGCTATAAGGGGCTGCTGAACGACATCTACGACCACGGTGTGCTGCCGCAGGATTTCAGCATCTATCTGCATCACCCCACCGTCACCGATCCCAGCATGGCACCCAAGGGCAAGAGCACGTTCTATGCGCTGGTGCCGGTCGCCCATATGGGCAAGCTGGCTGTCGATTGGGACGAGGTCGGACCCAAGCTGGAGAAGCGCATCCTCGATGAGGTCGGGCGGCGTTTGATCCCCGACATCCACGACCGCATCGTGACCAAATTCCACTACGCGCCCAAGGATTTCGCGCAGGATTTGAGCGCGCATCAGGGCAGCGCGTTCAGCCTGGAACCGGTCCTCACCCAAAGCGCCTGGTTCCGCGGCCACAATCGCGACGATGTGATCGAAAACTTCTACCTCACCGGCGCGGGCACGCATCCCGGCGCGGGCATCCCCGGCGTCGTCGGCAGCGCCAAGGCGACGGCGGGGCTGATGATTGCGGATATGGCGGAACGCTGATCGCATGAAGCACCTCGCCATCTATTGCGGGTCCGCAACCCCCGCCGACACGCGTTACATGAAACTCGCCCGCGATGTCGGTGCGACGATGGCTGATCGCGGTATCGGCGTGGTTTACGGCGGCGGGCGGCTTGGGTTGATGGGAGCGCTCGCATCCGGCGCATTGGATGCGGGGGGCGAGGTCGTCGGAGTCATTCCCGAGGCACTGGCAGGCAGCGAAGTGGCCAATACGGACTGCACGCATTTGCATACTGTGCCCGGCATGCATGAACGCAAGAAGATGTTCACCGATCTTTCCGACGGTTTCGTCACCCTGCCCGGCGGCGTCGGGACGATGGACGAATTGTGGGAGGCGATGAGCTGGGCGCAGCTGGGCTATCATAACTCCCCCGTGGGCCTCCTCAACGCATTCGGGTTCTACGACGATCTGATCGCGTTCGCCGCTAAAATGGGCGATGTCGGTTTCGTACGCGCGGCGCATCAGGATATTCTGATTGCCGATACGGCCATCGATCCACTGCTGGACAAGATGGCAGCATACGAACCCCACACGCCGATATTCGCGATGAAGGCCGACGATCTGTGAATGTGCAGAAGGTGTCGGAACGCATGCTGGCCCCGTCGCGCATCATGCGTGATACGCCGAGGCAGCCGGGCGGAGGACGCAATAGAAAGATACTGGTCGCCAAAGCCCATACCGCGATCGCAGAGGGTTCCAAAAGCTTCACCATCGCATCCAAACTGTTCGCGAAAACCACGCGCGAACGCGTCTGGCTGCTCTACGCCTGGTGCCGGCGGTGCGACGACATTGCCGATGCGCAGGACATGGGCGGTGCGTTGGGCGATCAATCGAATGCGGTGCAGCGGCTCAATTCCATCAGGGTTCTGACCGGCCGCGCATTGGACGGGAAACCGACCGCAGACCCCGCTTTCGATGCGTTCGGGCAGGTGGCGCAGGAAGTGGGACTGACGCCGCAATTGGCCGAAGACGTTATCGAGGGGTTCGCGCTCGATGCCGACGATTGGCGCCCGCGGACGCAGGCCGATCTGCTGCGCTATTGCTATCACGTCGCCGGGGCGGTCGGGGTGATGATGGGGCTGGTGATGGGTGTGCGCCGCGACGACGAGGCTACGATGGACCGTGCCTGCGACCTCGGTCTGGCGTTCCAGCTCGCCAATGTCGCGCGCGACCTGTCGGAAGACGATGCGGCGGGGCGCTGTTACCTGCCGATGGAGTGGCTGGCGGAACAGGACATCGAGCCGGGGCAGCACACCAAACCGCACCACCGCCGCGAACTCGCCGACATGGCGGAGCGACTGGTATTGATGATGGACCGCTATGCCAAACGCGCGCGGTTGGGCACCACCGGGCTGCCGTTCCGCAGCCGGTGGGCGATCCTGTCCGCCGCGCGTATCTACACCGCCATCGGGCATGAGGTGCGGCGACGCGGTACGCGTGCCTGGGACCACCGCGTGCATATCGGCAAGGCGGCGAAACTGCGTCATGTCGCGGCCGCTTATATCGAGGCGGTACGCAACGATCCGCGCGCGCCCGACGACGAACCGCCGATGGACCGCGGCGACATTTTGTTGAACGTCCGCATGAACGGGCCCATCGCTCCGCCTTCGATGGAGCCGCTACGGGACGAATAGAAAGCGCTTTATGTTTGGCGCAGGGGCGTAGAGGAAACCAGGGCGCACGAATATCGAGCATGCGGCGAAGCCGCGAACGGATCGCCGCTGTCGTGCAAGCATCCGACTGCCGGTACTTTCATCTGCGGCGCGCCGAGGGTTCTTCGCGCCTCTGCTCCCACTGCGCCTCTGCGCGAAACCTTTCTCACCCCCTCGCCAACCCGTCCGATCTGCGATAATCCCCGGTCCATGTTTGCTAAACTCCTGATCGCCAATCGCGGCGAAATCGCTTGCCGTATCATACGTACCGCGTGCGAAATGAACATCGCCACCGTGGCGGTCTATTCCGATGCCGACGCGAATGCGCTGCATGTTCGCCAAGCGGACGAAGCGGTGCATATCGGGCCCAGCCCGGCCGCGGAAAGCTACCTGCTTGGCGAAACGATTATCGCCGCCGCCAGGCAGACGGGGGCGGAGGCAATTCATCCAGGCTACGGCTTCCTGTCCGAAAACGCCGATTTCGCGCAGGCGGTGCAGGATGCGGGGCTGATTTGGGTCGGGCCGAAGCCGGACAGCATCCGCGCGATGGGCCTGAAGGATTCCGCCAAGCAGCTGATGATGGATGCCGGCGTGCCGGTCACTCCGGGCTATTTGGGCGGGGATCAATCGGTCGAACGACTGAAGAAGGAAGCCGACGCAATCGGCTATCCCGTGCTGATCAAGGCGGTCGCGGGCGGCGGCGGCAAGGGAATGCGCAAGGTCGAGCGCGCATCCGAATTCGAAGCCGACCTTAAAAGCTGCCGGCGCGAGGCGAAGGCGAGTTTTTCCAACGATGAAGTGCTGCTTGAAAAATGGATCACCGCGCCGCGCCATATCGAGGTGCAGGTGTTCGGCGACACGCACGGCAATGTCGTCCATCTGTTCGAACGCGATTGCTCGCTCCAGCGCC
>JBASAR010000292.1:0-7206 GCA_049650705.1 Pontixanthobacter sp. | reverse complement strand
CAGGCGCGGTACATCGTCACGATGGACGGGGTCGATCCAGCCGAATGGACGACATTCGCCGACGCATGCAGCGATGCGGGGATTAATGCGGAACTGATCGGCCATACCGGCGGGGAAACGCTGTCTTGGAAAGACGGCGGGGATGCGGTTCTGTTCGACATTTCGGTCGAAGCGTTGCGTGAGGCGAACGAGAGCTTCTTCACGGATTGGATGGGGGGCTGATCGCCAGCAAGCGTATACTGCAATTCGTTTATCCAGCGATTATCGAAGGCTTGCCCCCATCATTCCAACCGGGCTGAAAACTTGATGGCATTGAACAGAACCAAGACAAGCGGAAAGGCAGTTCGGCGTGCAGTACCAGACCAAACCCTACCCCGCCCTGCCCGATCTAACCGATGAGGAGCGTATTAGGCGCGCCGAAGCCGCCTTCGAACGTCTGCGCACTCGCCGGTCATGCCGGGCGTTCGCCGACATGCCCGTTCCCCGTTCCATCATCGAATATGCCATCCAGGCGGCCGGTACCGCGCCCAATGGCGCGAACCATCAGCCGTGGCATTTCGCCTGCGTCCGTTCGGTAGGCAAGAAACGCGCCATACGCGCCGCGGCGGAAACCGAAGAACGGCGGTTCTACGGTGGCGACGGCGACGATGGGAAGGCTAACGGCGCATGGCTGGATGCGCTTGCCCCGCTGGGAACGGATGCAGACAAGCCGTTTCTGGAATCGGCGCCGTGGCTGATCGTGTGCTTTGCCCAACGTAAGGGCGGTATCGCGCAGGATGGCGAAACGCAAAATTACTACGTCAACGAAAGCGTCGGCATTGCCTGCGGCATGTTGATCGCGACCTTGCACGAGGCGGGTCTGGCGACATTGACTCACACGCCCAGCCCGATGGGGTTCTTACGAGACATCTGCGGGCGTCCTTCGGAAGAAAAGCCGCTGATGATCGTGGTCGTCGGACATCCGGCATCGGATGCCACGGTGCCGGATCATGCGTTGAGCAAAAAGCCGTTGGAGACTATAGCCAGCTGGCTGTGAACGCTCAGGCGGCGGCTTTCTGGCCAAGTAGGTCATAGGGATCGTAGCCGGCATCACGCCACACACGATGGCATCGATAATAATAGGCAGGATCAGCGATACCGAGCAGCGCTCGCGCTTCTGGCAGTGGCATGGCGAGAACATCCATGATCGGCATTTCGCACAAACGCGCCCGGCCACGCCCTTTTACCTGTGCCTCCCGCAGAGCTGCCATGATCGGTGCCTTTTGCGCCGGTCCCGCAGGCAAAGTACGCTTGATCTCGGCTCCGCCGAGATAGGCGATGAACAGATTGCCGAAGCCGCCATTCTGCCCGTGCGTAAAGGCCAGTACGCATTGTTCACCCAACGCGTCCCGGCCATAGCCGGTGATGATATGCAGCAGATCGTGCGTATCGCGGCGCCGATCGCCGTACCAGCGCACCAGGTCGTCGTAGCGCGTATCGTTTTCCCAACTGCGTGCGCTTTCGGCAACGAGCCCCGCGGCGCTCAACCCTTCGCGTTCCATGAAATCGCAATAGGCATGCGCCACGCTGCCCTCCGGCATGGCGCGCAGGGTATCGCGATCGTCGAGCATCGGCGGCAGGAACGGTTCGCGCACACGCAAGGCCTCGCCTTCGTCGGACAGGCAAAAGCTGCGCAAATCGTCCATAAACTGGCCCGATGGCAGCGCGTCGAATATCTCGAAAACCTGCGCCGTGTCTTCCTTATCGGCGATCAAAGCACGAAAATGGCGAAACGCCTTGTAAGGGCGTTTTTTCAAGACTGGCCGGTCGGGGTGCCGCACCAGCATGCCGTCGCGCGCGGATTCGATGTCGGTTCCGGCAATCGTTTCGTTCTTCATGCGGCGCTCCTTACTGACACTGATGTCAATATAACGTGGAGCAACCTATCCCGCCACCCATTTTTCGCGTGGAATGTGCAGCAACTTGAGAGTATCGGTCAGGCTGCCTCCTTCGATCCAGCTATTCGCCGCCGCCCGCGCCGCTGGTTTCGCGTTATAGGCGATGCCGTAATCCGCGGCTTCCAGCATCGGGATGTCGTTCGCCCCATCCCCCGCCGCCATGCTGACCGCCCCGTCGCCGAGCAGTTCAAGTTCCGTAAGGAGCGTTGTACGTTTCGTCGCAGCGTCGACGATCGGACCTTCGAGTTCGCCGGTCAGAACGCCGTCACGAATTGCCAATCGATTGCCGATGACGCGGTCGAACCCGGCCTGCCGCGCGATCGCATCCGCGAAATGATGGAAACCGCCGGTAACCAGCACCGTCTTGCAGCCGTGTGCCTTCAGCGTGCCGACCAACGCCCGCGCGCCGGCATTCATGGCGATGCGATCGTTAAGACACTGCGCGATCGCTGCCTCCTCGAGGCCCTTCAATAGGCGAACCCGTTCGCGCAACGCCGCTTCGAATGGCAGTTCTCCGCGCATCGCACGTTCGGTAATGTTAGCGATCTGCGGCTTGAGCCCGGCATAATCGGCGAGCTCGTCGATACATTCCTGCGCGATGATGGTAGAATCCATGTCCGACACGAACAGGTTGGGAACGACGGGTTCATGGTCCGTGACCAGCGCGGCTTTGGGTTCGAATATCTCGCCGACAACCTCGCGCAGTACGCTCGCATCGCCATCGGGTAGGGACATCTGCAGGACATCGCCATGGTGATCGAGCATGCGGGTCAACGCGACCGGCATGTTCATTTCGGAAAGCTTGGCGCAAACGCGTTCCGACCGCATTTCCATATCTGCCGTGTCTGCTATCAATCGCGCGATGAGCACGGCTGGTTCTCCCGATCCCGAATATGGCACAAAACCGCCGCTGGCGCTCATCGCAGGGCCGACGGCCAGCGGCAAGAGCGATCTGGCAGTCGATCTCGCACTCGCTTTACAGGCGCAGGGTCGCGACGCCGCCATCATCAATTGCGACAGCGCGCAGGTTTACCGCGATCTGCATGCGTTGAGCGCCCGTCCCACCGAAGAGGAGATGCGCGGCGTGACGCATCATCTGTTCGGCACATGGGACGGGGCGATCGCCTGTTCCACTACCGACTGGGCGCGACGTGCAAAGACGATCGTCGCGCAATGTCATGCGGGACGTATCGTCCCGATCCTGGTCGGCGGCACCGGGCTGTATATTCGTACGCTGCTCGACGGAATTTCGCCGATCCCGCCGATCGATCCCGGCGTGCGGGCACATGTCCGTGGAATGAGCCGGGAGGATGCGCGCGCCGCATTGAACGGCGAAGACCCCGAAGCCGCCGCCCGGCTGGCCCCCGCCGATACGACCCGGACCATGCGCGCGCTCGAAGTCGTCCGGTCGACCGGCCGCCCGATCGCTCATTATCATGGCAAGCAGGAGGGCGGTATCGGCGCGTCGATCGATCTTCATCCGCTGATCCTGTCGCCTGATCGCGCGACGCTTTACGAACGATGCGATATGCGCTTCGTGCGGATGCTGGATGGTGGTGCGATCGAGGAGGTCGAAAGACTGTCCGCCCGACATCTCGATCCGCAACTGCCTGTGATGCGTGCGATCGGCGTCCGCGAAATCATGGCGTTCCTACGCGGTGACATCGACCGGACGACTTTGATCGGGAGGGGAATGCTCGCCACGCGGCAATATGCCAAACGCCAGTTCACATGGTTTCGGAACCAGCCGCCGAGTGACTGGCCGCGGACCGAAGCCAATGCGAAGCGCGATCTGGCTCCATTTGAAAGATTGTTTCATAAATAGCGGTTGACGGGATATAATCGATCCCTACACGCGATGTTCGAACGACCCGACCGCACAGTCAAAGGAACCATTTCAGTGTCGATACCGGAGCGCAGTGGCGCATCCATCCTCATCGAATGCCTCGTATCGCAGGGGGTCGAATATGTGTTCGGCTACCCAGGTGGCGCGGTGCTGCCGATCTATGACGAACTGTTCGATGATGATCGTGTGCGGCATGTTCTCGTGCGGCATGAAGCCGGCGCGGCGCATGCGGCAGAGGGGTATGCCCGTTCCACCGGCAAGCCCGGCGTGGTTCTCGTCACTTCCGGCCCCGGGGCTACCAATGCAGTGACGGGTATTGCCGATGCCTATCTCGACAGTATCCCGATGGTCGTCATTACGGGTCAGGTGCCGACTGCGCTCATCGGAACGGATGCATTTCAGGAAG
This sequence comes from Pontixanthobacter sp., assembly GCA_049650705.1. Lineage (GTDB taxonomy): Bacteria > Pseudomonadota > Alphaproteobacteria > Sphingomonadales > Sphingomonadaceae > Pontixanthobacter. Next base: position 3,017 of record JBASAR010000292.1, on the reverse strand, counting down.
CCGACACGATCGGCATTACCCGTCACTGTACGAAGCATAATTACCTGGTGAAGGACGTCGCCAATTTGCGCGCTATTGTGGAGGAGGCGTTCCGGATTGCCACTACCGGACGGCCCGGACCGGTGCTGATCGACATTCCCAAGGACGTGCAAATCGCGGTGTCGGGCTATGGTGCGCCGCAGGACACTGCGCAGCAGGCCCCGCCCGCCTCGCACCGATATCAGCCGCGGCTCGAAGGTAAGGCGGAGAAGATCGCGAAGGCGGTCGATATGATTGCCAAGGCGGAGCGTCCCGTCTTCTACACCGGGGGCGGCATCATCAACGCCGGGCCGCAGGCATCGCGCCTTTTGCGCGAATTGCAGGCGCAGACCGGCGCGCCCGTCACCTCCACTCTGATGGGGTTAGGCGCCTTTCCCGCAGACCATGCCGACTGGCTGGGCATGCTGGGGATGCACGGCACTTACGAGGCCAATATGGCGATGAACAAGGCGGATGTGATGGTCTGCATCGGCGCGCGGTTCGACGATCGGGTCACTGGACGACTGGACGCGTTCGCGCCCGAAGCACGCAAGATTCATATCGATATCGATCGCGCCTCCATCAACAAGGTCGTCCCCGTGGAACTGGGCATCGTCGGCGATTGTGCCTCCGTGCTCAAGCAGCTTGTCGAAGGGCTCGCCGACCATACGCCCCCCGATCTGTCCGAATGGAAGGCCCGCATTGCCGGTTGGCGCGCGCGCAACAGCCTGTCCTATCCCGAAACCGGCGACGTCCTCATGCCCCAGCGTGCGGTCTTGAAACTGTTCGAGATGACGAAGGACCGCAGTCCTATCGTTTCCACGGAAGTCGGCCAGCACCAGATGTGGGCGGCGCAGTATTTCGGGTTTTTTCAGCCGAACAAATGGCTGACCAGCGGGGGCCTCGGCACGATGGGATATGGCCTGCCCGCCGCGATCGGGGCACAGATGGGCAATCCCGATGCACTGGTGATCGACATTGCGGGCGAGGCATCGATTCAGATGAACATTCAGGAATTGGGCACCGCCAGCCAGTATCGGCTGCCGGTCAAGGTGTTCATCCTCAACAACGAATATATGGGCATGGTCCGCCAATGGCAGGAACTGACCTATGAAAGTCGCTATTCCAATTCCTATTCCGACAGCCTGCCCGATTTCGTGCGTCTGGCGGAAGCGTATGGGTGGCTCGGTATCCGTATACACGACGAAAGCGAGCTCGAAGCGGGCATCGCCGCGATGTTGGCGCATGACGGGCCGGTAATGGTCGACTGCCGCGTGGCGAAGGATGCCAACTGCTATCCCATGATACCCAGCGGTGCGGCGCATACCAACATGCTGATGTATGGCGACGAGGTTGCGGGCAATATGGACGATACGGCGAAGGCGCTCGTCTGATGGCGTATGATATGAATGCGAAGACCGCGGCCAGCGAACGTCACGTGCTGACCATCACGGTCGATAACGAACCCGGTATCCTTGCCAAGATCACCGGCCTGTTCACCGCGCGCGGCTACAATATCGACAGCCTGACGGTGGCGGACATTGCCGAAGACCACGCCATCAGCCGCGTAACCGTGGTTACCAACGGCCCCCCGCAGGTGATCGATCAGATACAGGCGCAGCTGGAGCGTTTGATCCCGGTCCATCGCGTCGTCGATCTGACCGAAGAAGGACCGCATGTCGAACGCGAACTGGCATTGGTCAAAGTCGCGGGCACCGGCGATGCGCGGGTCGAAGCGCTGCGGATCGCCGATGTGTTCCGCGCGCAAGTGGTCGATACGACCACCGCCAGCTTCATCTTCGAACTGACCGGATCGCCTGGGAAAATCGACAATTTCATCGCATTGATGCGCGAATTGGGACTGGTCGAGGTCGGCCGCACCGGTATTGCAGGCATGATGCGGGGCGCTCAGGGCGCGTGACGAACGATACAGCAGAACAGGGAACCGACATGCAGATCTATTACGACGCCGACGCCGATACCGACCTCATCAAGGGGAAGAAGGTCGCGATATTGGGCTATGGCAGTCAGGGCCATGCCCATGCGCAGAACTTGCGTGATAGCGGGGTGAACGACATCGTCGTCGCGCTGCGCGAAGGGTCGGCGTCACGCAAGAAGGCGAAGGATGCGGGCTTTCGCGTCATGACCAATTCGGAAGCCGCCGAATGGGCAGACCTCGTCATGATACTTGCGCCGGACGAACATCAGGCGGATATCTGGGCAAACGACATGGCGGGACGGATGAAGCCGGGCAGTGCGCTTGCCTTCGCGCACGGCCTCAATGTGCATTTCGGGCTGATCGAACCACCTGCCGACGTGGATGTCATCATGATCGCGCCCAAAGGCCCCGGCCACACGGTGCGCAGCGAATATCAGCGTGGCGGCGGCGTACCGTGCCTGATCGCGGTGCATCAGGAAGGCAGCCAATCCGGTGGCAACGGCTATGCCAAATCGCTTGCGCTTTCCTATGCCAGCGCGGTCGGCGGCGGGCGCAGCGGCATTATCGAAACCAATTTCAAGGAAGAATGCGAAACCGATCTGTTCGGCGAACAGGCCGTGTTGTGTGGCGGCATCACGCATCTGATCCAAGCGGGCTTCGAAACTTTGGTCGAAGCGGGATATGCGCCCGAAATGGCCTATTTCGAATGCCTGCATGAAACCAAGCTGATCGTCGATCTGCTGTATGAAGGCGGCATCGCCAATATGCGCTATTCCATCAGCAACACGGCGGAATATGGGGATATCAAGACCGGTCCGCGTATCATTACGAACGAAACCAAAGCGGAAATGAAACGCGTGCTGGCTGATATCCAGGCCGGGCGCTTCGTTAAGGATTTCGTACTCGACAATCGTGCGGGCCAGCCGGAACTCAAAGCCAGCCGGAAAGCGGCGGAAGCGCATCCGATCGAACAGGTCGGCGCGAAGCTGCGCGCGATGATGCCGTGGATCGGTAAGAACCAGCTGGTCGACAAGACGAAGAACTGACGAACCAGCAGCAT
>JBASAR010000291.1:0-1772 GCA_049650705.1 Pontixanthobacter sp. | reverse complement strand
CGTGCTCTTTTTGCGCATGTATGGTGCCCCGCCTCTGCAGGGCTTTGCCCCTTTGCCCCGAGTGCCCCATTGCTGCTAGTGTAAGCTGCCCAAAAGTATAGTCTGCGGTGCCAAATGTGCTAGTCGCAGGTGCCCTTGTAAAGCTATGTACCCCTCGCCACGACCTGCTGCGTTGACATGCAGGTCTCTCTTCAGCAGTCGCCCCATATACATTGTGTCCCATAGTGACAGGGCTGGTGTGCGTCATGACCCGCTTTTGCACATTGTTGCTCTGACTACAGAGTGAGCCCGTGAGCTTGATCTATCACAGCCACACGTCAGCGCTCAATCATCACAATTTTCTTGCACGCCTTAGATCTGTGTTCGCAGCGATTTCTTCAAAAAGTGTCCGTTCGCGTAATGCACCATTTGCATGTACAGGAACTCCGCAAAATGGTGTAGGTGTCGCGTAGGTGTTGGAATGTCTACACCCCACACATATTCTGTGTGGGGCGCAAACGTTAATGAGCTCTGGAGTGTGGCTGCAAAAGGTGCACCCAGCCTGAGCTCCACTTCCCATGCTTGACTATGCCTGTGCTAAGTGGCTCGTGTTCTGCGGCTGCACCAAGTCACTGACTGTGCTGCTATGCTAACACCGAGCAAGGGACGCTGCCCTTGCATCGCGCTTGCAGCGCGATTTGTGGAGGGCAAGCCCGCCTCCGCCTTGAGCGCACCGCCCAGTGCATCAATCGGCTTGTGCTGACGCATAGAACTGCCGCGGTCAGAGTGCTGGGTGCATTGGTAGATGGTGCATGCTGTCGGCGCAACAGGCGGGCGCACCTCAGCGCGGTATGAGATGGCCAGGATTACTTCGGTGCAACCCGCTTGCTTCAGTGCCTGCATGCATCTGCAACCGCAAGACAAAGAGCTATTCAAAGGCCAGCAAGCATCGCAGCTGCAGGAGCGCGCTGATTCAGTCACCTGTGCACGGTGTGCGTCGCGATGAAGAGCGCATGTAGTCAGGGCCCGCACGCGCAGAAGAGCAGCAGCGTACTGGCGGTGCTGCGGTGTCTTTGTCTCTGTCAACGCCTGCTGGCAGCCGACATAGAAGCGCAGTGTGCATCCGCGTAGCCCTACTCGCGCTCTCCCAGAAGGTGCAGACGTGGCGCGTTGATGCACGGTTTGTCAGTCTTGCCGTATCCCATGGATGGGACATCAGCCACGCGCTCACTGGGTGAGCGTTACAAAGGGAGGTTATTGGGGCCACCCCTGACCCGCTTCCCTGCGCGCATGCCTGCTGCAGACGCTGCAAGCCGCACACTGCGTGACTTGTGCTGTGTCTGTGCTTGGCACACGCTCTGCTTGAGCAACAGGATAGTGTAATTTACACCGCCAACATATAAATTATGTGATATAGTATATGGCAGATATGTTGCCAACACGCACGACTCTGTCACTGACGTGCAGCTCACCGCGTATCTCAGCGGCGAGCCACAACAGCTGCATGCAAGACCTTAGTCACACATCCACTGCTTTGCTGCCAATCAACAACCATTTGCCACCTCGCAACACGACACCGCAGTCGCAGCATCATGGGTGGCCAGCACGCTGTGATTGCACGATGACTGCGCCGACTACGTAAGCCTCTCCTCTTCGCACATGCTTTGCTGCAGCTGTCACACACCCAGTGTGCCTATCACTTCTTGACTGCCGCGGTGTCTGCTTGCTGTCTGTTACGCAGCTGGCGCCGCGCTCGCGCCCGTGCCAAGCGCGCACGCCGTGAGCTCCGAGTC
>JBASAR010000290.1:0-2038 GCA_049650705.1 Pontixanthobacter sp. | reverse complement strand
CTTCAGGAACCGCAGAGGTACGCAATGGCAGCGCGCCCCCCTGGACTTGTGTGACAGCGCATCAATTGCACGTCATGCGAGGCTTCCCGCCGGTTTGATGAGCAGCAACGGTTGTGCTGTGGGGTTTCCTCTGCACAGTCACCTCTTGACGTTGTTGTGCTCTGGCACATGCTGCCTGTTTTGCTAGTAGCTTTCCATTCAGACAGCTAGCTGCCTGTGCAGGCCCTTTGCAGTGGTGATTGGGGGCGCCAAAGTGAAAGACAAGATCGAAGTCCTGTGGAAGCTGGTGGAGACAGCAGATGTGTTGCTGATAGGTGGGCGCATGGCGTTTACGTTCCTTGCTGCACAGGGCGTGGCGGTGGGGCGCACCGCAATCGAGGAGAGCTGGCTGCCTGCAGCGCGTGATATGCTCAATACCGCGCAGCGAAAGGTATGGCCATCATCTCTCGGCTCGCACCCTGACTACACAATCACGGCTGCCTCACTTTGACATCCCGCCATGACTTCAGCATGCCACTTTGCACGTGTTGACCTTTTGGGGTAGCGATCAGCTCGTGTCAGTTGGCATGCAGGGTACCAAGCTGCTGCTGCCGAGCGATGTGGTGTGCACATATGATCTAGATGCAGAAGAGCCATGCTGCACGCAGCCACTCACACGCAACTGCTGCACGGCAGATGCGCCATGCATACCTGCTGATGCCTATGGGGCAGATATTGGGCCAAAGAGCAGCGCAGCGTTTGCTGCCACCTTGCAAGGTTGCAAAACCATTTTCTGGAACGGCCCCATGGGCAGGTTTGAAGCGCCAGCGTACGCGCACGGTACACAAGCCATTGCAAATGGCATTGCTAAACAGACACAAGAGGGCTGCACTACAATTGTTGGTGGTGAGCTCTCACATTCAGCTGTGCGTCGTCAGGTACATGGCAATCATCAATTTGCAGTGCTGGACACTTGTACATGAATTGGTGCAGCCAGAAGCCACCCCTGCAGGTCAGTTTGACAGCCGTTGTGGTACTTGCAGGTGGCGACTCTGTGACAGCAGTCGCACAAATGGGCTTGCAAGAACACTTTACGCACCTTTCCACTGGCGGTGGTGCCAGCTTGGCTCTGATCGAGGGGCATGATCTACCGGGGTTGCGCGCGCTCACAGAGCACAAATGAGGTTGCGTGCAGCTGGGGCAGCCTATTGCATTGGATTAGGTCACAGCTTTGCTTGCCTTTTGTGCGCAATACAAATGGCGCAGCACCATCGCAATGCATGCACAGATCGTAGCACACAACGCCAGCGACACCTGTGGGTGAATCTGAGCTGGCAGTACACCTGCGTTTGAGCATTATTCTTGTGATGAAGATGGCAGTGGTGCCACAGTGAATGCTGCTGTGGTACACACGCTGACCACTGCGTCAACCAGCAACAACTCATGCACAAGCGGCTGCACAACACCATGGGCACCACTCACGAGCTTTGTGCCACATCAGCTTCGTATCGCTTTTGGGTCATACCGCTGTTGTTACATACCAGCGCCCTCATGGCCACATGCCAGGTTTGCTTCCTTGGTCTACTGAGCAGTCCCCCGCTTCCTTGGTCAAGAAATGCCAGCAGTATTGGGCACCTCAGTGCACATAGCTAAGCAAAACACACCATGCATCTTTGCAGCCTGCACAAACTTGAGAGCCGCAGCGTGCTGGAGCTGGGATGATATTGCGCGTCAATGCGCACACCACAATCGCATGTGCTGCGCATGCCAGAAATCTGAAGAAAATTTTCTACAGAACTGCACCCTGCTAACGCCGTAGTTTTCAAGCTACCCCAGTGCAAGGATTAACTAACTCAGCTTGTCAATGACCATCTTGCCGATCTCTGCCATGCGGTTGCTGTAGCCCCACTCGTTGTCATACCATGCGTAAATCTGCATGCCAGCACATGTCTTGAGTGCAGTGATATGTAAGCGATACACTTAATGTGCGAGCTGTATGCGCTTGCAATGCAGCCTTGCACGCACGTTAGGTGTGCCGCTCGCACGCACTGGTCCATTG
>JBASAR010000289.1:0-4396 GCA_049650705.1 Pontixanthobacter sp. | reverse complement strand
TGATGCTGGGCACGGTGGAAAGCTGGCTGGTGTTCAAACTCACCGGCGGGGCGTTCGTCACCGATGCCAGCAATGCCAGCCGCACGTCGCTGTTGCCGCTCGATGGGGCGCAGTTCGACGACGGGCTATGCGATCTGTTCGGGGTGCCGCGTGCGGCCATGGCGCAGGTCGTCGACAATGCGGGCGCAATCGGCAGCACGCGGCGTGAATGGTTCGGCGGGACCATCGCCATCACCGGGCTGGTCGGGGATCAGCAGGGCGCGACGATCGGGCAGGGCTGCCTGTCGCCGGGCGAGGTCAAGGCGACCTATGGCACCGGCGCGTTCATCCTAGCCAATCATGGCGATGCGGTGCCGACATCGAACAACCGCCTGCTCGGCACCGTTCTGCATCAACAGGACAGTGTGCGGCATTACGCGCTGGAAGGGTCGGTGTTCGTCGCGGGCAGTCTGGTGCAATGGCTGCGCGACGGGCTGGGGCTGCTGGGCACGGCGGCGGAAACCGAAGTGCTTGCCCGGTCGATCCCGGATAGCGGCGGGGTTGTGATCGTGCCGGCCCTGTCCGGGCTGGGCGCACCGCACTGGTTGCCAGACGCGCGCGGCGTGATCGCAGGGCTGAGCTTTGCTACGGGCCGCGCGCAGATCGCCCGCGCCGCGCTGGAGGCGATGGCCCATCAGACCCGCGATCTGGCCGACGCGTTCGCCGCCGATGGCGCCCGGTGGACCGATCTGAAGATCGACGGCGGGATGAGCGCCAACGACTGGATGGCGCAGGATATCGCCGACCTGCTCGACCTGACGGTGGAGCGGCCCGATTTTGTCGAAACGACGGCTTTGGGCGCGGCGATGTTGGCGGCGACCGGGGCCGGGCTGTACGACAGCCTGAACGATGCCGCCCGTGCGATGCGGGGCGGGGTGGAGCGGTTCGAACCCGCGATGGCGGATACCGTGCGAGACGAACGGGTCAGCGCATGGCGCAAGGCACTGGACGGGGTGTAGCGAACGCGCGTTCCCTGGCCCCCGGGATATCAGGCCGGCACGTTTTCGCCGCCGGCACACCGTAATCGTTCCTGCAATCGCGCCTGGAGGCGGTGGATCGCGGCAGGGTGCATGTCGAACCGTTCGCGCCAGCTATGGTCCAGCCGCGCGACCCGCGCATGAAGCCGGATGGTCCGTTCTATGATGTCGCGGATCGATGCGTCGAGCAGGTCCAAATTGGCCGGTTCGGCGATGCGATCGACCGGCAGATTGCTGTGCCTCCGCAGCTGGAATTCCGACATCTCACCGGCAAAGAAGGCACGGTAATTGAGCAGCCAGGCAAGCACGTGCATCGTGCGGGTGGTGGTCCGTAAACCTTCCACCGACATGGCGAGCCGGGCGCGGTCCGCCGCCGGCCCCGTATCGCGCACGGGATTGAGGTCGAATGCACTGCGCACCTCGTCCGCCAGCAGCAGCGCCTCTTCATACAGCGCGCTTACGACCGCTTCGTTCATGCTGATCGGCTGGTTCATGGCACAATGCGTATGCGTGGCGAACAGGTTGCGCCAGACGACGCGCGAAATTTTCCCATGTTGCGTGGCCGACGTCCCGAATTGGGGGTTAGGGGTTTGCCGCAGTTGAAGGCGATCGCGCACCGGCCTGTCCGCCTGTCAGGCGATGATATCGGGCAGCAGCGCATCTTCCAGCATGCCGATCTGATCCTTCAGCGCGAGCTTCCGTTTTTTCAGCCGCGCGATCTGCAGCTGGTCGGTCGATCCCGATGCGCGCAACGCATCTATCGCGGCATCGAGGTCGCGATGTTCGGTCTTCATCAGCGTCAGCTGTTTGCGCATATCGGCTTCGTTCACGAAATCTGGACCCTTTCATTACGTGTCGGGCGCGCGACAACCGTTCACCCCATGCGTGGCAGCGTTCGACGGTTAGGCCGGATTTACCGCTTCGCAAAGATCATACGATATGATTGTATCGCGTTTCGCCAGACCCGTGCTTTCATAGGCGAGTCGCGCGACACGAAGGGTCGTTTAGCTAGTCGAAGGAGACAATGATGGTATCCAGTCACGTCCATGCGCTCGAAACGAAACACGCCGGCATCGATGCCCGATTGCGCGACGAAATGTCCCGCCCCGTGCCCGACGGCGCCGCGATCCAGTCCCTGAAGAAACAGAAACTGCGGCTGAAGGAAGAAATCGCCACCCATTAGGCCGGATTAAGTTGGGCGGCGGCATTAACAACGCCGCCCGCTTGGCGTAGCATACCGCTATGACCGCCGCCGCCGATGCCGCCCGCCTGATCCTGACGCAGCTGCACGATGTGATGGCGTCGCGCATGCATGCGCAGGGCAAGCTCGACCGGGTGGTCGACATCATCGCCGAAAATCTCGATAGCGAGGTGGTCTCGATCTACCTCCTGCGCGAAGGGATGCTGGAACTGTTCGCCACGCACGGTCTCAATACAGAGGCGGTGCACGTCACCCGCATGGCCATTGGCGAGGGGCTGACCGGTACCATCGCTGCCAACATCGCCATGCTCAATCTGGCGGAGGCGAAGGCCCATCCCGATTTTCAGTACCGGCCCGAAACGGGGGAGGAAAAATTCCATTCCTTCGCCGGGGTACCGATCGTCTATCGCGAACGGGCAGTCGGCGTTCTGTGCGTGCAGCATGTCGATCCGCGCCGGTACGAAGACATCGAAACCGAAGCGTTGCAGACGACCGCCATGGTCCTGTCCGAACTGATCGCGAACAACGATCTGATCGACGAACAGGAAGCGGCGGGCCAGCGCGCGGAAACCAGCGGCCCGGCGAACCTGAGCGGGCTATCGCTGGTAAAGGGCCTGGCGCGCGGCGTCGCGGTGTTCCATCAGCCGCGCATCACCATCGACCAGGTCATGGCCGACGATATCGAGGCGGAGCGCCAACGGGTCTATCGCGCCTTCGACCGGATGCGCGAACAGATCGAAACCATGACCAGCCAGGCGGAATTCCGCACCGGCGGCGAACATGACGACGTGCTGCAGACCTACAAGATGTTCGCCTATGACGAAGGGTGGGGCCGGCGTATCAACGAAGCGATCGACACCGGCCTGACGGCGGAAGCCGCGATCGAACGGGTGCAGCAGCGTACCCGGATGCGGATGCGCGAGATCGACGATCCGCTGCTGGCGGACCGGATGCACGATCTGGAAGATTTGTCCAACCGGCTGCTGCGAATCGTGTCGGGCCAGCTGGGCACCGCGGCGACGCAAGGCTTGCGCGGCGATGCGATCCTGATCGCCAAGAACCTGGGCCCGGCGGAATTGCTGGAATATGACCGGCGCCGATTGAAGGGCGTGATCCTGGAAGAAGGATCGCTGACCGCGCATGTCGTAATCGTGGCGCGCGCCATGGGCATCCCCGTGCTGGGCCGAGCGCGCGGCGTTCGCGGTATCCTGCGCGAAGGGGACATGGTGCTGTTGGACGCGGATGCGGGCACCGCCGCCCTGCGTCCCGCCGCATCGGTCGCCGACGCGTTCGACGCACGCTTCGCCCGAACGCGGGAACGCCAGGCGCAATATGCCGAACTGCGCGATGTCGAACCGTTCACCCGCTGCGGCACCCGCATCCAGGTGATGATGAATGCCGGTCTGCGCGACGATATTTCCAACCTCAATCTGGTCGGCGCGGACGGCATCGGCCTGTTCCGCACCGAATTTCAGTTCCTGGTGTCCGCCACCCTGCCGCAGCGCGAGCGGCAATTGCGGCTCTATCGCGATGTGATGGACGCCGCCGGCAGCCGCCCGGTAATCTTCCGCACAGTCGATATCGGGGGCGACAAGGCGGTCCCCTACCTCAATTCCGAAGGGCAGGAGAATGAAGAGAACCCTGCGATGGGCTGGCGCGCCCTGCGGCTGGCGCTGGAACGCAAGGGGCTGATGAAATCGCAGGCGCGTGCCCTCATCGAAGCCGCATCGGGGCGCGAATTGCATGTCATGTTCCCGATGGTGTCCGAACCGTGGGAATTCGACGCAGCGAAGGCGGTGTTCGAAGAACAGCTCGCTTTCCTGAAATCGCGGCGCCGACAATTGCCCGAAAAAATCCATTACGGCGCGATGCTGGAAGTCCCGGCATTGGCCGAAGTGCTCGACCTGATGATCCCCAAATTGTCGTTCCTGTCGGTGGGCACCAACGATCTGACGCAGTTCCTGTTCGCCGCCGATCGCGCGAACCCCAAACTGGCCGAACGCTACGACTGGCTCAGCCCCGCGATTCTGCGCTTTTTGCGGCGCGTCGTGCAGGCGACCGTGGGCCAGCCAGTCGATCTGGGCGTGTGCGGCGAAATGGGCGGGCGGCAGTTGGAGGCGCTGGCCCTGCTGGGCTTGGGATATCGTCGGCTGTCGATCACGCCGGTGTCCGTCGGCCC
>JBASAR010000288.1:0-1881 GCA_049650705.1 Pontixanthobacter sp. | reverse complement strand
TACTCGATCCCCCGCTGCATGAATTTCTTCCCCATACCGACGAGGAGTTCGCCGAACTGGGACGCACCAGCGGGTTGGATGAAAGCCGGCTGAAACGGCGTGCGGCGGAGTTGCACGAATTCAACCCCATGCTCGGGCATCGGGGCTGCCGCCTTGGCATCACCTACCCCGAAATATACGAGATGCAGGCGCGCGCCATTTTCGAAGCGGCTTGTCATATCGCAAACACGACCGATCGTGCGCCCGTGCCGGAAATCATGATACCCTTGATTGCGACCCGCCGCGAGTTGGAGATTTTGCGCGACCTGATCGAACACACCGCGACCGCGGTTTTTGCGGAACAGGGGATCGAAGTCGACTATTTGGTGGGGACCATGATCGAGCTGCCCCGGGCCGCTCTGATGGCCGGAGAAATTGCCGAAGAAGCACGGTTTTTTTCTTTTGGAACCAATGACCTCACGCAAACGACCCTCGGCGTTTCACGCGATGATTCGGCGCGGTTCCTGGCCCCCTATGTCGATCACGGCATATTCGAACGCGATCCGTTCGTGAGCCTCGATATCGAAGGAGTCGGACAGCTCATCGAAATGGCGGTCGAACGCGGCCGTGCAACCCGCAGCGATATCAAGATTGGAATATGCGGCGAACATGGGGGCGACCCCGCCAGTATCGCGTTCTGCGAAGCGACCGGGTTGGATTACGTCAGCGCATCTCCCTATCGCGTGCCGATCGCGCGACTGGCCGCGGCTCAGGCGGCATTGCGGGCAGGATGATCGCTATTTCCAACCGGTCATCGTCAGCATCTCGAAACGTTCGGTAAGTTTGCCCCCGTCAGCCATTTCGGCAAAAATGCGTTGGGCCTCGGTCAGCTGCCGTTTGCCAAAAGGCATGGATGCAACGCTGAGACTGCTGGTCAAACCGTGATCGCGCAGGTCGCCAACCAGCTGCATCAGGTTCGAATACCGCACCGTCATGCTATGGCTATCGACGACCTGCCGCCGAAATCCAGCTCGCTGCAGCAGGCCGGCCGCGGCGTTGCGATCGATAAGCGGATGCATTCTGGGCGCCGGGTGCTCCCCATCGGCCTGGATCATGATTTGCCGCAGTCGCGCAATGCTGCCGGCGCCCGGGAAAGTGGCGATGAATACGCCGTCCTTCGTCAAGGCTTCGTGCGTGTGAAGGAGGGCACCAGGCAGATCGTTCACCGTTCCAAGGCCCAGGCAATGCACGATCAAATCATACTGCGCGGTCGCAAATGGTCGTTCTTCGTCGAAATAACCGATACGACCAATATCCGTTCTTGCTCCAAATGATTGAAAGTGCCTGCTCAGCCGCTCACTCCAATCTCCGATCAACAGGGTTCGCGCGGGGGCCAACTGCATGAACGATACGCGTTCGATGACATCGTCGATGCAATCCTCGAGGATATAGCGGGCGGCACCGGATACGTGTTGGCGTTCGGAAAGGCGGGCCCATTTGGCGGCCCGGCGCGATCGGCTGAATATTTCGGGGGGCGATACATTGGGTGATGTGGCGGGAGGCATGCCCGAGAGGTGGCTTGCCTGCGACGTCAGCGCAAGTAGGATCGACGAGTATGATGTTGCTACGCCATCGCCTGCACGAGATCATCCAGCCTGCGGTCGATCTGCTCTATCCACCGCGATGCCCGATATGCGGCGACGCGATCGGCAATCAAGGCGGACTGTGCGTACTGTGTTGGGAGGAACTGGAAATACCCGGGGGTCCGATGTGCGGTTCAGATACCTCGACGCTAGGCGTCGTCAACACAACGCATACGCCTTTTCACGATGGCATCGTTGCGGGGACATTTTATAACGCCGCCTCGCGCAAGCTGATCCTTTCCTTCAAACATGGCAGGCG
>JBASAR010000287.1:0-14150 GCA_049650705.1 Pontixanthobacter sp. | reverse complement strand
TAGGCCAATTGTTGCAACATAGCCTGCGCGAATGGGTTGCGACGCGACGGGGACTGATCGCGTGGATGGACAGAGGTGCCATTGCCATCGCCGTCTATGTCGCGTTTTCGGGCGCGGTGGCGGAAGGAATCGGATCGCGATTGGATGCGCCGGGTTGGGGGGTATTGCTTGCCCTGCTCGTATCCATGCTGGTCTTCGCGTTCGGGGGCGCGTGGGGGATCTCGGGGCTGCTGCGACTTGCGCGCGCGGATCGGATATCGTTCTTGTTCGCAGGCGCCCAAAAAAGCATCGCCATGGGCGCGCCGCTCGCGTTGATATTGTTTCCGCCGGCGCAGGCGGGGCTGATCCTGCTGCCGCTGCTGATCTACCATCTGCTGCAGCTGGTGGTGTCCGCCCCTATCGCCCAGCGTCTGAAGTTGCAGGGTCGCTAACAGTCGCCACCTTCTTTTCTTGCCGGTTGTGCCGGATCGACCACCATAGCGACAGACCGATCAGAGTTGCACCGATCAGGCCGGTAAAGGTTTCAGGTATGTGGAACCGCGCCGATACCAGCATGATCACGCCCAGCACGATGATCGCCCAGAATGCGCCATGTTCCAGAAAGCGGTATTCCGCCAACGTTCCGCGTTCGACCAGATGGATGGTCATCGACCGGACAAACATCGCGCCGACCGACAGACCCAGCGCGATGACGATCATATTGTTGGACAGCGCGAACGCCCCGATCACACCGTCGAAGCTGAAGGATGCGTCCAGCACCTCCAGATACAGGAACCCGCCTGCGCCCGATCGCACGATCTCGCCCATCGCCTTCTTGCGCGCCTCGCGCTGTTCAATGATCGCGCCGATGGCGTTCACTGCGATGTATGTAACCAGGCCCAGCACGGCGGAAATCAAAAAGGTGTAGGCGTCCGCCGGATTGAGGAACGTCGAGATACCGTACACCAGTAACAGGACCAGCCCGATTTCGAACGACGGGATGGACGAGAACCTGGCCACCCGCTTCTCGATCGCCGCGATCCAGTGCACCTCTTTGTCCGCATCGAAAAAGAAATTGAAGCCGACCATGGCGAGGAACGCGCCGCCGAAACCGGCGATGGAGATATGTGCGCCCGATACGATGCGTTCATATTCGACCGGATCGTCAAGCGACAATTGCACCGCTTCCCATGGACCGATCCCCGCCGCGATGGCGACGATGGCGATGGGGAACACGATCCGCATTCCGAACACCGCAATCAAAATACCCCACGTCAGGAAGCGCCGTTGCCATACAGGGTCCATTTCGCGCAGGACGGTGGCGTTCACCACGGCATTGTCGAAGCTTAACGATATTTCCAGGATCGACAGGACGAATACGATCCACAGGATGCTCAACATCGTACCGATCGATCCGCTGCTGGACCACCCATACCATGCCGCGGCGATCAGGCAGGCGGCGGTGAAGACGAGGCTGAAGGTGTAATGGCGTAGGAGCGCGGCCATGGAATGTCCTGTGATGGGAAAGGGGATTTTTCGCGCGGCGCTGTAGCGCCCGCCGCCGCAAAAGCCTAATCTTTCGACAAAGCCGATCTTTCGGCTGGCTTAACCTTTTGGTTGATACGTCTGTTCCGCCCCGGGGAAGCTGCGTGTCCGCACCTCCTTCGCGTAGGTTTCCACACTGTGTTCGATCGTCGCAGCGATATCGTCGTATTTTTTCACGAAGCGGGGTACGCGTTCGAACATGCCGAGCATGTCTTCGGTCACCAAGACCTGCCCGTCGCACTGCGCAGACGCCCCGATGCCTATGGTGGGCACTTCGATCGACTGGGTTAGGGCGACAGCGATCGGTTCGATCACCCCTTCGATAACCACCGCGAACGCGCCCGCTTCTGCCACCGCCTGCCCATCGTGAAGGATACTTTCGTGTTCCTGCTGACTGCGCCCCCGCGCCGCATAACCGCCAAGGACATTCACCGCTTGAGGGGTGAGCCCGACATGCGCCATCACTGGAATGCCCCGCTGGTTCAGGAATTCGATCGTCGGAGCCATGGCGACGCCGCCCTCCAGCTTGACGGCCGCGCATCCGGTTTCCGCCATAATGCGGCTGGCATTTTCGAACGCCTGTTCCTTGGAAGCTTCGTACGTGCCGAAAGGCATGTCGACCACCACCAGACTATGGTAGCTGCCACGCACCACCGCCGCCCCATGCGCGATCATCATGTCGCGCGTGACCGAAAGGGTGGATGGCAGGCCGTAGATCACCTGCCCCAGCGAATCCCCCACCAGTAACATGTCGCAATGCGCGTCCAGCAACTGTGCCTGACGCGCAGTATAGGCGGTCAGCATCACCAGCGGTTCTTTCGTCGTTCCATCCTCCTTGCGCGACCGGATCGACGGCACGGTCAATCGTTTGCGCGGGCGCGGCGTGGGATTGGCGCGACTGGTCGATGTGTCGATCTGAAAGGTGGTGGACATGAAGCAAGGCTTTAGCCGAGCGGGGGATTTGCGCAAATCCCGTCTCGACTACCGTCCGGTTTCGTTGCAGAGGCCTCGCCGTATGCGCGGTTACCGCGCGCGAGGGACAGGGACCATAAATATGGCGGGTATCGATATGGACGCAGTCGAAGGTGAAGCCAAAACCGGCGGGGACGGCTGGTCGTCGCGATCGGCATTCATTCTGGCGGCGATCGGTGCGGCGGTCGGGCTCGGCAATATCTGGCGTTTCCCGACACTGGCCGGCGAAAGCGGGGGCGGGGCCTTCGTCATGGTCTATATCGGTTGCGTGTTCCTGCTCGGCCTGCCGCTGGTGCTGTCGGAAATCTTCATCGGACGTGCGGGCCAAACCGACGCGATCGGATCGATCCGGAAGGTCGCGCGGGCATCGAACGCGTCGGAAGGGTGGTCCATATTCGGCGCGATCGGGGCGCTGGCGGCGTGGCTGATCCTTTCTTTCTACTCCGTTGTCGCGGGCTGGGTGCTGTATTACGTCGGCGTGATGGGCATGGATATGGTGCAGGCGATCCTGTCTGGCGATCCCTTGCGCGGGGCATTGGCGGGCGAAAGCCAGGACATGATCCAGGGCCGGATGAGCGACCTGTTCTCCAGCCCGGTACTGCTATTGTCGATGCATTTTGTGTTCATGGGCGTAACCCTGTTCATCGTGGCGCGCGGCGTATCCGGTGGGATCGAGAAGGCGGCAACCATCCTGATGCCGGCGTTCTTCGTCCTGTTGATCGGGATCACCATCTATGGCGCGATCGAGGGTGACATGGACCAGGCGCTGGCATTCCTGTTCACGCCCGACTGGTCGAAGTTGACACCGCAGGTCATCAACGCGGCACTAGGGCAGGCGCTGTTCTCCATGTCGTTGGGTGTCGCGGGGCTGATCACCTACGGATCGTATATTCGCGAAAGTTCGGGGCTTGGCGGCACGTCCGCGATCATCGCGCTGGCGGATACCGGTGTGGCGATGCTGGCGGGCTTGATGATTTTCCCGATCGTGTTCGCCGTGGGGCTGGACCCCGCCGCCGGGCCCACACTGGTGTTTCAGTCGCTGCCCTTCGCATTTCAGGCAATGCCGGGCGGGGCGATCATGGGCTTCTTGTTCTTCGTCCTCATCCTGGTCGCCGCGGTGACGAGTTCAATCTCGCTGCTGGAGGTGCCGACAGCCTATGGCGTGGGCGAACGCGGATGGAGCCGGACGAAAAGTGCGCTGATCTTCGGCGGCGGCGCGTTCCTCCT
Organism: Pontixanthobacter sp.; assembly: GCA_049650705.1. Classification (GTDB taxonomy): domain Bacteria; phylum Pseudomonadota; class Alphaproteobacteria; order Sphingomonadales; family Sphingomonadaceae; genus Pontixanthobacter. Next base: position 10,427 of record JBASAR010000287.1, on the reverse strand, counting down.
GGGGATCGCGTGCCTTCTCGGCTACAATGTTTGGTCGGACGTGCGGCTGCTGGGCTTCTGGTCGATTTTCGCGGATACCGACATCCTCGATACGGTTGACGGGTTTACCGGCAAGGTGATGCTGCCTGTCGGCGCGTTGCTGACGTCCATCTTCATCGGGTGGAAGGCGGATCGCAATCTGCTCATGACGACGACGGGCTTGTCCACCGGCGCATTCGCAATCTGGCGGTTCCTGATCGCGTGGCTGTGTCCGCTGGCCGTGACCGCCATCCTGATTACCGGACTGTTCCCCGCCATACTGGGTTGATACAAAAAGGGCGGCGTCCCGATCGGGGGAGGCGGCCCTTTTCGATTGGAAGCGAAACGGTCAGATTTTCGTTTCTGTGTGTTTGTCGCGCGCTTCGTCATGCACATTCATGCCCAGCGCCATCTTGCCCACGCTGACGATGCCCATATCGCCGTCCCAGATTTCGGCATCGCCAAGGTCCATGCGCAGGAACAGCAGATCAGGATCGGTCTTTCCTTCGTCGTACCAGGCTTCCACAAAATTGTTCCAGAAATGGTCGAAGCGTTCCTTGCTCGTTTCGACTTCCAGCGTGCCATGGAAACGGGTCCACATCTTGTGACCCTTGCCCGCGAAAGTGGCGGTAGCCGCGCCCAGTTTCGCAAAATCGCTTTGTTTCTGGGTGAAGAACCAGATGGAGCGGTCGGCATCCTTGTCGATCTGCGCCGACATAGGCACGGCAGTCTTTGGATCGCTGTCCAGTTGCAGGAACAGGAAGGAGCTGTCGGCCATCGCTTCCCAGAATTTGTATCGCAGTTCGTCTTCCTTGCCGCCTTGATTGTATCGCATGGGGGTGTTCCTTTTTCTGTGGAAATATTGGTGGGATAACGGTGTGCGAAGGGGTTCGGTTCCTTCGGCGATAGGGCGCAACGCCTCGATACGGGACGGTTCCGGCGAGAGCGGTCTCATCGCGAACACCCCCCTTGCGACTCGATACGACATAGAACATAAGTAGAACAAATGAGTCGTTCCACTATGCCATCAGACCCCGGATCATCCGATTCCTGCGTGCCCGATCCGCGCGAACCCCACCCACGCGATCTGATCCCGCCGCATCTGTTGAAGGACAACGATGCCCTGTCGCGCGCGCATTCGGCGCGTTGGCGGCCGGGATTGGGCGTGCGCAATGCGGTTCACCATACCGAAGTGTTCGCACGTCCGAACGAAGGGGCAGGGGCAGGCTTCGCATTGTCGCTGGCGCTCGATCAATGGCGGTTGCAGCTGGATGCGATGAAGGACGATGCGACGGCAGCCAGTACGGATGACCGCGTCATATTATGGGTGCAGGATCGCGCCGCCATTCGCGCCAATGGCCGCCCCTATCGCGCCGGCCTGCCCGAAGATATTCGTCATCGCATCGTTCATGTCGCAGTCGAAAAACCCGAAGACGCGCTGTTCGCGTTGGAAGAGGCGGTGCGGTGCCGGGACATTGCCTTCGTGATTGGCGAAATCGCGGGCAATCCGCGCGCGCTGGATTTTACCGCCTCGCGCCGCCTCAGCCTGACGGCGGAACGCCACGGTGTGGCCTTGTGGTTGGTGCGGTTCGATGCGGGCCGCGATCTGTCGTCGGCCCGGATGCGATGGGATGTGCGTTCCGCCCCGTCGCCGACCCCCCGATGGAACGCCCATGCCCCCGGCACCGCCCGCTGGCATGGCGAATTGTTTCGTGCCCGCGCCCACGCGCCTGGAAAATGGATCATCGGCCATGAGCATGACCGCCTCGCCGCCACAAAACCCGCCCCGGAAGACGAACGACCCGCTGCCGGGCGAGACGATGACCAATTTGGGGACCAACCTGGGAACCAGTACGGCCGACAACATGGCCAGGAATACAGCCAGCAATACGGGCAGCAATACGGCCCCCCCGCGCCGGATCATGTCGATCTGGCTGGCGCGGCTGGCTATGGATCGGTGGCAGTCCTCTGAAGCGACTTCATACCTGGACGATGGCGCGGATGGGGACACCGAAACCGTCGATCCCGTCCATTTTCCCACCGCACTGATTACCGAAACCGCGCATGGCCCCCGAATCGACGCGGTCAACGATGCCGGGCGCGCTGCCGGTGCGCGCCCGGCCATGATGCTGGCCGATGCGCGCACCATCTGCCCCGCCATCCGCACCGCGCCCAGCGATCCTGCGGGCGATCTCGACATGCTGGAAAAACTGGCGGTGTGGGCGCAGCGCTGGGGGCCTTGGAGCGCGATGGACCCGCCCGACGGCCTGCTGGTGGATGTTACCGCCGTCGCCCATTTGTTCGGCGGGGAACAGCGATTGCTGGCCGATGCGCAGACGATCTTCGCGGGTCGCAGCCTGACCGCGCGCCTCGCCATCGCGCCGACGGCGGGGGCGGCCTGGGCCTTGTCGCATTACGGCCCGCAGGGCGCGATCATCGATCCTGCCGACGACATGGCCGAACGTCTCGCTCCGCTGCCCGTTGCCGCCCTGCGCCTGGACGACGACGTCATGACGGTGCTGCGCCGCCTTGGTCTGAAACGATTATCCCACCTTACCGCTATCGAAGGCGATGCAGAACGTAAGGGCCGCGATGCGATCCAGCGACGGTTCCGCAACCGCCGTTCGCCCGCCGCCAATCCGCTCATCCGTCTGGACCAGCTGCTGGGCAAGGTGCCCGAACCATTGCTGCCGGTGGTGCCCAAACCCCTGCCGCTGGTGCAGCGACGGCTGGCCGAACCGATCCGCCATCGCACGCTGCTCGACCAAGTGGTCCGCGATCTGGCGGACGATCTGGCGCGCGAACTGGAAGGGCAGGCGAAGGGTGCGCGGCGGTTGGAAATCGGCCTATGGCGTGTCGATAGGGAGGTGGTGATCCGCGCGCTGGAACTGGCCGCCGCCACCCGCGACCCGGCGCATATATGCCGCCTGTTCGCAACGAAAATGGACGATGTCGATGCCGGTTTCGGGATAGAGACGGTGCGCCTGCGGGCCAGCTGGGCCGAACCCATCGCATTGGAACAGGCCGATATCGAAACGGCGGCGGAAAGCCACGGCACCTCGCTCGCCGCCTGTGTCGATCGCTTGTCGGTACGCCTGGGTCCGAAGGCCGTCAGCCGACCGGTCCCCTATGCCAGCCATATTCCCGAACGCGCGCAACGCTGGCAACCGCCGCTCGATCCCGAACCCGCTTCGCAAGGGGAGTTGCGTTTCCACAATAGACCATTGAAAATGCTCGACAAGGCAGAGATTATCACCGTGCTGTACGCGACCCCGGATGGCTATCCCCGCCGGTTCCGCTGGCGCGACACGGTGCACGAGGTTCTGCGGGTGGAGGGGCCGGAACGCATCGCACCCGAATGGTGGCGCGAACATTCGCAGGTCCGCCTGCGCGATTATTACCGGATCGAAGACGACGCCGGTCGCCGCTACTGGATCTATCGTCATGGCCTCATCGGCGACGGCCGCGGCAGCGATCGCCATGGCGGACTGCCGGACTGGTATCTTCAGGGACTTGTCGCCTAGATCGTCGTAGTCCGCCCAATACAAACGCTCATATCGTCATGATCGAACTTGCAAATCTAACACCAGAACATATAACGAACACATGGAGTCGCGCCAATCCCTTTCCACTCTCGAGAAGCTCGGTATTCTGGCCGATGCGGCGAAGTACGATGCATCATGCGCATCGTCCGGCACCGCCAAACGCAGCAGTACGAACGGTAAGGGTATTGGATCGACGGAAGGCATGGGCATCTGCCACGCTTATGCGCCCGATGGCCGGTGTATCTCGCTCCTCAAAATCCTGCTGACCAACCATTGTATTTTCGATTGTCACTATTGCATCAACCGCAAGAGCAGCAATGTTCGCCGCGCGCGTTTCAGTCCGCAGGAAATTGCCGATCTGACGCTGAGTTTCTATCGCCGCAATTATATCGAGGGGCTGTTTTTGTCCTCCGGTATCATCAAGAGTTCCAATTATACGATGGAGCAGATGGTGGAAACGGCGCGCATCCTGCGGGAAGAACACGATTTTCGTGGCTACATCCATCTCAAGACCATTCCGGAGGCTGACCCCGAACTGGTGCATCAGGCAGGGCTGCTGGCGGATCGTGTCTCCATCAACGTCGAACTGCCGACCGACGCCGGGCTGACGCGTTTGGCGCCCGATAAGGATGCTCGCCAGATCGAAGGCGCGATGGGCAAGGTGAAGTCCGACATCGTCGAACTCACCGATGCGAAGAAGCGGTTCAAGCACGCACCGCGTTTTGCCCCCGCCGGACAATCGACGCAGATGATCGTCGGCGCCGATACCGCGACCGATGCCGATATCGTCGGCAAGGCAAGCCGGTTATATGACGGGTTTCGTTTGCGACGTGTCTATTACTCCGCCTTCAGCCCCATTCCCGATGCGAGCGCAGTGTTGCCGCTGAAGCGTCCGCCGCTCATTCGCGAACATCGCCTGTACCAGTCGGACTGGTTGATGCGGTTCTATGGCTATCAGGCGCGCGAAGTCATGCAGGCGACCGATGCGGATGGCAATCTGCCGCTCGATATCGATCCTAAGCTGGCATGGGCGCTGAAATTCCGCGAAACTTTTCCGCTGGATGTGAATCGGGCGCCGCGTGAGATGCTGTTGCGTGTGCCCGGCCTGGGGGTCACTTCGGTCAACCGCCTGATCGCGGCGCGGCGACATAAGTCGCTTCGTCTGGAGGATGTGGGCAAGGTGACGGTGTCCATTGCCAAGGTTCGCCCGTTCATATGCACGGTGGATTGGCGCCCGACGGCACTGACCGATCGGGCCGATCTGCGTAAACTGCTGGCGCCGAAGCAGGAACAGCTGGAACTGTTCGCGGCATGAACGCCCCGCAAACCATGGGTGATACTGCCTTTTACGCAGTGTCGATGCTGGAGCCCGATGATTTCGCGTTCTGGCGGGACAAGGCACGACAGCTCGTGCAATGCGGGATTTCGCCGCATCAGGTGAGTTGGACCGAGCCGGGCGGATCGGGCGATCTGTTCGCAGGTGGCGATACACAACTGCCACCGGTTCCCATAAATACGCCGCAAATAACCGTGTCCAAACGTTTTATGGCGCTCGCGAAAAATGCCGCGCTGCATTCCGATCCCGAACGCTTCGCGTTGCTCTATCTGCTCTTATGGCGCCACCAATCGCAACCGCGCGTGATGGAAGACAAGACCGACAATGATGTCCGCCGGCTCGAAGAAATGGACAAAAGCGTCCGTCGCGACAGTCATAAAATGCACGCCTTCGTCCGCTTCCGTATGGTCGAGACGCCGGAGGGCGAAGAGCATTACATCGCCTGGTTCGAACCCGATCATCACATCGTTCGCGCCAATGCCGGCTTTTTCAAACGCCGCTTCGCCAATATGCGCTGGTCGATCCTGACGCCGCGAGGCTGCATCCACTGGGACGGCAGTGTAATGCGCGAAAGTCCGCCCGCGGAACGCGCCGATGCCCCCGGCGGCGATCCGACGGAAGATCTGTGGCGCAAATATTACGCATCTATTTTCAATCCCGCCCGCCTGAAAGTCGGCGCGATGATGAGCGAGATGCCGAAGAAATACTGGAAGAACATGCCGGAAGCTGCGCTCATCCCTGAACTGGTCGCCGGCGCTCAGAAAAGGGAATCGCAGATGGTCGCCGCAGGAGAACTGGATTTCGAAGAACGTCCCGATACGCTGGACGCGATCGACAAGGCGATCCATCAATGCCGCAAATGTCCGATCGGTGAATTGGACAATCATGCGGTGATGGGGGAAGGGCCGAAGGACGCACCCTTGATGATCGTGGGCGAACAGCCCGGCGATCAGGAGGATCAGGCAGGCAAACCTTTCGTGGGGCCCGCCGGGCAACTGCTCGATGTGCATCTTCAGAAAGCGGGCATCGATCGCGGCGCCGCTTATGTCACCAACACGGTCAAACATTTCAAATATGTCCAGCGCGGCAAGCGCCGTATTCACCAGTCGCCCGGTGCAAAGGAAATCGACACGTGCCGCTGGTGGATCGAGGCCGAACGGGCGATCGTACAACCGAAGCTGATCCTTGCGATGGGTGCCAGTGCGGCGCGAGGAATGCTGGGCAAAACGGTCAGTATCACCAGGGCGCGCGGTGCGCCCATCATGCTGGATGATGGCAGCGAATTATGGATCACCGCACATCCTTCCTATCTCCTGCGCCTCGATGGTGAAGCGCAGGAAAAACAGGCGCGGCTGTTCGATGCCGATCTTGCCGCGGTGAAGGAACGATTGGCGGAACTCACCACGTGATATGCCCGATCAACCACTTACCCCCGACAAGCGCACGCTGGAGATCGATCCCGATACGATAGACGCGCCGCCCCGTGCGCCTTTCGTAGAATTGGGCCTGGTCAGTTGTTTCAGTTTCCTGCGCGGGGCATCGGATGCAGTCGATCTGGTTCTGATGGCGCGCAAACGCGGTTACGACGCGATCGGTATAGCGGACGCCAACAGTATGGCGGGCGTGGTTCGCATCCATTCGGAAGCAAAAACTGCCAAGTTACAGCCGGTTATAGGTTGTCGTGTCGAGACGGTCGAGGGTCTTGAGTTTCTCGCTTATCCTATCGATAGGGACGCCTATGGCAATCTATGTGGCCTGATTTCGGCAGGGCGTATGCGGACCGTCGACGGCGAATGGCAGGAAAAGGGCGTGTGCGACATCTCGCTCTCGATGTTGGCCGATCATGCGTCGGGCGTGCAGTTGATTGCAATACCGCCGCGCAACAAGACGCAAACCTACACCGTTCCCGCATGGGCCAGCAATGTCGTGGATTTGGCCGGATCCGTCGTGATGTCCGCTTTCCAGGGATCGTTCGAAGATATTCTACCGCATCTTGTCGTAGGCCTACCGACGCTTGGTCATATTGCCGCCAGCTTCCTTTACGGCGAAGACGATGTGGCCCGGATCGATGCGCTGGATACTTTGGCTATCGCCAACGGTCTGGGTCTATTGGCGACCAACGATGTGCATTACCATAGCCCGAAAATGCGGCCTTTGCAGGATGTCATGACCGCCATTCGTCACAAGACGACCGTGGCGCGTGCTGGTTTGCTGCTTCATGGAAACAGCGAACGTTACCTCAAATCCCCCGCCACAATGGTCCGCCTGTTCGAGCGTTGGCCCCATGCCATCGAAGCCGCACGCGCGGTGACGGATCGGTGCCGGTTCAGCCTCGATGAATTACAATATGAATATCCCGAAGAAACCTATCCGGACGGCATGACGCCGCAGCAAATGCTTGAAAAATCGAGCCGGGAGGGCGCACGATGGCGCTATCCTGAAGGGGTGCCAGATACGATCGATAATACGATCACGAAAGAACTGGCGCTGATCGCGAAGCTCGATCTGGCGAGATATTTCCTGACCATCAAGCAGATCGTCGATTTCGCACGCGGCGTCGATCCGCCGATCCTGTGTCAGGGGCGGGGCAGCGCGGCGAACTCGGCCGTATGCTATTGCCTGGGCATTACGTCCGTCGATCCGGCCAAACACGCCCTGCTGTTCGATCGATTCATATCGGAAGAACGCAAAGAGCCGCCCGATATCGATGTCGATTTCGAACATGAGCGGCGTGAAGAGGTCATTCAGCATATCTACGCCAAATATGGCCGCGAGCGAGCGGGACTATGTGCCACCGTAATTCATTATCGCCCACGCATGGCGATCCGCGAAGTGGGTAAGGCGATGGGTCTTTCAGAGGATGTGACAGGTGCGCTCGCCAAGACGGTGTGGGGCGGCCAAGGGCATGAGATAGGCGATAACCGGGTTGCGGAAACGGGCCTGGATGCGAACGATCCCGAACTGCGGCGTGTTCTAAAGATAACGCAGCAAATGATTGGAATGCCGAGACATCTTTCGCAACACGTTGGCGGTTTCATACTGACCGAGAGCGCGCTGACCCGCACCGTGCCCATCGGCAATGGCGCCATGCCCGAACGCAGTTTCATCGAATGGGACAAGGATGATATCGACGCGTTGGGGATCCTGAAGGTCGACGTGCTGGCGCTGGGCATGTTGACCTGTATTCGCAAATGCCTCGATCTTCTTGAAAACCATCATGAAAAACCGCTCGAGCTGGCAACCGTTCCGCGCGAGGATCCGGAAACCTATACCATGTTGCGTAAGGGGGATTCACTCGGCGTGTTCCAGGTGGAAAGCCGCGCGCAGATGAATATGCTTCCGCGTTTGCGTCCACGCGAGTTCTATGACTTGGTTATACAGGTCGCGATCGTGCGACCCGGGCCGATCCAGGGCGATATGGTCCACCCCTATTTGAAACGCCGGCGGGGGGAGGAGAACGTCATCATTCCGGCTCCCGGCCCCGAACACGGGGCGCCCGATGAATTGTCATCGATCCTGGGCCGGACGCTGGGCGTGCCGATATTTCAGGAGCAGGCGATGAAGATTGCCCTAGACGCCGCGCGTTTCAACAGTGCGGAAGCCAATCGCCTGCGCAAGGCCATGGCGACGTTCCGCAGCCGTGGAATGGTGGACGAATTGCAGGACATGATGGTCGAACGCATGGTCGCGCGTGGATACGATCGGGACTTCGCGCAACGATGTTTCAATCAGATCCGCGGGTTCGGCGAATATGGCTTTCCCGAAAGCCATGCCGCCAGTTTCGCGCATCTGGTCTATGTTTCCAGCTGGTTGAAATGCCATTTCCCTGCGGCTTTCGGCTGTGCCCTTCTGAATTCTCAGCCCATGGGATTTTATGCCCCGGCGCAGATTGTGCGTGACGCGGTGGAGCATGGCGTGGTGGTGCTGCCCGCGGACGTCAACCATTCGCAATGGGATTGCACGCTGGAAGTGATCGGCGATGCGGCCAAACCGCATGACGGCACGGGCCGCGCTGATCGCCACATCGCGCTCCGATTGGGGTTGCGCCAGATCGATGGATTGCCCGAAAATGTGGCTGCGCGATTGGTGACGGCGCGAGAGGAAAAGGGGACTTATGAAAACGTCATGGCGCTGCGACGCCGGGCGCATCTGTCGCCGGCTCATATCGAAAGGCTGGCATCGGCGGACTGCTTTACCTCCATTGGACTGCCGCGTCGGCAGGCCTTGTGGGATGCGCGCAGTCTCGTTGGCGGTCCCGATCTGCCTTTGTTCAATTTCGCCGATGCGCAGGAAGAAGGCGCGGAAAACGGGCGTACAAAATTGCCCGATATGACTCTGTCGGAAGAAGTTGTAACCGATTACCAGACTACCCGCCTCAGCCTGAAAGCGCATCCTATGGCGTTTCTTCGGTCCAGCCTGGCGGAGCGTGGCTTCGTACGCGCCTGCGATCTGCGGGATCGTAAGTTTCGATCGATGGTCCATGTCGCGGGCGTTGTGCTGATCCGGCAGCGTCCAGGGAGCGCCAAGGGAGTGTGCTTCATTACGCTGGAGGATGAAACCGGTGTCATCAATCTGGTCGTCTGGCCCGATTTGAAGGAGAAACAGCGCCGCGTCGTAATGGGCGCGCGTTTGATGGAAGTGCGCGGGCGGGTGGAATATGACGACGAGGTCATTCACGTAATCGCGCACCATATGACCGACGCGACCGACCAGCTTTATACGCTGTCGGACGAAATGCTGAATGCACCCGTGGCGCGCGCCGATCATGTGAACCACCCATTGCCATCGAAATTCGGTCCCGATGCGGCAGCCCGTCCGGGCCCGCGCGATGAATTGCAGGATGACACCGTACCCGCCGAACCGTGGGAAAAGCCGCCGCCCGGCAGTCGGGACCCCGGGCGCGAATGTGGTTGGCAGGGCGGCCATCCGCGCGATGCACGAATCATTCCCAAATCGAGGGATTTCCATTGACCGGCAAACGACGCCGTATCGCACGCCGAACCGGAAGGATGCGCGGCGATCTGAAGGTTCTGCGGAGTTTGATGCTAGGTGCGATTGCGCTTGGCGGGTGGAGTTTTCTGCTGGAACATCCCCAACACAATCCTTGGGCACCGCTCGATCTGCGCGATCCGGCGGGGTTTGCGACGGTTACCAAACTGAATGCCCTGCGTAGCGATCCGCAGCAATGCCGCGCCGTTCTGCGCCGAAGCGATATTGCATTCGAAACGCTCGACCCCGCCGGCAATGGGAATTGTGTCAGGCAGGATCGGATCCGGCTAAACGCGTTTCCCTATGCCGGGCGGCCCCCCATCACGACCTGCCCCGTTGCCGCCGCCATGGCCATGTGGCTGGATCGCAGCGTTCGGCCGGCGGCGATCGAACATTTCGGCGAAGACATCGCCGAGATCGTCCACTACGGCGCCTATAGCTGCCGGCGTCTATATGGCCGCACAGAAGGGCGATGGAGCGAACATGCCACCGGCAACGCTATCGATATTGCCGGCTTTGTCTTGGACGATGGAACGCGC
>JBASAR010000286.1:0-1720 GCA_049650705.1 Pontixanthobacter sp. | reverse complement strand
GCGTCGTCGGAACCATCGGCGCTGTCCGACCCGCTATAGAAATGATCGAGCGATGCGCGGGATGCAGCCGTCGGTGCAGGTGCTGTCGTGTCTATCGAAGCCCTCGATTGATCCTCGGCGGTTTGGGCCGTCCGTTCGACATCCGATGACGCCAGCGATGCGATCGTGGAATCCTCGCCGAACATCTGCGAAACGATGAAGAGGACTGCTGCGAGCAAAAGAAACGAATATCGCGTATTCATCTCATCTGGCCTCCGACCACATCACGAATCATTGTATTTGTCGCAGGTTCGCGGAGAAACCGACGGTGTGTCATAAATCTTTTCAAGATCGCGGGTACCGCGTACGTTGAATGCCGACTGCGAACGGATGGTCTTGCCGGTAACGGCCTGTACTGCGTAATCGTTGGTCAATAACGGTTCGTAATCGTAAATGATCTCGACATAGATGATGGCTTGATTGGGCGATGCCTGCAGCTCTTCACCGCTCGGTCCCATACCGGCAAAACCGGTTCCCGTTTTGCCGGTACCTGCGCCGCCATAGGCGCTCGATACCCGCTTCTTTCCCATACAGCGTTGCCAATGGATCCATTGGCCCCCTTCGGAGTTCTGTTCGAGGCTGCTGACGATCACGCGACCCTGTTCGAACAGCTTGGTCTGCGCGCCGGCTTCGATGTCAACGCCCAGAAAAATATCCTCGATATCCCCTTCGTAGACTTTCTGCGCGACCAGCGAATCGCGATCCCCGATGCGCGAGGCATTGTCCGCGATCTGCATGGCCGCCTGACTGACGCGCATGTTCATGATGGTGAAGTTGGCAAGTTCGATCCCGCCCATCGAAAGAAGGGCCAGAAGGGGGAGGGAGTACGCGAACTCGATCAAGGCCACGCCGCTCCGGTCGCGGCGAAGATTGCGCAATAGTCCGGTCAGGCGGCCGATATCATGCATCGCAATATGCCTGTTCCCGAACGCGAACGGCCTGTTCATCGTAAGGCTGGTTCCGCAGAACGGTCTGTCCGGAGACGGTGACTTCCGCGTCAAGTCCGTCGACGAAACCGTGCAGGGGAAAGACCCGGGGGTAGGTCGCGATTGCCGTGTACAAGACCGCATCGCGCGCGCCGCCTACGCCGTCGCGGCCGCGGTCGTCGCGGGTACCGTTCCCGTTGAGATCATCGAACGGTTCCCCATCGTCGCACACACCGTTTTTGTTGGTGTCTCGATATTCTTCCATTTTGCGAACATCGCCGAACGTCGCGTAGTTCTTACGTTCGAAAGTAACCTTGGCGCCCGGTACGACAAGCAGGACGGAATTGCGGACCGCGTCATCGAGCTCGGTCGTCGTCACCAGCGTCGGTTCGAGCGACGAACTGCGCCCTGCTTCCTGAATGGCGCCCTTGATTACTGTCTGAGCATATCGTTGGAACCCAAGATCGAACATGCCCATCAGCATGAGGCAAAGGACGGGCGCAACGATTGCGAATTCGACGACCGTCACGCCGTCGGCATCGCGGCGCAGCCGTTTCAGGAAGGTGGGCATAATCATCAATCAACCAGCCTGAGTTCGGCAATACTGGTGGCGATGGTACGAAAATTTTCGATCAGCTTGTCGCGATCGTCCGCCTGCATCGCGCGGTTATCGCCGGTTGCACATCCCCTCGTGTGTTTGTTGAGTGGCAGGGTGAAGGATAGCGTCCAGATGGTGACATTCTTGTTCTTGATGC
>JBASAR010000285.1:0-6073 GCA_049650705.1 Pontixanthobacter sp. | reverse complement strand
GCCTATGTCGCGCGGCTTGCCGAGGAGGTGAAGGCGGCGAAGGATACGGGGCTGGAAATCTGCCTCGTCATCGGGGGCGGAAATATCTTTCGCGGTGTGGCCGGGGCGGCGCGCGGGCTGGACCGGACGACGGGCGATTACATGGGGATGCTGGCCACGGTGATGAACGCGCTCGCGATGCAGAACGCGCTGGAAAAGGCGGGCGTGCCGACGCGGGTGCAATCGGCGATCCCGATGTCCTCCGTCTGCGAACCCTATATCCGCCGGCGCGCGGAGCGCCATCTGGAAAAGGGGCGGATCGTGATCTTCGCCGCGGGCACCGGCAATCCGTTTTTCACCACCGATACCGGGGCGGCTTTGCGCGCGGCGGAAATGGGGTGCGACGCCTTGCTAAAGGGCACCAGCGTAGACGGTGTGTATGACAGCGATCCAAAGCTGTTCCCGCAGGCGAAACGTTTCGATACAATAAGTTACAGCCGGGTGCTTAACGACAATCTCAAGGTGATGGACGCCACCGCTGTTGCGCTGTGCCGCGAAAACAGCATACCGATCGTGGTGTTCTCCATTCGGGAGGATGGAAACGTGGTGCGCGTGATCGACGGCGAGGGTACGCAAACGATAGTGAAAGAGGATAGCTGACAATGGCCAAATACGATGCCGCCGATATCGACCGCCGGATGCAGGGCGCCGTCGATGCGCTGAAGAGCGACCTGTCCGGTCTGCGCACCGGGCGCGCCAACACCACGCTGCTCGATCCGGTCATGTGCGAGGTGTATGGTGCGATGATGCCATTGAACCAGGTGGCAACCGTATCCGCACCCGAGCCGCGCATGTTGAGCGTGCAGGTGTGGGACAAGTCGAACCTGACCGCGGTGGAGAAGGGGATCGCCAAGGCGAACCTGGGCCTCAATCCCATGATCGACGGGCAGACGCTGCGCCTGCCGATGCCCGACCTGACCGAGGAACGGCGCAAAGATCTGGCGAAGCTGGCCGGCACCTATTCCGAAAAAGCCAAGATCGCGATCCGCAACGTGCGCCGCGACGGCATGGAAATGCTGAAAGACGACGAAAAGAAGAAGGACATTTCCGAAGACGATCGCAAGCGGATGGAGGATGAAGTCCAGAAAATGACCGACAAATATACCGGCGAATGCGACACCGTATCGGAAGCGAAAGAGAAAGAGATCATGACGCAGTGATGCGTTGATTTCGGTCGCTTCAGAAATGCCATCCACCGACCATCGCGCGAAACACGTCGCCATCATCATGGATGGCAATGGCCGCTGGGCAAAACGCAAACACCTGCCGCGTATCATGGGGCACCGTCAGGGGGTGGAGGCTGTGCGCAAACTCGTCCGCGCAGTCGAACCGATGGGGATCGATTGCCTGACGCTTTATGCTTTCAGCAGCGAAAACTGGAAGCGGCCCGAAGGCGAAGTCGGCGATCTGATGAACCTCCTGCGCAAATTCATCAAATCCGATCTGCCCGAATTCATCGCCAACGACGTGCGCCTCAAGATCATCGGCGATTATCGCAATCTCGCCCCCGACATCGTCGCGCAGTTGGACGACGCGCTGGACCGAACCGCGAAGGGATCGCGTATCTTGGCGGTTGCGCTGAATTACGGGTCGCAGGACGAGATCGCGCGCGCTGCTACGCTCGCCGCAAAAGAAGGCCCCATTACGCCTGAAGCCATCGCCCGCCATCTCGACACGGCCGACCTGCCGCCGCTCGACTTGCTGATCCGTACCAGCGGCGAGATACGCCTGTCGAACTTCCTCCTGTGGCAGTCGGCCTATGCGGAAATGAGTTTCCTTGACGTGTTGTGGCCCGATTTCACGCCGGACCATCTGCAGGCCGAGATCGACGGTTTCGCTGAACGGGAGCGTCGTTTTGGAGGTCGTTGAACCTGCCAAGAAACGCGGCGATCTGGCCATTCGGGCGGCGTCTGCATTCGTCATGCTGGCAGTGGCGTTGGTCGCCCTGTGGCTGGGCGGGATCGCGTTCGACCTGTTCGTAACCGCGGTCGCGGCGGCGACTTTCATCGAATTTTTGAACATGATCCGGCGCACGTCCTTCGGCAAGGGCGCACGGTTCGGCTGGACGATCTTCGCCGCGCTGTATGTCGGCATCGCCGCGTTCCTGTTGATGCAGGTCGAAAACAAGCTGGTGCTGGCGCTGATCATCGGGATCGTCATCTGGACCGATACGCTGGCCTATTTCTTCGGCAAGACCCTGGGCGGGCCCAAACTGGCCCCCCGTATCAGCCCGAACAAGACCTGGGCCGGGCTGCTGGGCGGAACGGTCGGTGCGACGATCGCGCTGGCGATCTATTACACCTATGGCGCCAGTCCGCACGGGGCCGTCTATTATCCGTTTATTGATTACGCGCGGTTGATTGTGCCCGGCGCAATTATGGCGGTGTTGGCGCAGAGCGGCGATCTCCTCGAAAGCTGGTTGAAACGGCGCGCGGGGATGAAGGACAGTTCCACCCTGATCCCCGGCCATGGCGGGGTGTTCGACCGTACCGATGGCATCATTCCGGTGGTGCTGACGATCGCGGGTGCGCTGTATCTCTATTATCCCGAATGGCTGGCCGCGTAATGCGCAGCATTTCGATCCTGGGCGCAACCGGATCGGTCGGCGCTTCGACGCTCGAACTTATCCGCCGCAATCGCGCGCAATGGCGGGTGGATGCGGTGACGGCGCATTCCAGCGTCGGCGAACTGGCTGGGATCGCGCGCGAATTCGATGCCAAGATCGCGGTGATCGCCGATGACGAACGCCTTGCCGATCTGCGCGCCGCATTGGACGGAACACGGACCGAAGTCGCTGCGGGATCGCGCGCCCTGATCGAGGCGGCTGCGCGTCCGGTCGATATGGTGGTCGCCGCGATCGTGGGATGCGCGGGCCTCGCACCGGTCATGGCGGCGATCGAACGGGGTGGGACCATCGCGCTCGCCAACAAGGAGGCGCTGGTCTCCGCGGGCGAGGTCATGACCGCCGCCGTAAAGCGCCACGATGCCGTGCTGCTACCGGTCGACAGCGAACATAATGCGATTTTCCAATGCCTCGAAGGAGGCGACATCGCCGATGTACGGTGGATCACCCTAACCGCTAGCGGCGGACCGCTGCGCGAATGGAGCCACGCGCAGCTGGACGCGGCAACTCCGGAACAGGCGGTTGCGCACCCCAATTGGGATATGGGCGCGAAGATCAGCGTCGACAGCGCGACGATGATGAACAAGGGGCTGGAGTTCATCGAGGCGCACCATCTGTTCCCCGTCGGCCTCGACCGTCTACGCATCGTGGTCCACCCGCAGAGCGTGGTGCATTCGATGGTCGAATATCGCGACGGGTCCACCCTGGCGCAGCTCGGCCCGTCCGATATGAAAGTGCCGATCGCGTCCTGCCTTGCCTATCCCGCGCGGATGGAAACGGGCTGCGAACCCCTGGACTTGCCTGCGATCGGCGAATTGTCCTTCTTCGCGCCGGACGAGGACCGGTTCCCCGCGACCCGGCTGGCACGCGAAGCGATTGCGGAGGGTGGGGCGGCGCCGGCCACACTCAATGCCGCCAACGAAATCGCGGTCGCGGCATTTCTGTCCGGTCAGATCGCGTTCACCCGGATCACCGCAGTGGTCGCCGAAACGCTGGATCGCGGCAGCGGTGTCCCCCGACCGACATCGCTGGACGAAGTGCTGGCGCTCGACGCATCGGCCCGTTCGCAGGCCCGCCGCATATTGGAGAACGCCTGACATGTTTCAATCCGTGCCGATCTGGATGATGATCGCGGGCTTTTTGCTGGTGCTCGGTCCGTTGGTGACCCTGCACGAGCTTGGCCATTATCTGGTCGGTCGGCTGTTCGGGGTGAAGGCGGATGCGTTTTCGGTCGGCTTCGGTAAGGAGATCGCCGGACGGACGGACGCCAACGGCACCCGCTGGAAACTGTCGGCCCTGCCCCTGGGGGGCTATGTCCAGTTCAAGGGCGACATGAACCCCGCCAGCATCCCCGATGCGAAGGCGCGCCGCGACCTGACGCCTGAACAGCGCGACGGCAGTTTTCAGCAGGCGACCCTGTGGCAGCGCGCGCTGATCGTGGCGGCCGGGCCGGCGACCAATCTGATCGTCGCGGTACTGATCTTCGCCGGTTTCAATCTGGCATACGGAACGCCGGTGGCGGTGTCGCCGCAGGATGAAAACGTCGTCGTCAAATTCATGGATTCGTCACCGGCGCGCGCTGCGGGGATCGAAGTGGGCGACCGCATCGTCGCCATCGATGGGGAACCGATGCCGGATTATCGCACGGTCCAGCGCACCATCAGTCTGCAACCCAATGCCACGCTGGACATTGCGGTCGAACGCGGTGGCACCGAACGCACCATCCCCGTCACCACTCGCAGTTTTGCCGTTACGGACCGGTTCGGCAATGAATCCACCGTCGGGCTGATCGGGATCGAAAGCCGCGCGACGGAAATGGCGTTCGAACCGGTCGGCCCGTTCACGGCGATCGCGCTGGGTTTCCGCCAGTGCATCGACATCTTCGACATGATGATCACCGGCATCGTCCAGATCGTGTCCGGCGACCGTTCGGTGAAGGAACTTGGCGGCCCGTTCAAGATCGCCAAGTTTTCTGGCGAGCAGCTGAGCCTGGGCTTCGCATCCTTCGTCTGGTTCGCAGCCGCGATCTCGCTTAACTTGGCATTCATCAACCTGCTGCCAATTCCCGCGCTCGACGGGGGACATCTGGCGTTCTACGCGGCGGAGGCCGTTCGCCGGAAGCCGATCGGGCCGCGCGGTACGGAATACGCCTATCGCGCCGGGGTCGCGCTGGTGCTGATGCTGATGCTGTTCGTGACCGTCAACGATATCGTCTCGCTGCCTATATTCGGCAGTTGAACGGGAATTAGACTACGCCGGGGGAATGGGTTCGCACACCGCTTGATCGGGGGCATGGCTTCGGGCAGAGGGCGGCACGATCCGCTGGAAGGCCCGACCATCGTCGGGCGGGGCAGCGAACGGAAATCTAATGGACGGGACACCCGTGTCTATGAATGGACGTATTTTGGCTTCGATGACGGGGCGCCGGTTGGCGGTTTCGCTGCTCGCAGGAACGATGCTGGGCGGTTTGCCGGGCATCGCCGCGGCGCAGGATGCCGATGAAGCCCAACAGCCCGCCGCGGCCGAACCGGCGACCTCGCAGGGCCAGTCGATCCGGTCGATCTCCATCGTCGGTTCCGAACGCCTGGAACCCAATACCATCATTAGCTACATAACCCTGCGCACGGGGCAGGAATATACGCAGGCCGCCGCCGACCAGGCGATCAAGGAGCTGTACGCGACCGAACTGTTCGCCAACGCCACCCTGCGCAACGATAACGGCAACGTCGTGATCGAGGTGATCGAGAACCCGGTCGTCAACCGCATTATCCTGGAAGGGAACAAGCGGCTCAAGAACGACAAGATCCTGCCGGAAATCAAGCTCTCGCCGCGCCAGATCTTCACCCGGTCCAAAGTGCGCGCCGACACGGCCCGCATCGTTGAACTGTACAAGCGGCAGGGACGTTTTGCCGCCGTGGTCGAGCCGAAGATCGTGGAGTTGAGCCAGAACCGCGTCGATGTCGTCTACGAAATTTCCGAAGGGCCGAAATCCAAGGTTCGCCAGATCAACATCATCGGCAACGATGTGTTTTCGGATGGCGAATTGCGCAGCGAGATGGTCACGAAACAGGCGCGGTTGACCAGCTTCTTCAGCTCCAACACCAGCTACGATCCCGACCGGCTGGCGTTCGATCAACAGAAATTACGCCAGTTCTACCTGACCAACGGCTATGCCGATTTTCGCGTTGTGTCCGCCGTTGCCGAACTGACGCCGGATAAGAAGGATTTCATCATCACCTATGTGGTGGAGGAAGGCGAACGGTACAAATTCGGCGACGTGCTGGTCGAAAGCCAGATACGCGATTTCGATGCCGACAGTCTCGCGCTGCGTCTGCCGATGAAGGAAGGCAATGACTACGACGCGAAACTGGTCGAAGATACGGTCGAACAGCTGACTGAACTGGCTGGAAA
>JBASAR010000284.1:0-9913 GCA_049650705.1 Pontixanthobacter sp. | reverse complement strand
CGCCACTGGTGTCGGCTTCGGCTGGGCTATCCACTTCGAGCAGGCGGCACAGATCGAGGAAATGCGACTGTGCAGCCTGGCGCTCGCCGAGCGTGCTTTCGCTCCATTTCGTGATGAATTTACGTGGACTCATTAGCTAGACCTACGAAAAACCATTCTTTCGGTCGACCAAATTAGTCGACCAAACAGAAAGCAATTATCTCCCCGCCGTGGGTGTAGAGACAGGGATTGGGCCGATGCCTGACAGTCTGCTTGATAAATGAATGCCGCTGAAGCGGCCATTCTCTTTCTGTACTCACCCACCCTTGGCCAGCCAAAGGCTGGACGGGCGCGATTGGTAATTCGTCGACGGTGCTTTTGTGAGTTCCGATTTTGCCCTAGCGGCCATGGTCCCAGTATTATCAGATCGCCGTGCCATCAATTTGTACCGCCGTGGTGATCTCAGCAGGCTCAATGCCACGAACCCGCGCCCATTCGCTTATGGAATGCGGCCTATAGTCTGACCTTACTCGCCACCTGTCGAACACACTGACGTCAATCGTTTCGTTGATGGTATGATGAGTGTTACCCAGTTCGTCAGTCATGGGCGCGGCACCAATGATGCGATGATGTGGTTTGGAAAACCGCTTATAGGCACCCCACAAAAATTCGCCGTGCGAATCCATGATGTCGCTTCCGTGGATGTCCCCGTCGATCTCGACGCCGTAGCGCATTTTCAACCCAAGCTCTTGCGCTTTCCCGATCAGCCATTGAAGTGGGGGCTGGGCAAGGAAGTCCTGAGAGTAGCCACCGCCGACGTTGGCATGAGCGCCTGAGAACCATCGCTGCTCAACGCTGGACAACGGCCTCGGCTTCGCCTTGATACCTTCACGATACGTCCATAACGTCGGAATGAATGATTTTCGGTGCTCGTCAATTGCTAATGCGTGGAAGCCGTGACGGATGCATTGGCGCATTCCAGTATGCAACCAATTGAGGGTTTTGCGCGATACACCCTTGATACCAAAGGCGGGGATACCGAGTGATCCGACGGTATCCCAGACGCCCACCATCTGAATCGGAACACGCTGCGAATATTTCTGAAGGAGACGTTCTTCGGTGCTGATGCCTGTCCCTGCGGCGTGTCGTTCCGCTTCGTCATCAGGGTCTAGCAATTTGTAAATGGTGGTGTCTTCTGCGCGCTTATAGCGCGCAAGGATCTGTTTGGTGCTGATCGGGGATCCTGGCAGGAGTAGGCCGTATTTTCCTATCAGTCCGGCAAGGCTGCGAGCCGTATAGGCCCCGCGGCTGAATCCAAAAAGGTACAGTTGGTCTCCTGGCGCGTAATTGCCAATCAGCCATTCATAAGCTTGGAGGACGTTATCGACCAATCCACGACCGAATGTTCCGCCAAAGAAGCCATTTACACCTATGTCATAATAGGCAAGCTGCTCCACCCCGTCGCCGTCGCTGGCATCGCAGAGGGCATGACTGCGCCATACGTTGGTATTGTCGTTGCCTTCGTTCCATGTTCCATCGAGGAATACTGCCAATCGCTTCATTTCACCCCGCCCCTCTTTCTCAGCAACGGTGCACAAATAAACGGGTCGGCATGATCCTGAAACAACATATCTGCAATATGATTTCCAGAGCTTTCGGCCAAACTGCTCGCAACGCCAGGTAATTCCTGCAAGGCGCGCTGCACGTCATCGAGCGCGATAGGTCGTTCCGATTCCGGCGGATCGATCCTCACCACGTTCGGCTTGCCGATCAGAAGATAAGATTGTCCGAGTGCGTTGAGCGATTGCGCGCGTGCAGCGGCGGTGAATGTACGCAGGAACGCCCAGTGCCGAGCCCCGCCATTGCGCGCTGCGTCTGACACCGTGAAGGTACCATCGCCGGTTCCGATGCTCAGAACCCGGATATTCTCTCTTGGCACGTCGTAGCAGGCCAGGACATCGATGACCGCGTTCATAACCGGATTGTTCGCCCAAACACCGCCGTCGATCATTACGTAGCCGTCATCTTCTACACCGGGATAATAGGAGGGCGCTGCGGTAGTATGAAGAGCCACATGCGCGAACTTGCGGTGTCGATCCTTCTGGTAGTCTGGATGATGAGGCGTCTTATAAAGAATCGGTTCGCCGTGACGCCCTTCGAAGCTAGGCACAACCAGCCTGATGCTGGCGTCATCGAGCAGCTTGTCACCGAACACCTTGAGCAATTCGGTCTTCAAAACTGTCGGGTCATGCTTGGGGCGCCAGATCCAGCGAAGCATCCTCCTCCAGTTGCGCCAACCCGAGAGTGTCGGGAAGATCTTTTCACCCCGCTCGACGTAAATTTGAAGTGCCCCGGCGGCGCTCATGCCGCTGGCTAGGGCAAGGGCTATGATACCGCCCGTGGACGTGCCTGCCACCATATCGAAATAGCGACCGACCGGCTCACCGCCCAGAAACCGTCGTTCGAGTTCAGCGAGGTATGCGGCGGGAAATACGCCCCGGATACCGCCACCGTCAATCGATAGGATACGAAAGAGGCGATCCTTCGGCCAAGGCTGCTTGACCCGCGCATGCTCTATGGTCCCTTCCGACCTGCGAGGCGGAACGTACATCAAGCTGCGTCCAGATCGGGGACCGCGCTGCCGTGCCGTCCGCCTCCGGTCCAGCGGCCGGTCATGAGCCACATCTCGTAGCAGGCGATCCAGCCGAACGCCCACGGCACCGTCGTGTCCGAGAGAGACATCGAAGGGCTCCACTGATTGAGCGCCGGATCGAAAAGGCAAAGGGTCGGATCGTCTGCGGGCGGATAAACGTGCGGAAGCTGGCCTTCGATGTTGTCGGGAAGGCGGACCAAGGCCGGTCGGAGTACTCGCACGTCGGGGAAGCTGCCCAGTCGATAGCGAATTTCCAATGTGAACCGCGCGAATTGCGGCCGAACCTCACCGATCCAGCGCGCCGACTGGGTCGACCGGTCCAGGGCGCGGACGGCAAACATGGGCCATGCCGCTTTCATGCGATCACGCTGATCATCGATGGCTAGCACGCGATCGTTCATCGGATCGGCAGGCCGTAGAAGCTGTGCGGCTTGACGATGACGGGGCTGGCGGCCACTGCGCTGACTCCAGCCGTCGGGAAGAGCAGGCCGCCTTTCTTGGTGTACCGCTGCTCAGCGGCCTGGACGCTGCCGCCAATCTCGTCCGCCATCCGATCCGCTGCCTTGGTCACGACCCGATCGCCAAATCGGCTGCGTAGCCATTCCATGAGGCGATCTGCGAAGAGGTCGCCGCGCTTCACGGATTCCAGTCCGGCGACGAGGTCCTTGAGATATCCCGCGAACTCATCCTGTTGCGCGATGCTGACGGGCCAACGATCGGTGAAGACGTCGTCGCCGCAGACGGGATTGGCGACATGCAGCTTGCAAGAGTAGCGGCTCGCGGCCTCGATCTCGCCGATGATCCATTTGGCTTGGCGGATGAGCATATCCGACAGGGTCATGTCGGGCCTGGCGGCCATGCCAGCGTAATAAGACAGCATCACCGACGGCGGTATGCGGCCATCGTAGGTCGCATACCGAATGTTGCGGAACCGCTTCAGCAATTGCAGCGCCAGCGTCGCTGTATTTTTGACGATGAAGTCGCATTGATCGGGTACCTCATCGACCTCGGCATCGGCACGCACCGTGTTCTTCTCGAGACGAAGCCAGTGCTCGTGCATGGCTTTCGCCATGCGAAGTTCTAGCGGTGTGCGGGCACTGTACCATTGCGCGAACCCGTAGGCGTTCATGTCGACGAAGCGATCGTCGGCAGACGTTTTGGGACCCTTGGCATGAGTGATCAGGCTTTCGCGATCCAGGGTGCCGTAGACCCGCAATGCCGGGGTTACGTCGAGGTGCATCCGGTCGGCGTAATAGAGCGTGACGCACCGCGTTTGGCGCACCACCTTCTGCACAGGATAATCGGAAAGGGCGCGCTCAAGTTCGAGCAAGATCGAGAGCGGATCCATCGCGCGGAAGCGACCGCCGAGCTGGGCTATGATGTCGAGGTCGTACTCGTCGTCCGTACCGCGGTTCGAAATGGTCGCGTCGATTGCCATGGAGCCCTGCGGATAGAAGTGCTCTATCTGGCCTTCGAACATCGGGTCCGCCTCCAGATGCTTTCGGACGGCCCCGTATCGGTCTCCTGCCTGGCGGTGCAGCGAGGGCGGAAGCTGCGCACTAAGCGCGATTTCCGCTAGTATCCGATCGAGCGGATCGTCGAAGGGATTACGCCCTTGAGGCTGAAATGGCGCGTTCACTGAAACCTCCGATCGATTGCAATCCATGTTCTCAAAACAAATACTCTATATATCGCTACTCCGAACACAGGTAAGTGTCTTGCCATTCGGTGTCAAGGGTCGTAGTGTTGTGCTACTCCGAACAGCTCAAGGACCTGTTATGGCAATTACATTCGGCGACCGAATCAAAGAGCGCCGGCTCGCCCTCGACCTTACGCTCGACGAGTTGGCACAGGCGACATCATCGTCGAAGAGTTATATCTGGGAGCTGGAAAACAAGAATCCTCCTCGCCCGTCGGCGGAAAAATTGGCCATCATCGCTCAGGCTCTCGAGGTCACGTTGGATTATCTTCTCGGCAGTGACGATCAAACCCTTCAGATGGCTGAGGATAAGGCGTTCTTTCGGTCTTATAGCGGGCTGCCTCCCGAAACCCGTCGGCAGCTGCGGGACATGGCCAAGATCTTGGGAGCTAAGAAAAATACATGATGAGCGCTGCGCCGGCGCGTCCTCGAAGAGAAGCGGCGCGGATCACGAAGATGCTCGATGCCGTCCTTGGAGCGGATCGGTTCGATCGCGCTCCGGTGGACGTCGCCGAGCTTGCCATGGAGTATTCGCGGAACGTCGCGCCGGACGGACCCATCCACTGTGTGGAAGAAGCGGATATCCAGGGATGTGTCGGCGCCCTTGTTTGCAGCGACGGTGCTCCCCGCCAGTGGGCGATCATGTACAATCGCGGACAGTCGGAAGGCAGGCGGGCGTTCACTATCGGGCACGAATTCGGCCATTTTGTACTTCATCGCGCCACCATCGAGAACGATCCCGAGTTCGATCATGCGATCTACTGTGACGAAGAAGCGGTCGTTCAACGCGGAGGAAGCGGGATCGAGGAGGAAGCTGATATCTTCGCCGCCGACATTCTGATGCCATTACACGATTTCCGCTCGCAGATACCCGCGAAGGCGCGACCGAATTTCTCGGCGTTGAGCGAGCTCGCGCAGCGTTACGGCGTCTCCCTGACCGCAGTTATCCTGCGTTGGCTTGAATACACCGAGACCCGAGCGATGCTCGTGGTTTCGAACGAAGGCTTCGCGCATTGGGCCAAATCGAGCAAGGCGGCATTCCGGTCGGGAAGGTTCCTACGCACGAAGAACGAAGTTTTCCAGTTGCCCGCACTGGCGACCGCGGTGACGCGCTCGTTTTCGGAGGAAGCGAAGGTCGGCATTCCGCAAGACAGAGGAGTCTGGTTTCCCGAACCGGTTGTCGAAATGTGCTTGCGCTCGGATCGATATGATCAGGAACTCACGCTGTTACAGTTCGAGCGACAGTCCTCTTGGAACCATGAAGAAGAGCTGATCGAGGATACTTTCGACAGGTTCGAAGCGCAGTAATTGTTCCCTTAAGCCCCATTCCGACCCATGATACAATCTTGCATCCTTCGTATGGAAGGCGCGCGGCATGCAACGGCTGCTTTGAGAGTTCGATTCGATCGAATTCAATGTCCGACCTGAGGGCGCGTAGCTGACCGGCAGCTTTCGCCAACAACGGGCTGACAGCTTTTGAGCCGGAAGCTGACCGTCTGCTCTTGGCTTTGTAAATCGAATAACAGACCTTTGGTGATGCATTTGGTTTGGACGTACCGTTTTTAGGGCGACAGGCTCCGCCTTCCCCTCCCCAACGGAATGCGTTAAGGATCAATCGGATTGGGTCGGAGAGCATATGTTTTACGGGGGCGGGGAAATCACATCATCTGCGGATGGGGAAAGTAAGCGAGAAGATCGCACAATGAAATCTAACCCTAAGCCGGAATCTCAGAAGGTCGCCCGAAAAGAGTTCCTCACTGACCCCAGGGCCTCGGCGGCGCGCGGAATTTCTTTTCTTGCGGGCGCAGAAGACGACGGCATTTCCGAAGAGAAAAAGCAAAAAATACCCCGAAGCAACAGGCTGACACAAGCTGTCGCCTCACGTCAGGGCTTTGGCGACCTAGTGGAGATCTCCTCCCCAGTTCGCCCGGCATCCGATCTAATCTTGAGCAAAGATGCGATGGACACACTTTCGGGTGCGGCAAACGAATTTAGGCGCGGCGACGAGGTCAGGCGTCATGGTCTGAAGGTCCGATCAAAGCTTCTGTTTTGCGGTCCTCCAGGCTGCGGGAAAACGATGTGCGCAGAGGTCATGGCTTCTGAGCTGCATCTGCCCCTGGTTGTTGCGCGGCTCGACGCGATAATCGCTTCTCATTTAGGCGAGACAGCGAGTAATCTGCGAAAGATCTTCGACGCTGCGAAGGAAAAGTCCATGGTTTTATTCTTGGATGAGTTTGACGCCCTTGCACGCGCGCGAAGTGACACGAATGAGCACAACGAAATTCGGCGAGTTGTAAATAGCTTGCTTATGATGATCGATGAATTTGAAAGTCGCAGCATCCTGATCGCGGCAACAAATTTGGAGGAGACAGTTGATCGCGCGATTTGGCGACGTTTCGATGAGGTTGTTGAATTCGAAAAGCCAACCAAAACGCAAGTGCGGCGCTTGCTGAAAATTAAGACGCGGAACTTCCCTGCGGAGTTTGATCTCTCAGGTTACGCTGATCAGTTCGTTGGAATGTCATATGCGCAAGTTGAGAGAACCTGCTTGAGTGCTATTCGTACATCAATCTTGGCGCATACAGAAAGCATCTCAGAACAGGCCTTCAAATCGGCGCTGGCTCACGAACAAAAACGTGCAAAAATTGAAGGCCGTATATTGCGCTGATCCGCTGATAACGCTGGAACAATTCCGCACATGGCTGAACACGAACATCTCCCGCTAAGACGCCTTGAGGGCGAACTTGAACGCCGAAAGCAGGGTGGCTTTCCAGGTGGATCTGATCGAACCCCCAGCAAGCACGGCCCAAAGATCAGGGGCGAAATTGAAGCGGTGCTAAAAGCTCAGGAAGAGCTGCCGGCCATCGATGGAATTGATCCATCCCTTATCGTTCGAATTGAGATGTCGGGCATCGTTGACGAGTCAACTTGGGAGCGCCTTGGATTGCATGTGCTCTCCGAGGATCAAAACCGGACACTGCTGCTATTCGCTACAGATCGCGAGTTGGGCGAATTCCAAGCGCGGGTGGAGGCTTATTTAGCGGATCCTCCTCCCGGCCAGAAAGGGCACAAATATGCTGGACTCGTCGAAGCTATCGACAGCGTCGGAGCAGCTGGCCCAGACGACAGGGTCGGTGATAGCCTCGCTTCCCTCGGCATCACCACGTCCAGCGATTTTGACTATGACAAGATCTATGTGTTGGACATCGAACTCTTCCATCCAGGCGAGGTGTTCGAGTCCGAAATTTTCGTACACCGCCTCGAGATCTGTCTGAAAGAAAAAGATGGTGCGATCCTGAACACCTACATTGGCGATCGTCTTTTACTGTGTCGTGTTGAAGCAACCGGAGCGGCCATCAAAGAAGCCCTCCTACTCCCTGAGGTCGCAAATATCGAGCGCCCTCCGAAGCCAGATCTCAGCTTTGACGATCTTGGCCAGATTACATTTGAGGATCTTGAGGCTGGTAACGGACCTAAGGATGCTGCCGTCGCCATTGGCATCATCGATAGCGGCGTCAACTTCGGCCACCCACTACTAGCCTATGCCGAACAGTCCGCGATCTCGACCTGTGCCGGTTGGTCGCATGCTGACGAGAATGGACACGGCACGTCAGTGGCCTCGCTTGCTGTTTATGGCGACGTCTATGGTAGGGCGGAGATACCTGATTTCGACGCTCAATTTTGGGTGAGCAGTGCTCGCGTTGTTGACGCCGCGGGTGAGTTTCCGAAAGATGTTACAGTCCCTGAAGTGATGGAAGAGGCAGTCGAGAAGCTTCATGCTGACTACGGCTGTAGGATCTTCAACATCTCATTGGGCGATCCGAATTTGGTCTACGCGGATGGACGGGCTGGGCCTTGGGCCGCAACGCTAGATCGGTTGGCGCGCAATCTCGATATTCTATTTGTTGTCTCGACCGGCAACCAAAAAACGGTTGTCTCATCATTGGGCGAAAACATCCTCAAAGAGTATCCCAGTTATCTGCTTGATGCTGGCTCGAGGATACTAGATCCAGCAACAGCAGCTAACGTTCTTACAGTTGGCTCGCTTGCTCACGCGAACGGATTAGAAAGCGAGGATGAGGAGCTAGCCGGAGTTCGACCGATTTGTGACGCGGGAGCTCCCAGTCCATTTACTCGGTCTGGACCGGGCATTCGCGGAATGATCAAACCCGATCTGGTCGATTACGGGGGCAACGCGGTATGGGATGGTCCAACTTCGAAGGTGGTCAGCGGTGGCTCTAAAACGTCCGCAGGCATTTGGGCCTTCCATCACGAGCCGATTACTCGCTTGTTTCGGACACGCTCAGGCACCTCGTTTGCTGCGCCCATAGTGGCTCACAAGGCTGCATCCTTGCTTGCCGCTTATCCTGACGCACCCGCATCGTTTTTGCGAGCCATGCTTGCTCTCTCGGCTGACCTTACCGAGCCCGCTTACGAGCTGCTAGCATCAATAGACAAAACTGCGCCGCTGATGGTGTCCGGGCACGGCGTTGCGAGCGTTGAGAACGCCGCGACATCGGACAACAGCAGAGTTGTGCTCTATGTTAACGACGAACTCGCGCTAGATCGTTTCGCAGTCTACGAGCTGCCAATTCCGGACATCTTCCAAACCACCAAGGGCAACCGAGAGATCAAGGTGTCGCTCGCGTTTGACGCGCCGACGAGGCGCACCCGCGCCGACTACCTAGGAGCGACCATGGGCTGGCGCCTATTGCGCGGGACAAATGAAAAAGCTGTCTTCGACAAGTTCCGCAAATGGGAAGAAGCTGACGGGGATCCGCCGGAGTTTCCAGCTCGGTTCAACTGCGACACGTTCCCAGGTCCACAGTTGCGGGAAAAGGGCACTTTGCAATGTGCATCGTTCCGCGCCGCTCGCGATATGTCGAAATATGGCGACAAGTACTACGTCGCTGTTTGGTGTCGTCGTCGGTGGGCTCCAAAAGAAATAGAGACACAGCGGTTCACACTGTGCGTGCAGCTAAGACATGCTGCCGACATCGAATTGTACCAGTCTCTCACGGTGCCAGTCCAACTTAAGGCATAAGGCTTCGTGTCCGTAAAGTCTGCTGAGATTCGTCGGCCATAGAGCGCGATATTATGCCAGTGCATCTATGGGACCCGCTCGGCGCCCTATTGAACGACTGCTTTCAGGAATAAAATGTGATCCGATGATTGTCCGAAATTGGAGCGCAAACCAGCTATTCAAATCCCAAGATCCAGCGCCTTGCTCTTGTTCGGCGTAAGCTCCTTCTCTTCTCGCTTGGGATCGGGCTGCACGTGATCGTGCCCTGTTCCTCTTGCAGCTGAAGATCGAAGTCGTTCGGTTACCTCCAGTGCCGAGGACTTCTCCCCCCTATGGCGAGCCACCGCCGTGCCAAGCTTCTGCGAATTGTCCAGAACCAGCGTCAGGTGATCGCGCAATCGCGTGATGGTCACCAAAAAGGTCTTCTGGTTAGAGAGGTTGCGCTCCCGGCTATCCATGACCGCAATTCCCCGATCGGAGGTCAGCCCCTGCGCCATGTGGGCGTTGAGCGCATAGGCGAGGTCGATCCGTTTCAGCATCGGATCATTTTTCTTCAGCT
>JBASAR010000283.1:0-45286 GCA_049650705.1 Pontixanthobacter sp. | reverse complement strand
TGTGCCGCGCCTGTTCGCGCGGGCCGCCTTCCGATTTCTCGATCAGCACAGGGCGGTCGTCATCCTCGGAAGCGGCGGTGCGCTTCACCGCATCTTCGAACTTGGCGGCAATGTTGGTTGGCACCTGAAAGAACGTCTCGTTCCCGCCGATGCGGATCGCGCCCACTTCGTTGCGGGTGATGTGGCCGCGGCGGCACAGCAGCGGCAGCAACCAGCGCGGATCGGCGTTGTGGCGGCGTCCGATATCCATGCGGAACCACACGGTATCCTCGAAGCCGGGGCGGTGCCGTTCCTTCTGTGCATCCTTGCGCGCCTGAGGTGTATTGGCGATCATTTCTTCGGGCTGCGGCATTTTCGCGCGATGCGACTGGACCAACGCGACGGCGATGTCTTCGGCCGAACGGTCTTCCATCAGGCGGCGGGCCAGCGCGCGGTCTTCCTCGTCGGCCTCCACCGGTTCCATCAGCGTTTCGAGCAATCGCTCGCGATCCTGCGCGCGGATGGCTTCGGGCGTTGGCGCATCGATCCAGTCCGCGTTGATCTTCGCGCCGCGCAGCATGGATTCCACGCGGCGGCGGCGGGGATAGGGGACCAGCAGAACCGCCGTGCCCTTCTTTCCCGCGCGTCCCGTGCGGCCCGATCGGTGCTGCAACGCCTCCGCATCGCGCGGCACTTCGACATGGATCACGAGGCTGAGCGAGGGCAAATCGATCCCGCGCGCGGCTACATCGGTCGCCACGCAGACCCGCGCGCGCCGGTCGCGCAGCGCCTGCATCGCCTGGTTGCGTTCCTGCTGCGAATGCTCGCCCGACAACGCCACTACCGCGAAGCCGCGTTCCTGCAACGTCGCATGAAGCCGCCGCACGGCATCGCGTGTCGCACAGAAAGCAATCGCCGTTTCGGCTTCATGAAAACGCAGCAGATTGACGACCGCATTTTCGGTTTCCGATGGGGGAATGGTCACCGCCTGATAGGTGATGTCGCCATGCCCGCGATCGTCGCCGACAGTGGAAATGCGCAGCGCGTCGGTCTGATACCGCTTCGCCAGCGCCATGATCGGTTTGGGTATGGTGGCCGAAAACAACAGCGTACGCCGGCCATCGGGCGTCGCATCGAGGATTTCCTCCAGATCGTCGCGGAAGCCCATGTCGAGCATCTCGTCCGCCTCGTCCAGCACCGCGACTTTCAGCGCCGAGAGATCGAGCGCGCCGCGTTCCAGATGGTCGCGCAAACGGCCCGGCGTGCCGACCACGATCTGCGCCCCGGCGCGCAGATTGCGCCGTTCCTTGGATGCGTCCATTCCGCCGACGCACGTCGCGATGCGCGCGCCCGCGCCTGCATACAGCCAGCCCAATTCGCGACTGACCTGCAACGCCAATTCGCGCGTCGGTGCGATCACCAGTGCCAGCGGGGCGATGCCATACGCGACCTTGCCGTCATCGCCCAGCAGCTGGTTCGCCATGGTGAGCCCGAACGCCACGGTCTTGCCCGAACCGGTCTGCGCCGACACGATCAAGTCGCGCCCCACCGCATCGTCCGCGATAACGGCGGATTGAACGGAGGTGAGTGCATCGTAACCGCGATGGGTCAATGCCTCGCCAAGGACGGGCGGCAGGTCGGGAATGGTCATGATTACTCGCGGAACGGGATGGGGGCGCGCCAAAGGTTCGCGCGGTCGGTGATGTGCATATAGGCATTCCAGCCGCTTTTGGCTCCCCTTTTGTGCGATTGCGAACAAACGGCCCCTATGGACGATTCACATTTATCGGTTTGGGAGCATGGCGCGCATCCGGCGATTGATGCGGCACAGGGCAAAAGGACACGCGTTTCATGGGGGTACAGACCATGCAGATCGATCAATCGGAAGCCGAAGACATCGGCGGCATGCTGCGCACATGGATCGCGGAGGATGGCTTTCCCTGTGTCGGCGCGAAATCGGCGCTCGCCCGTAATACGCTGGAAATTCTGGTTGCCAGCCGGATCGACAGCGGATGGGACGATCTTCGCATTCATCGCCGCCTGCTCGACTGGTCGCGGGAAAGCCGCGAAGACCCCGAAAAGTTGCGCAGTCTCGCCATCGTGTTCGCCGGGCCGGAGGAGCTGGACGAACCGACATTCGAGACGGCGATGTGGGCCCGCATCCAGTCGCTGGCGGATAAGGACCATTGGTTGGGGCAGGATTACGATCCCGATGTCAGCCCCGATCCAAACGATCCGCATTTTTCGTTGAGTTTCGGCGGGGAAGCCTATTTCGTCGTCGGCCTGCACCCCGGCGCATCGCGGCCCGCGCGACGGTTTGCTTATCCAACCATGATTTTCAACCTGCACGAACAGTTCGAACGTCTGCGCGAAAAGGGGCGATACGAGCGTATGCGGGAAGCGATCCTGGACCGCGACGTCGCCCTGGCCGGTTCGCTCAACCCGATGCTCGCACGGCACGGCGAAAGCAGCGAGGCCCGGCAATATAGCGGGCGTGTGGTGGACGATGCCTGGCAGGCGCCCTTCACCGATCCCCGAAGCGGGCGCGGTTGCCCGATGGGCGACGGTTCGACAAAGGACGATTAATGCAACGGATCGCCCCCCGCACCGGTGTCGCTTTCGAACTGATGGCGGGGCAGACTTTGCGCGTGATCGATCCCGAAGGCACGCAGGTATCCGATCTGGTGGCCTATGCGCGGGGCGACGTGGGCGAAGTCATTTCCAACGGCCGGACATTCGATTACGAGGAAACCATTCATCTGACGACGGGGCATCGGCTTTGGTCGAACCGCTCCCATCCGATGCTGACGATTACGCAGGACAGCGTTGGGCGGCACGATTTCTTGCTGACCCCCTGCAGTGTCGATACGTTCCGCCATTTCTATCCCGACAAGCCCGTCCATCGCGGCTGTTTCGGCAACCTCGCCGAAGCGTTGGAGCCTTACGGTGTAACCCCCGATGCGATCCCTACAGCGTTCAATATATTCATGAATGTGCCAATCGATGCCAAGGGCACGCTGCGGGTCGATCCGCCGGCCAGCAAGGCTGGCGATCATATCGATCTACGCGCGGAAATGGATCTGATCATCGGGCTGACAGCATGTTCGGCCTATGCGAGCAACGGCGGCAGCTTCAAACCGATCGATTATACGATAATCGACTGATCGGCATCAATCCCACAGGGCCTCTTTCAGCGCCAAAGGACCGTCGCCATACAGATAGCTTGCGTCGAACGAAGCGTAGGATTTGAGCGCGTCCCAATCGTCGGTATATAAATCGCCGCGGCGGATTTCCGCCAGGCCGAGATCGCGCAGCTTGCCGACCGCGCGGTTGGCATGAACCGCACTGACCCCGCACATATCGGCCAGATCGAACTGAGTGAACGGGGTACGCAGCGCCCGCCGGGTTTCGCGACCGGTCAGCGCGAGGCGGGTCTGCAATTCGGCGTAATGATGCGCGATGCGTTGCGGCGCGTCCAGCTGCTGCAGGATCTGGATCCATTTGCGATGGATCGACGCATCCAGCAGCGTCGCGAACCACAGGGCACGGGCGATTCGCGGCTGTTCGCGCAGCAGCGATTGCAGGTTGCGGTGGCTGACCTGGGCAATCTTCACCGGCCCCGACGACACGACATTATGATCCAGCCGCTTCAGCGCGAAGCCATGCAGATCGAAGAAATCGCCCGGGGTATGGAAGCCGACGATGAACCGCCGATCGTGGCTCGTCGTGGTGCGGAAAACGAACCCTTCCAGCAACATCATGCTGCGATCGATCCGCGTGCCACGTTCGACCAGACAAGTGCCGCCGGGATGTTCGACCACATCGTCGACCAACCCTTCGATGTAATCCTGATCGCTTTCCGACAGAAGATGCCGCAATCGACCGGCGAGAAAATCGTCGGTCGTGCGGCTGGGCCTTGTCGTCGATGGGTCTTGGTCGGACAGCATAGCGCGGCAGTAAGCCAGCGACCGGGCAAATCCAGTGATCAATGTTAATTCCCGCCGATTTTTTCACGGGAAATGAATGCTGCGCGCGTGTCGTTCGCAATATGCCGCAACGGATCGGCGACGATCGGTTCGAAGATCCCGACAACACCTTCCGCCCCGTAACCCCACCGCGCCATCGCTTCGACGGCCCCCCCGACCTCCCCCGGTCCGGGGCGTTCGTAATCGGCGTTTCCATCGCGGCAGTCATGGCGCACGCGTTGCGGCGGCAGATCGAGGAAGGTATGGATCGCGGCCATGTGTTGCTCCGGCCGCCGCACCAGATCTTCGTAGCGAATCACCAGATGCGAATGGATATAGGGCAAATCGCCGGCCATGATATCGTAGGCCGCCACGCCATACGCCGTCAGGGCGGCGGCATCCCGTTCGCTCCACTTGCGCAGCGCCGCCGCCATATATTGCGGATGGCGCAGGATGACGACGAATTTCGCCAGCGGGAACAAGGCCTGCAACAGGCGCATACGCGTAAGATTGACCGGCGATTTCTCCAGGTGCCATGGTTTCGCCTGGTCGAACCAGCCACACCAGTCGCTGCGGATGCGATCGCGCGTTTCCATGGTGTTGAGCGCATGCGCTTCGGTGTAATGCTCCATCGGATCTGTAGCGAACCGGCCGGGAATGCCATGCCGTGCGGTGTGCGGAATGGCCCCCTGGAGATAGCAGCCTTCCTGTTCCGGCACCGGTGCGCCATCGATCGCGCCGATCGCATCATGCTGCGCCAGCAGGCCGGCCAGCAGGCTGGTGCCCGTGCGGTGCAATCCGGCGATGAAAACAAAACGCGGCGTCATGGCGAGAGAGTTGGATCGTCCATCGCAAAGTCATTGTCCAAGGCAAAATCCCCTTCGGCATGGAGATAGTCGCTGGTGAAGGATGCGTACGCGTATAGACGGGGTATGTCGGGAATATCGATGCGGCCCCGCCGGAAATCCGCGATGCCGTCGGTTCGCAGGATTTTCAGCGCGCGATTGATATGCACCGGCGTCGCCCCGGCCATATCCGCAAGCGCATTCTGGCGGAGATCCGTGTCGAACCCGTCTTCATCGCCCAAACCCACCAGTTCGAGGCGATAGCCAATTTCCGCGAAAATATGCGCCAGCCGCTTCGGCGTGGTCAGCTGTTCCAGTTTCATGATCCATTCGCGATGCATCGCCGCGTCGAGCAGGCTGGACGCCCACAGGATGCGCGTCAGATGCGGATCATCGACCATCACCGATGTCAGGGCATCGTGCGGGACATAGCCGACTTTCACCCGCCCTACCGTATCGAGATTGTGGTCCAGCCGTTTCAGCGCGAAACAATGCAGATCGATGAAATCGCCGGGCACGTGGAAACTAACCGCGCATCGCCGCCGCCCTTTGATGTCGTTATCGCCTTCGTCGAGGGTGCGCAGCATGAACCCCTCGATCAGGATGGTGGAATGTTCATACACCCCGCCACGCGTCAGCAACCGTTCGCCCCCATCGATCCATTCGCTGTTGTCGATCAGGTTTTCGACCGTCGTCTTGGTGTCTTCATCCATCGAACGGCGCAGGCGGCCCATCAGGAAACGTCCGGTGTTCGGATATCGGGCCAGTTCGGCCGGGATGTTACGGCTTTGTGCAGTCACGGTATTTCCCCGGCAAATCGGCGTCCGCGCACCTAACCCATCGCGGTGGCGGGCGTCCAACGTAAACAAGCATGGATGTTAGGATGCGGACCTGTAATGGCGGCCGACCGTTGGTCGAACGGTTATAAAAGATATACTCTCTGTCCTAGGATCGCACATTCCATGAAGATCGCCGTGCTGGCCCACATTCGCCATGCCATCGCCGAACCGTTTTCGGGCGGGATGGAAGCGCATTGTGCGGGGCTATGCGATGGATTGCGCGTGGCAGGTCACGACGTCACGCTGTTCGCGGCGGCCGGATCGCGCGATGCCAATCTGGTGGAGATATGCGCGGACCCTTACGAGACCGTTCTGCCCTGGAGCCTCTATCGAGGGTCGGACATACTGTCCGCCTATCAGAAATCGGCGTTCGAACGTGCGCAGGCGCACATCGAAGCCGGCGATTTCGATGTCGTCCACAACAACTCGCTGCATCCCGGCGTCATCGCTTGGGCGGCGGACGCGGGCATTCCCTGCGTCACGTCGCAGCACGTCCCCCCTTTTGGCAGCATGGCCGATGCCGTTGGCGAAGCGGCCCCGTACGCCCATGTCCAGTTCACCGTCACTTCAGGCAGCCAGCTCGATCTGTGGTCGTCCCCGTGCCGGACGAATATGCGCGTGGTGCCGAACGGGGTCGATTGCGAACGGTGGCAACCGGTGGACAGCTGCGGCGAATATCTCACCTGGATCGGACGGATCGTTCCCAATAAAGGGTTGGCCCAGGCAGTCGCCGCGGCGCGGATCGCGAACGTACCGATGCGGATTTTCGGGCCAATCGAAGACGTATCCTATTTTGCCGACCGGGTCGAACCGTTGTTGAGCGGCGGGTTGGAGTATCATGGCCATGCCCGCGCCGCCGATCTGGTGCCGGTGCTTGCCGCGTCGAATGGTGCGGTCGTTACGCCGATGTGGGACGAACCCTTTGGTCTGGTCGCGGCGGAGGCTCTGGCTTGCGGCGTGCCCGTCATCGCGTTCGATCGCGGGGCCATGCGCGAAGTGATCGGGCCGTGCGGTATCGTGGTGGATGGCGGCGATGTCGGCGCGTTGGCCAAAGCGATGGGCCGTATCCATACGATCGACCGCGCCGCGTGCCGGGAACGGGCGCTACGCGATCTTTCGGTATCGGCAATGATCGCGGGTTACGAAAAATGCTACGCCGATGCGATCGATCATGCCGCCGCAGCGCCGCTTGCTGGCCCCGCCGCCGGACCGGTCGCCGCCGCCGCCTGATTTTCGCGCGCCTGGTTTTCGAGCGCCTGGTTTTCAAGCTGGGCGAGTACGACCGCGCTGCTGGCGTAGGGTTGATGGGCCTGCTGACGGGTCATTTCGAGCTCCGCCTCGTCCGGATCACGCAGTTTGACGAAGCGATCGCCAACCCGGTCGATCAGTCCCATCAGGCGGAAGGCGCGTAGCCAGTGCTGCATCGTGGGTTCGCCCCATTTGTCCTGAAACACCGCCGCATTGGCGAGCACACTGTCCAGATGATGCACCGGCGGCATATGGTGGGGGTGATACTGGTGATAGGATTTCGCGCCGCGCACCCACCAGATCGCCATGCCCGCCGCGTCGATCATGCGCGCGAAATCGGTGTCCTCCCCACCATAGCCCATGTAATTTTCGTCGAAACCCCCGACCGCTTCGAAATCCACCGCGCGCAATGCAAAATTAAGCGACCAGAAACAGCGGTAATCGCGGCATGGACCCAGCGGGTTTGCCGGCGGCCCCGCCCGTTCAGTATGGCGTACGGCAACGGCTTCGAACGCATCGAAATCCAGTTTCCGACCGACCGCGCCTTCGGGAAGGTAGCCGACCTCTCCCATGAAGGCGCCGTTTTCCCGATCGGCCACCGCCCGATAATCGCCGATCAGTGCGGGATGCGGTATGCAATCGACATCCTGAAATACCAACAGATCGCCCGCAGCACCTCGGGCCGCCACGTTTCGCGCACGGGCGAGAGGTATGTCGCCGCTGCCCATGACGATCTGACGCACCGGGAAATTGGTCGCGGGAAGGATGTATTCCTGGTCCTGCATGACGGCGACGATCAGTTCGAGTGGCTGGACGATGGACGCCTGCAAACCGCGCACGAGATTGCGTAGATGTTCATCCCGCCCATGCGCCAACGTGCATACCGACACCCTCATGCGACGATGTCCAACGCAGGAGAGTTCGCAGCGTGCCCGTTCCATAACCGCACGGCATGGTCGTCGATCCATTGTGCCGCCCTGTCCGCCGCGTCGGGTGTCACGATCTGCGCCTGTGCTGCATGGTCCAGCGCAGCGGCATGCTTCCAAATGTCGTGCCATGCATCGGCGTGCGAGGGCCAATGGGGTGCAACCGCCGCCAACCCTTCACGGGCAAGAACGTCCGCCTTGCACAGCTGTTCATCGAAATAGCGCCATTCGGGTATCACGACCCAGGGTTTGGCGGCAGCGAGCACCATATGCACCGTGGTGTTTCCTGCGGACGATACGATCCGATCGGCGGCCGCGATCCAGACCCGCGGATTATCGATCCAGCCGCGATGATCGAGGTTTCCGGGCGGCGTTTCATGCCATGCGGTTTGCACCTGTCCGATGGTTATCCATTGCGTGTCCGGTTCGCCCCGCGCCCCAAGCGAGAGGGGGGCGGACGGCGTGCCTTCCCCGCCGCCGCCGGCGACGACCAGCACGATCTGTGCGTCGGCATCCAATCCAAGTTGTTGCCTCGCGTCCATCCTGGATGCCATGACCGAACAAACGATACCCACGCCTGAGGCGTAATGCGTCCTGTCGCGCATCCATTGCGGGCGGTCCGCCTGTTCCAGCCGCGCGTGATACGGTGCCAGCAGACCCACCGCCCCCTCATACGCCGCCATATGTCCGGCATCGGCGCGATTGCCGTGTTGCAACACGCAAATATGCGGGATCGAACATAGCCGCGCCAGTTGCGCGATTTCGGCGGACACATCGGTGATGAACAAGGCGGGGCGGGCTTCTTCGAACCACCGAACGATGCGCGCCATGACCGTGGTAATGGATGGCCAGCCGAGCGGTGCACAATGGGTGGTCGTGGGCATGGGCGATACGGCCATCGCCGGCGCTTCATGTCCAGTCGCCTCGAACAAGGAGGGGATTTCGATGATCGCGATCCGGTCGTCCAAGGCGGGAAAGATCGACGGTTTGGCGCAGAACAGCGTCACGGGTCGCCGTTCAATAAGCGCATTGGCTATCGCCGCCGCCCGTTCCGCATGGCCGCGCCCCTGGTGGTGCACGAAATAGCCGACGGGCCGCGCCGCGCCCTTCTCCCCCATCACGACACGCGCCTGCGTTCGGCAGAAAGACGTCTCTGTCGTTTGTGGTGCGCGAAAATGCCTTCCAACGCGCCCGCCGCATGATGGCGTCGCGATACATAGACATTCGCCCTGCTGCCGAGGCCCGCCAGTTCCGGCGCATGAATGCCGACCATCACCGCGTTCTCACACTGGGTCAGCATATCGAGATCGTTTCCGCTGTCGCCGATCGCGAACACGGCGGAGGCCGGGATGCCCATGGTTTTCGCAACATGCTGCATGGCAGTACCCTTGCCCGTTCCGGCGGGAAGAATATCCAAAAGATCGCCATGGCTCGCAATGATGGCGGCCTTCAGTCCCGCCTCTGCCAACGCCGTTTCGACCCGTCGCAACGTCTGCTCGCCCTTATAAAAATAACTGCGCTTGAAATCGCGCTGTTCGTATACCGGTTGCGGCACCAGGCCGTCGATACCCGACAGGGCAACAGACACACCATCGGGGTTCCAATTTGCGGCAATCGCTTCGCTATATCGGTCATCGCGATGCAAACCATCGTTTCGCTGCCAATAGATTTCCGAACCGGTGGAGGTAATATAGGCCAGCGGTCGGGGCAAATCCCATTCGCGAACAATCCGCTGGGCTTCGATAATCGATCGCCCCGTGGCCGCGACGAACCCGAAATCCGGTTTTCGCCGTGCGAAAAATGCTGCCAGACGACGCGCGCCCGCCGTACATCCGGTCAAGGTGTTGTCCAGATCGCTGACGACGATCGAATGCGGCCGCATTGCCGCAACTTCGATCTTCGGCGTCAACACATCTCGCGCAATGCGAAGGAAACCATCGGCATATCGCCCCCAGTTCATCGCAGTTGCATGTCGTTGACCGTTTTCGGACAGTTCGCGCCACCGCGCTGGGTCGGATATCAGGTCGCGAATGCTCCGCCCGATCGCAGCGCGGTCGTTCGGATCGACCAGAATGCCATGCGCGAGCTTACGCACGCTATCGACCGGCCCGCCCACATTGGTCGCCACCACCGGCAAGCCGAAGGTGGCCGCTTCGCAGATTGTCAGGCCATAGGGTTCGACAAGCGCCGGATTGACGAACACCCCGCCCGTTTCCGCGGCCAGCCGGTAAAGTCCGGCGACATGCCCCGCATCGTGGAATTTGGGATAGGCTATGCGACCATACAGATCGTGCCGATCGACCGCGTGCACGATGTCGCCCAGCACCTCCCGCTGTTCCGCGCCGCCATCCTGCAACGATCGCCGCTGTCCGGCCAGGATGACCAGATTGCATGTCTCACGCAACGTATCGTCCGCCGCAAAAGCCTCGATCAGGGTCAGCAGATTCTTTTTCCGCACGGGCCGGGCAATGGCCAGAACGATGGGTTTGGCAGGTTCGCGAAGGAACGGAGCAATCGCTTCGATGGCGGCTTGGCGATGACTATCGGACCGATCGGCCCGTTCCACGCCCGGCTCCAGAACGTGGATGCGATCCAACCGCGCGGAGGGATAGGCCCCGATCTGCCTTTCGCATTCGTCGCGGGACGATCCGACGATGGCCGCGGCATTGCCGATGGCCGCGTCTTCCTGCGCAATACGCGCATCGAGCGCGGTCGATGCATCGCCGGCACGCCGTTTGTCCATACCCAACGAATGGGCGGTGTAGATGAACGGAATGCCCAATGCCGCCTCCACCGCGATCGCCACATCGGCGGCATCGGCGAAATGCGCATGAATAATGTCGGGAAGCCTATCGCGTACCTTCAAGTCGGCGATCAATGCGCGGGTGAAGGCATCGCGGTCGCGCGCCAGTTCCTCTTTCGCCAAATAGCGCCGATTGCCGCTATCGATCCGCCTGATACGCAATTTCGGGCCGAGGACTTCATCGCGCCGATCGTGGATCGCGCCGAGGGCCGCATCGTTGAACCGGCGCGTGACGATTTCCGCCATGGCGACATCGTCGCGCGCGGCCAAAGCGCGCATTTCGCCCAGAATATATGTGATATGCCCGCCCGTGTCTTCGGTAATTCCGTAGGATACGGGTTCCCCCCGCAGGCAACCGCCCAATGCGAG
Source organism: Pontixanthobacter sp. (assembly GCA_049650705.1). Taxonomy (GTDB): domain Bacteria; phylum Pseudomonadota; class Alphaproteobacteria; order Sphingomonadales; family Sphingomonadaceae; genus Pontixanthobacter. Next base: position 34,312 of record JBASAR010000283.1, on the reverse strand, counting down.
CGAGAGTATATGCAACCACCATCCCCTGAAACGAAGCGCCTCTTTCCCGGTAATTGAAACCGACCGACACGCATACACACTAACGAAAAGGAAACCCCGGCAAGGCCTGGAAAGACCCGTTCCCAATCTTTGTTAATTTGTCAGACAGGTTCAAGGTGAGCCAGCATACGATCGGCCAGCACGCCGAAATTTCGTTTGGCGCTGGCTCAATTTGTAGCCGTCGGTTCTTCGAACCGGCCCGATCGAGGGTGCTGCGGCTGACAGTCGCGCTAACGACAGGCTCGAGCCATGCTGGTGCACCCGACTGGATTCGAACCAGTGGCCTCTGCCTTCGGAGGCATAAAAAGGGCGAAATATGCTGCACTGCAACAGAACAGAAATGAACAGTAACAAATTATTTTTTATAGGTTAAATTGGGTTTTCTAAGTTGCGAACCGTTCGCAATTGTTGCACTGCGTTCACCCCTCCTGCACTTACATTTCACTTACGGATCGATTAGCTTTGTGATCACAGGAAAGATCGCAATGCCAGCTTCAATGAATAACGCAGTAGCAGAAAGGGCGGTCCCGAGGGCCAACCCCTACGAGCTGCGCGATCCCAAGTTGAACGGCTTGCTGCTGCGGGTTCAGCCCTCCGGCGTGAAAACTTGGTATCTCGAATTTGAGCGTGGCAAGCGCATCAGGCTCGGTCGCTTGACCAGCATGGGCTACGCCGAAGCAGTCGATGCGGCAAAGAATGCGCTCGGCCCCTTTTGGGCCGGTGTCGATCCGCGCATTGAGCGCCAGAAGCGCAAGCAAGTCTCAACGTTCGGCGAGTTTATCGACGAGCATTATGCCGATTGGGCACGGGTCCACCAGAAGACCGCAGAGGCCACGATCAAGCGGCTGAAGGTGGCGTTCAAGAAGTTTCTCAAGACTCCGATGGCGGCCATTTCACCGCTCGATTTGGAACGCTGGCGCGCCCTGCGAATGAAGGATGGCGTCAAGACCAACACCGTCAATCGCGACATCACGGCGATCAAGGCGGCGCTCAACCGGGCCGTCGAATGGGAGCTGATTGCGGTGAACCCGATCGCCAAGGTCAAGAAGGCGCGCGAGAACAGGGAGGTCCGCGTTCGCTATCTGGACGAGGCCGAAGAGTATCGCCTGCGCGCGCAGCTCAAGAAGCGCGAAGACAGAATGCGCAGCGAGCGCGACACAGCCAACCAGTGGCGGCGCGAACGTGACCGAGAGTTGCTGCCTAGCCTGCGCGCCGTTCCGTTCACCGATCACCTGAAGCCTATGGTCCTGATTTCGCTCAACACGGGTATGCGGCGCGGTGAGCTGTTCGACCTCAAATGGTCGCATGTGAATTTCGATCGACGTATCGCTACCGTGTCTGCTGAGACGGCCAAGTCGCGCAAGACGCGGCACATACCGCTCAATGCCGAAGCTCACGAGACGCTCAAGTCCTGGCGTTCGCAATGCGATCTTGGCAACAGCCGCGTATTCGAAAGCGAAGACGGTCAGCGCTTCGACAACGTCAACTCATCTTGGAAGAAGCTGCTTGATGATGCGCAGATCGTGGATTTCCGCTGGCACGACATGCGCCACCACTTCGCCTCTCGCCTTGCCATGGGCGCAGTAGACCTCAACACCATCCGCGAACTACTCGGTCACAGCGATTACGGTATGACGCTGCGCTATGCTCATCTAGCGCCCGAACATCGACGCGAAGCTGTCGAGGTGCTCGACAAGCCGAGGCCGCACCTCAAGATCGTGGCAACCAACTGATGTGGAAGCCTTGGCCGATATTTACTGCGCAGCGAATATCGCCGTTTCACCGAATCCCCCTACGCTCCCGAACGGGATCATGATAGCTAAAGGACCCTCCGATTCTTCGAAATGCGCCCGTTCAGGAGCAAATGTTGACTTTTGGGCCCCATCATGGCATTTCGATCCCGAAAGGGATCAAAAGTGAAACTCGCCACCGATAGTCAGCGTCTCCTGCAAGTTCTCAACGAGCAAGATCAGGCATTTCGAAAGCTCGCTACGAGTCCAGCCATCAATTCGGTGAACGAAGCCGGTCGCGAGCTCAGTGCCAGATTGGCAGAAGCAGTGCAGCCTATTCAGAAGGTGGCCGAACAGCTTCAAACCCCACAATATCAACGAGCAATCGATATCGCCCGACAGCTGTCAGCGGCCTCCTCCAACATTTCCGCTCCGCAACTGCCCGCTCCACAAATTGCAGCACCGCGCGTGCCAGCTCCTGGTGAGCGCGTTCGATCGGTTGCGGAACTGGGCGCGGTTGTCCGGCGCGTGCGCAAGGCAATGAAGATGAACCAGTCGGAATTCGCTGCGCATGCCGGTGTCGGGCGGCGGTTCGTATCCGAACTCGAAGGCGGGAAGCCCAGCCTGGAATTCGACCGCGTGATGGCCTGTGCGCAGGCAGCAGGCATCGATCTCACCGCCAGATTGCGCAGCCGCTAATGCTCATTCTGCAAGTCTGGCTCGAAGCATCGCTGGAGCCGGTCGGCTACCTTGTCAAAAGCGATGATGGTGATCTATCTTTCACCTACAATGCCCAGTGGCTGGCGGACCCGAACCATCATGCTCTTTCGCTCTCTTTGCCATTGAGTGAAGAGCCCTTCGGCGATGTTCCCGTGCGCGCGTGGTTCGGAAATCTGCTCCACGAGAATGACCAGCTCGAAGCAACCATAGCGCGCTATGGCATTGAGCGCAGCGACGTCGCAGGCCTGTTCGAACATCTGGGGGCAGACTGCCCGGGCGCTGTCAGCGTGCTCGCTTTCGACCGGCCACCAGTGAAACGTCCCGGAACGCTGAGCGAAGACTATGATCCGCTTGACGAGGGCACGTTGCGCGATATCGTCGAGCGCCTCGCCACAGGCAAGCCCCTACCAGATAACATGCGCGACCCTTCGCCAGTCGCGGGTGTGCGCCGGAAGATATCACTCGCCGCACTGCCTGACGGACGCTTCGCCCTCCCCAAAGTTGGGACCGGCGCGCCCACGACCCACATTCTAAAGCTTCCTGATCACCAAAACCTCAAAGAGGCGCGGGACGAAGCCTTCCTGACCGATCTGGCAGCCAAGTGCGGCTTCGAGGTCGGGACATGCATCGCTGATCAAATCGGTGCACACGACATCCTGCTCATCAATCGATTCGATCGCCTGATCGACGGCGACAAAGTGTACCGCTTGCATGTAGAAGACTTTGCCCAGGCAAGCGGCATTCCCTCCGATCTCAAGTATGAGCGGCGTGGAGAGGCGGGACGCCGGTTCGACGCACCGACAATCGGAAGAATACTCTCCGCAACCGACCAGCCCGCTCTCGCTCGCAACACATTCCTTAAAATGACGCTGTTCAACCTGCTGCTCGGCAACAACGACAACCATGCCAAGAACAACGGTCTGATCCTAACCCCCGGCGGCTCGGTGCAGCTTGCCCCATTCTACGACCTTACCCCGGTGCTGATGGGGGGCGACTACACAGACGAGCTGGCGTTCAATATGGGGGCAGCCAGTCGTTTCGATGACATAAGGGCCGACGATCTGATTGCCTTTTGCGCTGCCATTGGAATTCCAGCGTTGGGCGCGATGGGCTTGCTAAAACCGGCGGCGAGCGAACTCATTGACCAGATCGAGGAGCTGTCGGCCAATTTCCCTCGTGAGATGTCGGCACTCGATCGATTGTTCGGGCATACAGCCCCGCACATCATTGACATACTTGGCCTTGACCGCGTGCTACGAGCGCGAGATGCGCACGTAACAAAGGGTGGCGGTTGGGCCTTGAGCTAGAAAAGGCAAACTTTGAGCTGACAAAGCTTCTTGTCCGCCAAGCGCCCCAATTTCGGACATAGGAGACAAACCGCCAACGGCTCGAAAGATGACATTCGATTATTGCCAAGTGCTGGCTAAGGTCTTCTGACTGAGTCAGTCTCTCTGATTTTGGAATCTTCTAAGTGAAGCGGATGACGTGCGATTATACATCCATCCGAGCCGGCAAGTGAGAAGAGCAGAATTGACACCCGAAGATTCCGATATGGTCGGTCGAGTGACGCATCATGTCCACCAAGAGTCCTTGAGCGAAATCGTCGATATCGATCGGCTTTCTAAACTCGCGTACCAGCGAGTTCGAGATAAGAATGACAGCGATCACGTTGCTGCGAATCTCCTGTAGGGTCTTCAATCAAGGTTTTAAGGACACTTCCGACGGTCGAAATCGCGCAGCCTGCGGATGGATTCGCCGATAGGAAGCGTCGCGCCAGCGTTGAACTTTTCAGACAGTGTCAGCTTTAGGATAGGCCTCCCGCCTCAACGCTGATGCGAGATACCGAGCCTATCAGTGAATCGTACGGTCACTCTGCATCATGAACCGCGGTCGTGCGGCCTTGCGAAAGGCGCTCGAGAGCCTCTTCGCAGCGTTTGGCCTCCTCGCCTGCGAAGCTCGCAAATCGCCGCGCATGTTCAAGGCGCGAGCGCTCTAAATCGATCGAACCCTCAACCATCGAGCTCATGTTTTCAGCAGCGACACGGATGTCGCGAATAAGGTCGAATGCAAGCCAGAGTGCGTTTTCTAGGGGTAGTGTTCGTGAAAATATCGGAGCCAACTCAGGCGGACCATCGGTATCGCCTTGATGAGCGACTGCTTCACCCTGCGTGGTCCCGTGAATGACTGTTTCAATGAAGGGAACGAGCACGCTTCGCTCGTTATCCTCGTCAAAGCCCGTTGCAAGCAGCATCGTGCTGAATGAGCGCGGGGCGATCGTCACCTGTTCGGCAAAAGCGCCCATCAATGCCAATGTCGTCAAAGGCGGAAGTTCGGCCACTTCGCTTTGAGTAGGGCTTTCAGCATCATCGCTCATGAGCAGGTAACCTCGAGCAGATGCTCGTCGTCAACATTCTGGAGGCGTGTACGCTGTGAGCCGAGCTTGTTTGCGTCGATGCTGTGCCGATACTCCGGCACAAATCTTGCGTGCGAATAGCCCTCATTACCGGTTACGACCACGATCCCCATGCCGGGATGAACAAACTGCCCATAAGACCCCTGCTCATCAAAAAGGGAGGGGCGCTTGGTGTAAACCTCAATAAGCTTCATCAGATCGTCGGCGCGCTCTGCCCGTAAGTGAGGCAGGCGCTGTTCGACACGTCGCCGACCTTCATCGGTCAGAACATAGACGCGCTCTTTTCCACGCGATTCCGCGCGAACGAGCGCTGCGTCCGTCAAAGGCGACATTACATAAGAAAGATTGGCCTGCTTGACCCCCAACTGCTTCATGAGCGTAGCCTTCGACATCGTGCCTCCCGCCACGTGGAGGCAGCGCATTGCGGACAGAGCATGCTTGCCTCGCATCGGATCGAGGCTTTCATCCGCCTCCGCACGCGCCGCTGCCATTTGCAGCAATTCTAGATAGGCGTCGAGCTTTGCTGAAAGTCGCTCATCGACCTGCGCCGAAACCCGCGAAAACAGCTCTATCCAGCCATCGAGATCGGCGCGCGAACGACGAGCGCGCAGCGCGCGAAACGCCCAGGACCTGAGCGCGTAATGCAGTTTGCCGCGCATGGTGTCGGTAGTAGCCTGCAATGCAGACAGCACCGCTTCACGCCCCTCTTCTAGGGTGAGGTCGTCCATTGCGAGCCCTTCGAGACTCTTTGGAAGTTTCATGGCCATCTCCATCTAGTCGGTTTGCCTTACCAACGCTTTAGGACGTTTCAATATCCCATAGAATGAATTGACAATTCATTTAAGCGAAATCTTTCGTTCGCTCCATGCCCTGTCTTCCGCAGGAGGCACATGGTCGCGGGGATCGCTCACCACCCACCCGACATTGTCTCCTTCGCTGCTCGGCTCTCGCTGCTGAACCACGAGGGTTTGGCCGCCAGTGGCGTTCGAGCGCCTCGCGGCATTCTGTTGATGACCATCAGCCGCAGCCTGCGTACCAAGAGAGGGAACCAAAACCAGATCGACATCGAGCTCGACGAAGGGATTGGGAATGTCGGAGCTGTCGCAAAAGTCGCTGCAGATCGCAAAGGAGATGAGCATATCCCTGGAGACCAGAACTTCGATCATGTCCCCAGGCGTGTTCGCTTCCCCGTATCCGCCACCAACAAAGCGCGTAAGCTTGACGAAAGTCAGAGTCAGGCGACCGCTGTGATCGAGAACGCGCATGACGTTCCTGATACGGCCGTCCAAGTCTTCATGCCAGCTTCCCGCAGCCACGATAGACGGTCCACTCCCGTCGAGTTGGGCCGCGGAGCCGCGCTTTAAAGAATCTGATATCACGGCGAGGCGTGATGGAGGCACGCACAGCTCGGGCCAAATACAAGCCAAATAATCAGCCTCGAAAGCGGAGCGAAGTTGCTTTTCGAGCACGCGCCCTTCGCGTTTTATATCTACCTGCTTGATCTTCGCGTTGTATGGAAGACCTTCCCATTCGATTGCGATACCGGGGAACAGCGCGGCTCCGAGCATTGCCTCGCGGCTTGGATGGCCCGCCGGAAGCAGATGCGCGTGCGCATGAAGCCTCACCTTCGTACCTTGGCTAGTGATCGCCGGAAGAACGCGGTGATGCAGGAAGGCCCGCCTCAAATAGCCGTTCCCGGGCCCCGGAGGGCGATCGACGTCTTTGCTTTTTCCCGACTCCGTTTTACCCTGCTTAAGCGCGGCATTAAGAAGCCGCCTCGCCATCGGGATAAGATAAACGTCGCCGCGGCCACAAAGAAGTTCACCGAGATCGTCCGGGAGCGCCTCATGGCGAAGATTCTTAGCCAACCATATGTCGAGCGCGCGGAGCTGGCGGCCTATCTGGCGAACGCATATCTCCGGATCGTTATCCAACTGCCAGATCAACTCACCCGTTTGAAGACCATCAAACTCGGTCTCGCTTTTCGCGAGGTCGGCTTCGAGGAGATTTCGGTATGCAATTTTGACCGCGTCGGGCGCCTCGTAAAGCAGCCGCCACAACTCGCCGGCAGCCTCTCGGTACTCGTCATGGTCTGCCTCGTCGATCGTATTGTGTCTCTTCCTCACTTTCGAAGCGCGCTTCAACCAATCAGCGTGGTTTTTGGAGAGATTGCTCATGCAATTTGCGTATCCGGCAAAGTGAAAGGAAGCAACGGCTCGAAAATAAGATTTAGCGAAATGCCTCGATCGTAGACAATCCCAAGTATGATAAAGCGTACATGGAAAATCATCGAGAAGCTTCGTGCCCTTGGGAATTGTCGCGGGAAACTCTCTGCGCGAGGAACCAGCACCCGAACCCGGGTGGCGACGCTGGCTATTTTCAATCGGTTGCGAACGTCCGCTTTTCAGCATCGGCGATTTCGAGTCGCATGGCCGAAATTAAGGTCTTTTCCGGACTGACAGCTATGCCGACCGTTCGGATCAGAAGCTGTCAGTCCGTTATCGGTCCACTTTCTGTCGCTCCGCCCGAAGGCCGGGCGCTAAGCGCCCGGTTCCTTCTTCTCGTCGTCCAGCGGCGTGCGCAGGACGATCCGGCCATTGATCGGCACCACTTCCAACTGAAGCGAAAGCCCCTTGCGGTCCCGGTGGAACCACGCGGCTCCGATGCGGGTCCAGAAACCCTTCTCGCCCTTGTTGGCGACATGCCAGGCGAGGAAGTTCGGCGGATTTGTTTCCTGCGAGGGTGCGGTATTGCTGCGTGCCATGATGATTTCCTTTCGTGTCTGGTAGCTCGTTGCACCAAACGGGAGGGCCGCACGGTCAAGGGCAGGATTCATGTCCAACACGGGTGAGCGGAGCGAACCGGCGCGGGCAGGGCATTGAAGGCTGACCGAGTGCGGCCAGTTGGGGTGCTCAAAACGAAGCTGACAATGCGAGGGGAATTCTTGCACGTGCTGCACCACACAGAACCAAACTTAAGTGCCAGTCAAATATGCCGAGGAACGGATGTGGTGATGAAATCGGCAAAGGCCGATCGTCGTCATTTCCAAAGAGGCAGCACCGCGATAGCTTGTACTCATGCAGGCCGCACCCTCCGTTCGTGATGTTCTCCGAAAGGACGCGGCTCGATGGCATCTACTTGGGGTAGTCGCGGAACTCGACCTGCCTGACTGCTGGATCGCCGCAGGTTTCGTAAGGAATGCGGTATGGGACGCTTTGCATGGCAGGAGGCCAAATCCGCAGCAAGGTGACGTTGATGTCATTTGGTTTGACCCAGACTGCCTATGTCCAGAAGTGGATCGGGAATATGAGGAACAGCTTCGGCTGTCAGTCCCATCGATCGAATGGTCGGTGAAGAATCAGGCGCGGATGCATCTGCGCAACGGCGATGCACCATACCGTTCGGCGACAGATGCGATGCGCTATTGGCCAGAGACAGCAACGGCAGTTGCCGCTCGACGGCAAGGCTTCGATCAATGTGAGATCGCTGCTCCCTTGGGATTGGACGACTTGTTACAACTTGCTCTGCGGCCAACGAGCAGGTTCGTTACTGAAAAGCGGGAAATCTTTGACCAGCGAGTTAAGGCCAAAGCGTGGATGCTCAGCTGGCCCAATCTGGAGATTTTCGACCGATAGGCTCTGCCTTCTTGTCAGCCTAATGACGGCCCGCCCGTGGGCGGGCCGCATTTTCATCGCTCCAATCAGAACATCTCCAGCTGATCGCGCATGGGATCCCAGAATCCGATATTCAGAGGCTTCTGCACTCTGCGCGGCAGCATTGGCATATCCGCGCGGCATTGCAGCCGCACGCCAGGCATGGTGATCTGGTTCGGATCGGGTTCGGCGATGCGAACCGGCGGCTTTCGATTGGTCATCAATCCGCCTCCCCTCAATATTCGCTGGCCAGCATTATCGTCAGCACGCGCCGGGTAACGGCAGGATTGGCGGGGTCTTCGCTGCCGAACCGCAAGTCGTGGTCGTAGGCATCGATTTACCAGAACACGGTTTCTGAAGACCGCGCCGGTCGCGTGGACGTCCAGCGACCTTCGCTGTCCTGATAAATTGCCCCGAAATCACGTTCACCGTAAGGATCGTTATCCGGCGTGAAGGCGTCGAAGGTTTCGACCAGTTCGCGCACTCGCGACTGATCCTCCTCGGACAAGGCCCAGAACCCCTCGGTCACCACGGCGACGCAGGCAAGGCCCATCGCCTGCCGCGCCCGATCGTTGAGCCGGGCAATCCGCTCGCTGCGGGAAAGAGTGCCAGCACTCATTGCACCGCCCTCCCGCTAAGTTCGCAAACTTCGACAAGCTCGCCGAAATCCTCGCGCTCGCCAAGTTCCTCGGCCAAGCGTTGCACCGTCACGAACGGCAAACCGTTCTCGTTCGCCAGCATCCGCAACCAGTCCTCGCGGCACTCGGCTCCGCAAGCGCGGTAGTTCAAGATCAGGTCGCCCATTTTCTGCTCTCCTTCGGCTGAAAGCCGCATCCGACACGCGGCATGCGGCCTGCCTTCCGGCGAGGATGGGAGGGGGAGGGAAAACCGGAATCGATGCCCTGGCGCGGGCCAGCGGGCGCAGCCCGCCACACGGGGGCGTCTATTTCCGGTTTCGGGAACGAGAGGGCAAAGCTCTTGGTGTTCCCGTAAGGGATCGCCCGGCGATCCAGACAAAATCGGCACCCTTGCAACGGCGCGTAGCCGACGGAGGTCCTGCGCGCGCGATCAGTGCGCCAGCGGGCGTCCGGCAATGAGAGAGGCAAGAGTGCCTGCGGGTAGCTCAGGAATGCCGCGCCCTCAGGAGCGCTGAAAGCGCGGGACAGAGCGCGCCCACAAGGAATTCCCGCTCCGCTTCAAACTGCTCCTGATCGTCACCCGGATGGGATGAAACCGCAGCCGCGGGTTCGGTCGAGCGCAGCGAGATAGAGCGGGTAGCCCGTTAGGGCAGCACCCCGCGTTGATCATCAAATGCGTATCCAAATCAAAACGATTCTAACTTCCGAGAGCGGCTTCAATCTCAGTCTTCACCTTGGCGGCGTCGAAGCCATCGATCTCGCTCGTCATGAGAAGCCCCGTTTCCGCCTGACCCTCCTCGACCGGCTTCACTCCCATTTTCCTGTACCAGAGAAGCTTCTTTTCCCAGCGGCTCTTGTAGTCCGGTCGATCAAGCATTCCCAAATGCTCGACCAACAAGCGACGACCGCTCTCGGCATCTTCAACCGTGAAATCCGGGTATCTGATAGATCCATCTAGGCCGACGAAGGGCTGCTCATAACTGTATGGAACGCCCATCGAATCCAGCAGATTAGCGATTATGACCTCTGACTTTGATCGAACCAGCTCTCCCCGAATGGTTCGATGGACCAGGCCTTGTTCGAGAAATTTGGTTCCATGCTCAACAAGTGAGGGTGGGGCGAAAAGGTTCGTAAGACGGTGCGCGGTATCTGACCTCGATGCATCGGACATTCTCATCAACTCACGAAGCTCGCCTTGATAGAGAATGATCACTTCTTGCTGTTGTCGAGTAAGCGCCGTGTAGAGAAGTTCGCGCGAAAGAAGGCGGCAGGGGTTTGGTATCACCACGAATGTTGTGCCAAACTCGCTTCCTTGCGATTTGTGAATCGTCAACGCGTAGGCCAATTCAAGCCTTGCATCTCCATCCTCGCCAAAATCCCATTTTTCGAATTGGAAACGTAAGCCAGCTTGGCTGGAAAATTCGACTTGTAGCTGCCAAGGTAACCCCCAGTGCTTTGGCCAGGCTTTCCCTTTGAACTGTCCAATGGCTAAGCCGATCTCACCGTTCGCTAGGTACGCACGGTCGCTCTTTTCCGGTCCAAAGCGCCTTGAGCCATTGGCCGTATTAATCACCTTATCGCCGTATTCGATTGCTTGCGCACCTAAGGGTTTGGGAGCCTTTCGGTGATAAAATACTTCGGGATCCGTCCAATTGCGTACCGACGTTCGAAAGACGCTCTTTATGCAGCGGTTCAACCCATCGACCCCAACTTCGCCACCCCGCAAGGGGCTCAATATTTGCCAATTCTCGGCGCTGGCTCCCCCACCTACACGTTGACTCCCTTCTTCTTGAGAAAGCCGAAAATACGCTCGTCCTTTGAATTCTGACCCGCCCAAGCTGACTTCAAAGGCAGTCTCGTCGGACCAAGACGGGTCCGCTTCACGGCGAACATGGGCGGATAACTCTGCAAGCAGCCGTTTTTGTAGATCGGCGTCATTTTCCCATCGGATTGCGCGAACGCCGTTTGCATGGCCAGAAGAAAGCCTGTCCCAAACTTCATCTGCTCCAGGATCAGGTGCTTCACCGGAAAACCAGCGGGACAGCAGCACACCGTCACCGCCCGTTTGACGTCGGACAATGCTTAGCTCGGCAAGGCCGGGCACCCGCTTTGCATCGGCCTCTCGCAAGAGCGTGATGACGTCAACAAACGGGCGCCCTGCGCCGATTGGTGGAAGTTGGCGAGGGTCACCTACCAGCACCAGCCGCTGCACGGCTGCGGCGTCAAGAGCATCCAAAGTGGCGGCAAGCTGATCCTCGGTAAGCATGGATGCTTCATCGATTATGACAGTAGCAAATCCGTTTTCACGCGGCGGCTGGCCGGTCATAAAATAGCGGAACGATTTGCCATCATACCGTTCATATTCGGACAGAAACTGCGCGAGTGTGAATGCCTTCACATCACCCGCCTTCTTTTGCATCTGCACGCGGGCCTTGCCCGTCGGCGCAAGGAGCAGGACACCACCGCGCTTCACCGCTGGGATAGACAGCAATGCTTGCAATAGGGTGGTCTTGCCGGTTCCTGCTGGCCCGATCAATGCAGACACACGCGACCGAAAGACTTCCTCCAAGGCGACGGCTTTTTCGTTCCGGGCCGCTTGCTCCTCAGCATCATCAGCGCCTGCGGCGACGGGTATCACTTTATCGATCAGGACTCGCCAGTTTTCGTCAGCGTTGTGGCGAATGCCACTGAGCCGCTTACGAATACGAGTACCGATCAGTGCTCGCGTATCTGCGTAGCGGTCTAGCTGCCATGCGGGGCTGCCTGAGGCGTCTTCCCCTATTACAAGGACCGGGGCAAGATTCTCTGCGAATGCTTCGAACCAATCGCTGCCAATCGAGCACGCGGGAGTAAACTCAGCGTCGCGGATACGGTTTACAATCCATTCCTGCGGTAACAGCGTGTGACCTTCCGCAGTCGCCTCTTCAAGGGTCTTTATGATGAGCGACCTGCCGCGTCTCGGGTCGATCGGCTCCGGGCAAGCAGAGGGCTCGGGCACAGGCACCGCAGCATCAATCGGCGGGTCAGGGAACAGACCCCGGTCAATTGTGCCCCAAGAAATCGCATCCGTCCGACCGCGATCCATCTCGAAGCAAAGATATGGGTTTACCAGTAGCTCGGAATCTTCCACGGCAAGTCCGGCCTTTTTGCGGACCTCATGGACCCACCAGCGCTTCGCCTGTTCACCAGATATCTCGAAACGGGCTAGCAATTTCAGCAAAGCGAGCCGTTCTGGCTTCAGCTTATCCCAAAGCTGAACGATGATCGGACCAACAGACTTTGTTAGATCGGCAGGCAGATTGGTAGGATCGCGCAAGACCTCATCGACCAACGGCCAGGGATCGCGCACCACTTCCTTGCCGTCGGCGTGCAGCCGTGCCCCGACTTCGTGAGCGATGAGAGTACCATTTTCCAGCCCCAAGGCGGTAAGCGCAGAGCCGAGGCCGGGGAAGGCACCCCGCAACCGCCACAGCCGGTTGAGTTCCGCATCGATCCAGCTTCGCGCCTTGTTCCAGTCGCCGGGTAACAAAGCCTCGTAGCGAGAAATGACGTTCGCAGCGGACAGAAGCACCGATACCGCCTGATCGTGGCTGACATGCTCAGACCCCATCGAAAAGGCATCCCAATGCTCTTCCGGGGCGTGAAGGACGTATGGGGTGAGGTCAAAATCCGCGTCCTCAGCGGCGAGCGCCAGCAATTCTTGGTAGGGCAACAGGAAGCCATCGCCGATTTCGGGGCGGATCGAATGGCTTACGTTGCGCTCCCATACCATTGAACGCAGTCCATGATCGGGCCTGTTCTCATAGGCATATTCGGTTGGCCCGCTGATGCCGGTGACGCGGCCAATGCCCACGATCACGCGACGCGGATCGTCCGTCAGTGGCGTCCGCTTCGCATAGAAGAAAACCAGTGATTCTTGGGGCTTGATTGCCTCAAAGAAGGTGTCGAGCATGACCAGCTGATTGGAACGCTCTTGCACCCAGATACTGTGGAAGCCGAGTTCCGGTTCGCGTTCGGGCCGAAAGCCCAAGGCCAGGCGGTCTGCGACAGCAGGGACGCCTGTCTTCTTTTCCTTCATCATCCAGGCAAAGGGAACGGCTGAGGCCGAACGCGGCGCATGGCGATATTTAGTTGTGCGGAAATGAGTGTAAAGCGCGTTGTTCTGTCGCGAATAAGGGTGCGGAAAACGCCGTTCATAGGCCGTTTCCGACATAAATGCGCCGCGCTCTGCCGCACAAGCCGGCAATCGCTGGCCTTCCGGATCGAACACTGCTCCGGCGTTCGCTACCTCCCAATCATCATCGCGAGTATCGCCGATGCGCGGTAGCGCGATGCAATACGTATTCCCGAACGGGTTCGAACAAATTTTCCCGTTCCATCCGGCATCGTGCCACGGCACGCGGACTGAAATATGCTGCATGGGAAGTTTGCGTGCGCCCTCGATCATTGGTTTCAGTCCCTTGTGCCGCGTCAGGCAATTCCAAGCCGTATTCCGCCTTCAGCATGTCGATTATTCGTACAAGAGCACGATAAATGCTCAATTCGTTGGCACCGAACTTGTAGTAGCCGGTTACAAGCTCCTCGTGCTCCAAGTCGTCTTTATGCGACCGGCGCTTTTCCTCGGCTCCATCGCGAATGAACGTCACCGGATAGCGGAAAGAGCGACCTTCGCCCTCCCATTCACCCCATGAGCTGTAGTTCTGAATGTTACCGTTGTAGCATTCCTCACCAATCACTTCTTCCATGCGGATCAATAGGTCACGGATCGGCGCAACCTTTTGTCGAGTTTCGCGAACATAGCGATAGGCATCAACTGCACCTCGGAGGGAATCCAATTGCGTCGTGAACCAATCGCTTTCTTTGGCGATGTCCTGCTTGATGCAGGCGAGCACGTCTGCCGCAATATCGTCAGGTGCGGTCGTGGCGATTTCCGCATAGGCTTCGACCTCGTCCCTTGCTTGGTCGGCGCGCTCTTCCCAGCTTTCGAAGTATTGGATTGCCTCGGCGGTTATCTGGTCCTTGACCTTCGCAGCCATCGAGAAATCGATCTTTTGAAAGGCGAGATAGCCGTTGGCCTCCTCAGTAATGTAATCCTCTTGCCAATCCGGATCGTCGGGCCAATCGGCCTTTGCCCGCTGCCGGATTTCGGCAAGGATATCGGCGGGAACTGCCTCGAGATCGGTCATTGCATTGATCCTGTGGTGGCCCCCAAGGCCAAGAGATTGGTATTGGAAGGGGATTCGAAGGTCTCAACGCGAAGTCCGCGCGCGATGGCTTCGGCCGCCAAAACCTCGGTCTTGCCGCCTGACGAGGCGTGGGCGATCAGGACCGTTTTGCAGAGGGTCAGGATGTGACGGTTGCGGGTTTCGGAGGTGGTGGCGGTAGTGCGTCTCTGGGTGGAGGGAAACGGGCTGACGATCTGCGCCGTGCCGGCGGCAACGGCGGCCTTGATCGCGGGGCCTAGATGCTTGGGTGCGCGCCAGCCTTGCGCGGCGCGGGCCGGGACTATGATGACGGGCGCACCGTTGCGCAGCAGGATGCGCAGCACGTCGCGCTCAACGGGGGTGTGAAAGCCGCCGGTAACCGGAGCGCTGTCCGGCCCCCGGGCATTGGCCCAGTCCTGCGCCTTCAGAATGATGTCGCCAGGGCAGGATTGTGAGCAGAAAAAGGCGATCGGTGCGTCGGCCAACACTGACGCAGCGTTGTGCGCAGCGGGCGGCTCACTTGGCATCGCCCTCATCTGCGCCCATGCGGTATTTGATGTCGTAGTTTATGATGAAATCCAGCTCTTCTTCATCGAATTCGAAATGGCGGGCCAACAATCGATCAATGTCGTCGATTAATGCCTTCGAGCGTTGGATTTTGAATGACTGCGTCTGCGTCGTGCCAGTTTGGCGCTGCTCGCGAGTTAGCATGATGCTGTTTTTCTCGAGGTCCTCGAGATAGGTCTCGCCTGCCTCGGCAAGCTGAGGGTCGCGCAACATCTGCTCACTTACTCGAAAACCTTGAATGTCCGCCGGGTTTAGGTCTCGCAGATTCGAAGCAATTGTGTACCACCACCAAAATGTTGTGCTGCTCAAAATCGCCACAATCGTTCTGGGATCAAAGCCTGCTCGCAGAGGTAATCGTGTCTCGCGGGATGAACTGCCTGCGACCCCATTGACGTAGAAACGTGGACGACTGGTTGTAAAAACCTTCCAGTAAAGTCCTCCAGTGGTTCGGTAGTAGACCTGCTCTCCGCCGGTGCCCCAGATATGTTCTATTGTCAGCGGTTGGTTCAAGACCTTTGCAAGCAATTGCGGCTCGCCGGGATGCTGAAACTTCGGAACCCAGAATGGCGCACGCGCAGGTGCTGCCGAAACATAGGCAAGATTCGGCACGATCTGGTCTCGGGCATTCGCCGTCCATTTGGTATACCCGGTAGTATGAACGGCTGATCTACCAGTCGGATTTGCGACATAGATTGTGAGCGCACGATTGACGGTGTCGAATAGCTTCGCGGGTCGCCAAGCGAAATTAGAGTACCACGTCTCGCGCTCCCGTTCGATGATCTCTTGAACAGATTTCATACGTGCTGTCGAAACCAACGACATGGGCAGTATCATACTGGTCCCGCCGCTCGATGCGAGCAAAGCATCCGACCGTTCAATGAAAATCGCGTGAATTGCCCGTGTATCCAGCGTCGCAAAACCGCGCGGAAGGTAATCGACCTCTCGGGTCTCGAGGTATGGCGGATTTCCGACTACCGCGTCGAACCCGCCGCCACTGATGATTCCGAAAAATTCAATTAGCCAATGGAATGGCTTGTGGCGGGCCTTCCACGCCGCGAAGCTGAAGCTCCCTGCCAGGTCATCACCGGTATCGACGCCGTAATCATTGGCAAGGAAGCGATCAAGTTGCGCCTCCAGGGCCGCGAGCCGTTCGCGCAACTGTGCCTTGTGATCCGCGCCAATGGCTCCGTGCAACGCAGTTTGCTGTTCGCGGAATAGGCGGAAGGCAGCGTCCAAGTCTTGCGCCGCGGCCTCGATCTTGCCCGCGCGGTCGTCGAAGTCGAAGCCCTTGGCCTCGGTCGCCTTCCGCACATCGGCCATCGAGGTGTAGCCGATCAGCGTGTTCCCCGCACGGATGTTGAAATCGATATCGGGCAGTGGCTCGATCTGGTCAGCGCGTTCAAGCTGGGACGCGAGTTTCAGGAACAGGCGGAGCTTACAGATCTCCACCGCCTCATCCATGATATCGACGCCGTAGAGGTTATCGAGGATGATCGATTTGTAGATGAAGTAGGGCCGGTTGGGGTGGCGCTCGATTCGGTCGAGCACGGCGCGGAAATCGGAATAGAGCTGGCGCAGGCCGCTGCCTTCCGGCGCGCTTACAACGAATTGCTCCATCCGCTCAAGGCAGGCGTCATACAGGTCATACAGGATATTGAGGGCGGCAAACAGGAATGCGCCCGATCCGCAGGCGGGATCGAGTACCTTGATCGCTGAAATCCCTTTCCAGAAGGCGCGGACCAGATCGGGGCTTTCGGCATATTGGATCGCATCGCGCGCGAACTGACGGATATCGAGATTGAGGGTGATGAAATCCTCGATCGACGAAATCTCGCCGGAGGCCGCCTTGGCCTTGAGACTGCCATAACGTTCCCGCCGCGCGACCAGCTCACGCCAAGTTTCGGTCGGCAGGCCGTGGCTGGCAGGGGCGGTCCTGTTCCAGTCACCACGCTGGGCGACATCGTCGATGCCTGCGGCGATATTGTCGGGAAGCGGTTGATCCGCCCCATGTTTCACCGCCGGATAGATATAAGCGTCGGGGTTTTCGGAAAGCATCCGCCACACCGCGCTACCCGGCTCGAACGCCACCTTGTCGTGTGCGATGGCATTCTGAAAAAGCCAAGGAATGACGGTGTTCTTCGTGATGTAATCAGTGATGTCTTCCTTGGTGTAGTAGGCCCCCATCTGCTTCTGGTTGATGTACTTTTCGAAGATGTGCCCGAGAACATCCGGGTTAATCTCCTTGCCATCGGCACGTTCGATGGCGCGTGTATCGAGCGTCCATTCATATTGATCGAAGAAGTTGAAGACGCCCTCAAATGCTGCGTCGGAGATAGTAATGGTGTTGCCATCCGCCTCCAGCGCGTGCGGTTCGAACAGGCCGCCGTTCAGATAGGGGATGTTGCCGAGCAACTTCGCCGTTTCCGCGTCGCGCGCATCCTTGGGAGTGGCCAGCCCCCCGTGAAACAGCTTCAACAGGAAGGCGCGATAAAAGCTATGAAACTGATCTTCGCCCTTGGTGGCGCGCACAGACGTAAGGCGGTTTTTTAGATAGTTGATGTCGCCATCCAGAAATCCCTTCTTCTGGATGAAATAGACGAACATCAACCGGTTGAGCATCAACGAGGCATACCATTGCCTGTCTGAGACGCTTTCAAGCCCTTCGATGAACTTAAGAAAAGCGTCGTGCTGCTTCTTGAACGCCTCGTAGAACTTCTTGGTGATTTTCTCCCGATCAAACGCGTCGCGCAGACGCTGGGTTGTCCCAGAAAGGGTAAGCTGCTCCTCTTCGTCTAGGGTGAAGGCGATATGCTGCAACTTCTGAACAAGCGCGTCCGGCGCTTGACTTTTCGACCAGCTGTGTTCGCGAAAAGCGTCCGGTTTTCCTTTCTCACGGGCCACCCACTGCCAAACCTGTTTAGTGTCCCCATCGGTAAAGATAATGAGATGCTCAAAGGCGAGCTTCGTAATCTCTTTCTCGATTTTCTGGCGCACGTTGCGTTCTGGGACTTGGTCGCAACGGAAGATGCGTACGCCCCGCTTGGCGGCGATTGGTAAGAGCTCGAAGCAGTCGGCGCCAATTTCAATATTCTCGGACTGGCGTGACCCAGGCCGGTCCCAACCAAGCTCCTCGATAAATAGATTGGTGAAGTCGAATTCGCGAAGGGCCTTTGCCGCTCTGTTGCTATCTAATGCCATTTTAGCCCCTCAGCCCCATCGAACAGATGATCCGCATGTCTTTGTGTATTTCGTCTTCATCCTGCTTCATGCAAAGGCGACCATCTTCGCGAAGCGCGATAACCATCTCGGCCAGCTGGAAATCGGTAATTGCAACTTTGAGCTGGCGATTGAGCGCATCAATCGTCGATTGAAAAAGTGGATATTCGTAAATATCCGCCATCGCCTTCTCAATGTCTCGGATGAAGTGGTCGGTCACAAAGAGGGATCGATCGTCACCCTGTTCGGCAAGAAATCGCTTTAGCCGGTCGTAGGTCTTGAACCGAGCGCCCGAAGGGCGACCCAAGGCTCCGTGCGTCGTGCGCTCGTCCTGCATTAGGTGCTCGACACCAGCCCGCACAATTTCGTGGTGATGATCAGTTCGCTCGAGCGCCACTTCATCTGGACCACATTCGGCCGCCCGTAGAATGGCCAATGGCGACTGCGTGAGGATGGAGCCGTCTTCACCTGCCCAAGCGAGAGAGTCATTGTCGTCAGGTGTGCGAAGATAGACGAGTGCACCTGGTTGGGCATTTGCCACTTGAGGCATTGCCTTGGTGGCATAAACGACGTCTGGCAGATCTTCGACAGCCTTTTGAAGCTTGGGGTTATCTTTGATCGCATTTTGCCAGATTTGGAATGCGAACGAAGCCAGGTCGACTTCTCCGTCGTCTTCGCCATCAAGGACCCCAGACTTTTCGCTGTAGAGGTCCTGTATTGGGTTGGTCTGATCGTCATCCTCAAAGAAGGCTTCGTCTGAGCCGACAACATCCTGATTTTCTCGGAGCCGGGTTCGCACGCGCGAGCGCAGCTTTATGATCCGCTCAACCCCGTCAGCAGGTAGAAAGGAATAACAATTGATGGTGTCTGCTTGCTGGCCAATTCTATCAACGCGTCCAGCCCGTTGGATCAGCCGAATGATCGCCCATGGTAGATCGAAATTGACGATATTCGCGCAATCCTGAAGATTCTGGCCTTCTGAGAGGACATCAGTAGCGACCAATATTCTAAGCTCACCGTCCTGCCGTGCAAGCTGCTCCTTCTTGTTGGAAACTGGACTAAAGCGCCATGCAAGTCGCGTCGGATTTTCTGACTGCCCGGTTACCGCAGCAACATTGAGAATCCCTGCTTTGTTTAGCTCAGTTTCCAGATAGCGGGCCGTGTCTGCAAATTGCGTGAAAACGAGTGATTTCTCTTTGTTATGGTCAAGCCTGATCAGATCAATTAACGCCTTCAGCTTGGTATCTCGGCTTGCATCCCAAGTCCCGCAAATGGCCAAGACACCACGCAAAGCTTCAATGTCCGCCTCGATGTCCTTTTGGAGAGAGTGACGGAAAAGATTGGCCTTCAGCCATTTGAACCGCCGTGCTTTGGCGTTGGCATAGACGCCGTAAATGTCAGCAGTCCGCGAACGAAGAACAGATAAGTCTGCTCCATCAGTGGCTTCTTCTTCCGCGTCGTCAATTTCGCCGTTCTCGAAAAGGGAGGCAACTGCCTGCGTGTCCGCGTCCTCATCGGTCATGTCTAGCAAATCGGCATCCTGGGTACCGATTGGAACTGGGAGATCATGCTCCAGAGCATGAAGCACTACCATATTCCGAAGAATATGCCGTTCTATCGATTGAATGAATGCTGGCCCGCCGCTTTCTAGTCTCTTGAAGAGATTAGTCCGGCAAAAGCCCATAAGTCGGATTCCTGCTCGGCCTAGGCCATCCATGATCTTGTCTTCAGCAGTGCTCGGTGGGTGCGCCGGATCGGGACTGAGGTAATTCGCCAACCCATACCTTGGC
This sequence comes from Pontixanthobacter sp., assembly GCA_049650705.1. Taxonomy (GTDB): domain Bacteria; phylum Pseudomonadota; class Alphaproteobacteria; order Sphingomonadales; family Sphingomonadaceae; genus Pontixanthobacter. The sequence continues at coordinate 14,342 of JBASAR010000283.1, read as the reverse complement.
AATTTTAAGCCAGCGATCGAGGAAACGACATCGTCGCTGTAGGCTCTTGCGTAAGGATCATCGGGATTAGCTTCGTCAATCTCGAATTTGACGGTTTTGGGTTTGCGAATTGGGAAATAGGAGCGGGTGCCGTCCGAGAACGTGATGAATTTGCGGTCGTTATCGGGATCAGTTTCAGCGTAATTTTGAAGAATAAAGCTCCTCGTGCGGCGGACCATGTACAGCCGCATAAGATCTCGCCAATCTTCTGTTTGGTCGCTCTTTTCGAAGGCGGGTAAAGATCGCACCGAACATTGGTGTTTGCGTACGAATTCTGTCTCGCCACCAATGGCTCGAATCATTGCTTCCGGACGAATTCCGATATCCTGATCATCAGGTACGAAAAGTCGAAGCTGTGACGACAGATCGAGAAAAGTTTTATTGTAGGGGGTGGCGGAAAGTAAGATACACCTGCTGTCATTAGAGCGAACATAGTCTTCTATTGCTTTGTAACGTTTACCCTCTCTGTTTCTGAGGTTGTGACTCTCGTCTATCAATACGGTCCGATATCGGCGAAGCTCGGGTAGCTCGGCTTCAGCTTTCGAAAGCGACACAACTTTCGCGGACAGATCATAAGTCTCAACATAGTCCAGCCACATTTCTACGAGATTTTTTGGGCATATGATCAGGCTCCGCCCATCCACCTCCTCAACAATTTTAAGAAGAGCTGAAGCCATGATCGACTTACCTAAGCCGACGACATCCCCAATCACCACGCCACCGCGCTTATTTAAGTGATGAGCAGCCACCTTCACGGCGCTCGTTTGAAAGTCGAATAGTTTATTACCAAATATCGCTGGAATCCGAAATTCTGATTGCCCGTTTCTGGCTTCCTGAGCCAAATGGTATGCGATCTTCAGATACACGAAATATGGCGGTATCAGGACCTCCCCCGCCCAACTTTCTTCGATAATCGTGGCAAGCTCGTCTGAGATATCGATGCACCATCGATCATTCCATCTATCATCAAACCAAGAAGCCAATTTGGTGCAGGCATCATGGTCCATAACATCGACATTCAACTCGCCTTGAAAGGACAGTCCTGCAAACGTTAGGTTGCTACTCCCAACAAAGCCAACCTTGGGATTGACCGGGTCAGACCTATGAAGGAGATAAAGTTTTGCATGGAGAGGATGACGGAGAAATAGTTTTACCGTGACTTTCTCTTCGCGGATTTGTCGCGCTAGTCGACGCAGCCCAGCTTCGTCGGCGTTGTTTGGCACACCGAAAGACAGTTGGTCCCTAAACTCTTCGGCAAGCGCCTTTTTTAATTCCAAAGCACGAGCGTTGTCGATTCCTTCTTCTTCGACAATTGTAGAAAGCTTTGCACGCAAGCCTCGCTCTGGTGACTGATGCATACCAACAAGTAGTCGACATGCGTTGCCGTTTTGTCCGGACCAACTTTCAATATTCGCATCGATCTGCTTCCAGCCACGCAGATTAAAATAGCCGACACAGAAGTCTGCCCGGTCGGAGACCGAAAGAACTTTGTTTAGCTCAGGCAATAGGTCTGCATCTATATTATCGAAAATTCTGGGCATAGGATTGTCAAATTCCAAAGGTTTAAGCCTGTCGCTACCAATCTCCAGGACTTTCAGGAAGCCCCATCAATCTTGACCGCCCAACCATTCCACCGCCTTTGCAGCCGCACTGGCAGCAGTGAAGATCGCCCGGTTGTCGGCCTTGAGCACCTTGAGCCAGCTGGCAAGATAGCTAGCGTGATCGGGACGTGGGCTGGATGAGAGACCCAGATCGGCACAAAGGAAGGCTGAACCAAGTTCGGCGACCAATTCTTCCATCGCATAGTCATCGTCGCCAAAGCGCTTGCCAAAGGTGCGGGCGAGACGGTGCTCGGCCCCGGTCCAATGTGTCAGTTCATGAAGCAGGGTTGCGTACCAATTCTGCTCGGTTGATCCGGTATCGGTGGCAAAGAACAGTTCTCGCTCGGGCATGGTGATGCGGTCGGCTGAAGGCGTGTAATGCGCGCTCTGGCCATGGATGCGGATGTTGGCACCAGTGGCGGCAACGAAGGCCTCGGCACTCGGGATCGGATCGAAACTCTCGCCGGTCGGGATTTCCGGCAATGCGAACCCTTCGACCTGCTCGACATTGAACACATGCGAGGCGCGGGCAAAGATGCGCGAGGCTTCCACGCGATCGTCGGACTTTTGATCCTCGTGCCGGTCCAATACTTTGTAAAAGACAATCGGCGCAGCCTTCTCGCCCTTGCGGACCTGAGCCCCCAGTGATTGCCACTGGCGATAGGTGGCCCAGAGGCCGTGTCCAAAGTCCTGCGCTTCGGCGCATGCCCAGAGAGCAAGAACATTGACGCCGCGATAGGCTTTCTTGGTCGCCGCATTGATCGGACGGGATAGCGGCGCGGTGCTGCGATGCCAGGGAAGCGAGAATTCACTGGTTCCGGCTTCAAGGGCAGTGATGATCTGGTTGGTGATGGTATCATAGATGCTGGCAGTTTGTGTGCGGGCCATGGTGATAAATCCTTCGTCCTGTCGTTGGGAACGCGGGAGAAGGGACGGGCCGGAATGGCCGTTCGGGTCAGCGGTTACGCGAAACAGCCAACACGGGAGGGCGCAGCCCGAATGGAGCGGGCAGGCTGTTGATCCGCCCGGAACGGCCTGTCGAAGAGGAGCGGTTCATTCCAACGGCAGGACGAAGGACGCCGTGGCCTGCCAACGCCGGGGCTATTCGATCATCCCAACCCTGCACCCATTGCCTTTGATTTGACGGCCTCGGGACTGCTCGCGGTCATGGCCGTCTGCTTCTCGCCCGCACGCTCATAGATCGCGCGAACGAGCCGGTCCTTGTCGTCAGTAACCACGACGGCCTCGGCTTTGGCGCGCGACAGCGCGACATAAAGCATCTTCTGGTCGACCAGATTGGTGGAGCGGCTGTCGGCGTGGATCAGGACACGTTCGGCGGTTTGGCCCTGGGCGGCGTGAGCAGTCTGAACATAAGCGTGGCGCAAATGGCCGTCGCGAGGATTGGACAAATCGAGCTTCTGCTCGCGTCCATTGGCAAGCTTCACCGTTGCCCGGCCACGGTCGGAATCGATGCGAGCAATAGTGCCGCCAAGGCCATTGACCCGTCCGGCATCGCGGTCATTGCGGGTGAACTGCACGCGGTCGCCAGTGCGCAGCTCCATCGGTTTCGGCTCGAACACTTCAGCATTACCAGCACCCCACTGCCGGGGATGCCAGTCCAGCGACCGTCCATCACGGCCTTCCAAAGCAATGCGCCCGCGCTCGGGATCGATAGCGGCAATCGCAAAGCTTTCGCTCCTGCCCACACCCTTCGCGGCATAGTCGCGGCTGAACCGGATAACATCGCCGATGGAATAGCTCGCCGCCTCGCGCGCTTCGGCACGGGTAAGGCCCTTCGCTTCCAGTGCGTCGAACCGCATGGATTCTGCTGACAGCTCGCCGCGCTCCGCCAACTTTGCGCGGATCATGCCGGTGAGCCTGTCGCGCCCTTCGCGCGACGGCTCGATCACTAGCGTTCGCGCACGCTCTGATGGCGACAAGGCCAGATAATGGCGGGCCATCGCTCCAAGGCGCTCATCCGGCGTTGCGCCTTCGATCACCTTGCCGCCGCCGCGTTCCAGCGCGGCTAGGACCTTTCCCGCATGGCCCTCGATCGATGCCATGACAGCTTCGCGTGTCCCGGCGTTGGTCTGCCGGACTACATCGGCAAGCTTCGCGGCCGCCATGCCTGCCTGCTGCATCTGGGCGAAGGCTGCGCCAGCACCGACCGATCCCAGCTGCTTGACGTCGCCAACCAGAACAAGCCTGGCTCCGGCCTTGTCGGCACGGGTCATGAGTTTCGCCATATCGTGCGCCGAAAGCATCGAAGCTTCATCGACGATCCAGACGGCATCGTTGTCCGCTCTCTTGGCTTCAGGTGCGAGCAGATGCCGGGCCACGGTGTCGCCCCGCAGGCCGAGCGCTTCGCCCAGCACGGTGGCTGCCGATGCGGTTGGCGCAAGCGCAGTAACCGCAAGCCCGTGTCGCCTTGCCTCGCGCGCATAGGTCGCAAGGACAGTGGTGGTCTTGGCCGTCCCGGCATAGCCCTGCACAGCGGCAACGCGGTCGCGCGAAGTGAGCAGTTCTGCGGTGGCGCGCTTCTGGTCATCGGTCCAGGCATAGCCGGATCGTGCAGACTGCCGCGCCGCGCGCTCGCTGGTTCGTGCTGCCGCCACCGGACTGGCGAGCGATTGCGCCATGCCGCGTCCGGCCTCCTCAAGGCGCAACATGGTCCGCTCCGTCTCAATAGCCTGCGGCGTCGTGAACCCGCCAAACTTTGCACCGCGCCGGTCGAGGAAAGTGCGCGGCACTAGCTCTCCACGTTCTCCAGCCTCGGCAATCGCTGCACCAATGGCACCGTGCCCGGCCTTGCCGAAAGCGAAGTCGCCAGCCTCGCGGGCGAGCATGCTGGCTGAAAACACCGCCTGGCGTTCGGACAGCTTGGCACCAGCCCAAGCTACGGCTTGGCGCACCAGCAGTTCAGGGTTGGCGGTTGCTTCGCTGGATCGGGCCCTTTCCTTCGCTTTGGCGACCACCTTTGCGCGCGCTGCCTTGTCGAACCCGGTGACATCGGCAGTGGCTCGCCAGGCAGCGCGCAATGTCCGATGATCCGAATGGCTCTTGGACTCGCGCGTATCCAGCGCAGCGATCTGCTTTTCGGCGGCGCTTGCTTGGTCGCGGCTTGTGCCTCGCTCGGCAAGACGGGCATCGATTGCTGCCGTGCGCTGGCTCAGCGCATCGATGACCTTCTCAGGAACGCCTGCGATCTCGAACACTGAGTCTTTGCCCGCTTCGATCCGATAACCCAGCGCGGTAACACTGTGTGCCAGCTCCTGCCGGTAAATCGCGCCAATCTCCTTTTGCAGCTGGTAAAAGGCGCGTGGCTCAAGGCTGCGCCAGTTTCCATCCTTGTCCTGCGTGGCGTTGAGAACCACGCCGTGAGTATGCAGCTGCGGGTCCTGAGCCCGGCTCGTGGCGTGGCGAAAGGTGGCTATGGCAAGATTGCTGGTCGCCTCGCGCCGGACCTCGCCGTCCTGCCTGATGCGTGTTGCCGCCATGTGCCGCTCAACATGGGTCAAGGCGACCTTAACCGCTGCGCCATGCGCTCTGATAAGCCGCTTGTCGCCCGCGACCTCGGCCATAATCGAGACCGACTTGGGCGCGGAAAAAGTGATGTCCCAGCCAGTGCGGTGCTCGACCTTGCCATCGCGTGTGGTGCCGAGCTGCTGTCCGGCAATCCGGCCTTCGAGCAATTCACCGAACTGCTCGCGATTAACCTCGCCGGACAGGCTCAGTTCGTCGGCTGCCTCGCCAAGCCATTCGGACGGAGCCATGCCGCCTTCGGCATAGTAATCGTCGGCTTCATAATAGCTGGCGGCCTGACCGGCACTCGACAGGGCAGAGACCGAAGCGACCATCAGACCGGACCTTGTTCGGTGTTGGGCTTAGCGTCGATCTCAGCTCCCTTTGCGATCTCACTGACCCGGCTCCACAGCGTGTCCGCTGGATCGCCTGCAACGAAGCCGGGCTGACGCGCCTCGCCACGCCGCATGATGTGATCGGCGGTAAGGCCGATGCGCGCGACCGGCAGGCCATCGGGAAGCAACAGATAGCCCTGATGGGGCCTCAAGCGCAGCTCGCTTTCGAGCACGGCGGGACGGAATTGCCGCTGGGTTGCTATGGTCGTGCGCGGCATTTCGCTGCCAATCGAGAGCGTGTCGGTGGCGACCCGCAATTCCACCTCGCACTGGCCAATGGTCTCGCTCGCCCATTTGCGGGTTTCCTGATCGACGGTTTGCAGGAACAGCTTGGTGTTGCAGCACGCCAGCATAGCTTCGGCGATGTTGGCGCCGTAGCGATTGCGCATCTGTCCGAGCGCCTGGAAGGTAAGCACAATAGCCGCACCGAACTTGCGGCCCTCCGGCAAAAGCCGGGCAAGGTTTTCGACGCGGGGCAGATCGGCCAGCTCGTCAAGCACGAACCAGATGCGGCGTTCCGACGACGGTGACAAACCCAACACGGCGCTTGCTGCGCATTCGAGCCAGCACGCCATGAGCGGCTTGGCTGCTTCAAAATAGTCTTCCTTGCGCGGCACGAATATCCAGGGCTTTGCGCCCTCGCACGTGTCCAGCTTGGCGATGAATTCGCGGAAGGCGAACCGGTCGGTTCCCTCGTCCTCAATCTTCAAGAACTGGATCAGGTTCGCCGCCTTGGCGAGCATAAACAGGACGCTGCCGGTGGCGCGGTCAGCGTCATCGGCAAAAGTGCGGGCGGACGAGGTATGCCCCAGCCACTCCTTCAACTGTTCCTTGCTTTTGACCTGCAAGGCTTCGAGCAGAGCTTCGAGACTGCAATTCTTCTCTGCCCAGAGCGAGCGCATCATGTTGGCGACCAGAATGCGGCTCGTTTCAAGCCAGACATCATCATCCTGACTGCCGGTCTCGGAGACGAGCTGGCGGGCTATGCGGTCGGCATCTGCGGGGTGCGATATCTCATCAAACGGCGACCAGAAGGTGCAGCGCGCATCGAACGGATTGAGAATGATGTCGCCGCGCGCGGGATTGTAATAATGCGCGATGAACTCGCCCGATGTGTCATAGACCAACGCTGCTTCGCCGCGCCTCTCGATACCATCGAGCATCTGGCGCAAGGCGGTGGTCTTGCCGCTGCCGGTGGTGCCTAGAAAGGCGAAGTGACGAGTCTCGATCCGGCTAGGGATAGGGACCAGGCCGATGCGCAAGGCGTTCCTGCCACATAGCTGACTTGTCTGCGCAGCGACATCATCCTCGCTGGCAACACGGGTGCCACCAAGGACCCGATCTGCAAGCGTATCTTTGCCCTGTTCGGACATGGTGCGCTTGATAAAATGCGATGTGAGCATGCCCAAAGACAGGCCCCCCAGCGCGCCACCGATGGCCAGTTTCACTGCCTTGTAGAATACCCCGGCGACAAAGGGATCACTGACAAGGCCCGATGCTGACACGGTCCAGCTTTGGCCTTCCATCGAGACCTTCATCATCATGTCTTTGCCCGTGAGTTCGCCGATCACGGAAAGGAGTTTCGCCCCGACAAACTGACCGGCGACGGTCAGCTCTTCAGGCATCAGACGAAGCTGGGGAACTATGATCGCGCCAGCCACAGCCGACACGATTATCAGCTTGGCAAAGAATCCGAAGCGCTGCTGCCATTGGGCCATGCGCACGCGCCAAAGAGCATGGGCGCGGGTGATGAAATCGACGCCGACACTCATTGTTCAACCTCCAGGGCAAGCGAGCGCTGGCGCTCGAATGCGGCGCGTGCTTCTGCTGCTATTGTCTCGTCGGATTTCTTTGTTCCCAGAGCCGCATGGCGGGCATAGGCATAGGCCGCACAGGTGGTGAACAGGGTGCGGTCAAGCACTCGCTCTGCCTCGGCCCGTCGCTCCGACATCGCCCCAACCTCGCGCGCCAGTTCGGCAAGATCGGTCTCCTTGTCGGTGCCGTGGAGCATCGCGAGAAAGCCTGCTTCCACCACTCGCGCCAGCATGGCGTATTCGGAAAGACCGCGACGTTTTGCGAAGTCTGCCAGCACTCTGTGTTGTGACGGATTGAGGCGCACCGTCTGCGCCCGCGCACTCATCGCACCGCTCTGATGGCGATGCTATCCGCCATCGCGAGAAATGGCGGAATTGCCCGGGATGGGGGCAAGCGGCCTGAACGAGATGCTATGAGCATCCCCTCAAACCCGCAGAAATCCTTGATGCACCCGTGCGTGGGGTGTGTATGTAAATTACGGGTCCGATACGCAGTATCGTGGCCCATTATTTCTCCAGTCTTTCTCCGGTCAATCGACATGGGCGTCTTGCTCCATGCTTGCTGTCGGAAGCGTCGCAGACAGGATCAGATTGCGGGCGACATGGTCGTCGAAGTGGCGCTCGCGGGACTGGCGCGAAGGCAATTGACGGTCGGCCATGCCGGGATTTGTGAACCAGCGAAGCAAGACGAGGTCGATCGCTGATCGAACCTCATCTGCGAGCCGGTTGGTCTCTTGTGGCGTTAGGTCCAGCCACCCGAATTCGGTACGCAACTGGCTGCCAAGCGGATAGCCGGTTCCGTCCTTGCTCCTGTAGATGGGGCCTTCGACCGTGAGACTACAATCGTGGCCTTCGAACCGCTCGAAGACCGGGCGCTCGTACCAGAGCAAGGGTCGTAGTGTGTGCCGACGGGCGCGACCATCGGCACTGTCCTCAACGAGCAGCTCGACGAGTTTGAACGCGTGCTCTTCTTCATCGATCGGCGCGCGGGTGATGATCCAGCCATGCCTTAGCAGGGCAGTTTTGATCCGTGAACGGATGGACATTAGGGGTATCTTTCTGCGGGCCATTGCCCGCCTTAGCGGGGTCAATAGCGGCGCAGAGGGAGGGCCTCGATCCAGTCATCGATATCCGTCGACCGCCAGCGGATACGTCCACCACCAATGTCTATAGGATGAGGGAAGGCACCCTTGCGAATGCGCCGCCAGATCGTAGTCCGGCTGCGAATTCCGGTGAGGCGCATGACCTCATGGCAGGTGAGTAATTCAATATTCGGCATGACAGATTCCTTTGCTTCAAGGTTCTGTCACCGTTGCCGCGTGTCCCCTCGCGACGATGGGTTGGTTCTCAAATTGCCGTTGCGGACTGTGCGATCAGATATTCAACTCAGCGCCACCCTTGGCTTAGGTGACGCGAGCAAAGCTAAGCGAATCGCAAAGGTGTAGGAAAGAACAAAAAGAGATCAAATATCGTTCTGCACTAGTGAGTGGACAGTGTTGGATCGCAATAGACAGGGCGGGACTGAAAAAATTTCTTCCAGAAGCGGAAGGAAGCGCGCTCTTTCTGCACGCCCTTTCTGCAAATCACCGGTCTTTTGGCGTTTTTACCCTTTGCAGAAAGGCAAACGTAACGGGATATCAACCACTTGCCTCATTTCAATTTTGCAAAGCAGATCATATCTTTCTGCAATTTTTCCTTAGCTTGGAGGACAGGCCGCAACCAAACTCCACTTTCCTGATTTGCAATCGCAGGAAACCGGCTGAAAAACTGGGGAAAAATCGCCGGTTGCATTTACATTTCACTTACGGGCACTCGCCCCGAAATTGTGCAGTGCATCAAATGGCGAAAAAGCTGGTGCACCCGACTGGATTCGAACCAGTGACCTCTGCCTTCGGAGGGCAGCGCTCTATCCAGCTGAGCTACGGGTGCCGATGGTGGGGCGTTTAGCAAAGGGGCGGTGGCCGGGCCAGTAGAAAAGCGGTGCGGGGGGAATGCCAGCCGCCGTTCTTGATAGCTCGTAGCTTTACGGCGGCGGGGATTAGGGATTTGCTAAACACTGGGCTGGTATCCGTATCGCCATGAGCGATATGTCTTTTGCCGTGGCCGGCACTCCTTTTGGAACGACGGGCGCCAATTACGAAGCGCGCGAGGCGGATCGCCGGATCGCGAAGCGATGGGCTGCGATCGACGATGCAGCGCAAGCGGTGCGGATCATGGCCGACGCCCCGAAACCGGACCATTGTGTGAAGCACCGCGATTTTCGTGACCTGATTCGCAATGTAGACGAGGACCGGCGCAAGATACTGGTTCATGGGATCGACGATCTGATAGCGATCATGCAGCCCGGTCTGGCTGCCCTGCTGACGACGGTCGCGCGGGGGCAGGATGCCACCGTGGCGGCTAAAAGCTTAACGCACGAATTGGACCGGATGCGTGGGGCATTGCTGACGCTTTTGCCCGATCCGGAGCATGCGGGATCGAAGCGCGCCGGCTAATTGCGCGAACCCAACGGTCCGACCAACCATTACGGCAATGCGAAAGCGTCTTGACCGTGTTCCGTATCTGTTCCAGTTAAGCGGTCATGCCGCCATCGACCCTTCACTCTGTACGTTCCGATGTAGCTATGCCGGCCGCTGCGCTGGCCGACACCGCGGCGCCAGCCCCGCCGGTGGCGGGCGACGTCGCACGCGGAATCATGCGGTTGTTCGGACGCAACGATACCTGGTTGATGCCCGAAATACCCCTGCGCAATGCGCGGCGGGCCGATCTGATGGGGATCGATGGCAAAGGGCGTGTGGTGATCGTAGAGATAAAAGTCAGCCGCGCCGATCTGCTGGGCGATGGCAAGTGGCCCGATTATCTCGATTATTGCGACCGGTTCTATTGGGGACTGCCGCCGCAGCTCGATCATGGCCCCCTGGAAACCGACGAATTCCGCCCCGATTGCTGCGGGGTCATCGTGGCCGACGGGTATGATGCGGAAATCATTCGCCCCGCCCCCTCCCATCCGCTGGCTGCCGCGCGGCGCAAGGTAGAGGTGGAACGGCTCGCCCGGATTGCGATCCGGCGGCAAGTGGTGGCGGGCGATCCCGAATGTTCCGTATGGGGTCAGGTGACCGCCTGAGGTCGAACGAACGATTACGCACTGTAATTCTTAACCGTGCTGCGCCATAGATGCGTGCGATGATCGTCGCGATTGCTCTATCCTGCCTTGCCATGATTGCGATCGTGGCGCTGCGTTATCTTGTAACCAGCGGCGCGTTCGCATGGGCGACGAAGCGTGTGCGACCCGGCCTGTATGGCGGCCTGTCGCAGCAGATGGCGCGCGAGATCCGCTGGTCGCTCCTGTCAGCCGCGATTTACGGGTTGCCGGCCGGGATCGTCGGATGGGGCTGGCAGAATGCCGGCTGGACCGTGATCTATTCCGACATCGGGGCCTATCCGGTGTGGTATCTGCCGCTGTCGCTGATCGTCTATCTGTTCGCGCACGATACCTGGTTTTACTGGACCCACCGGTGGATGCATCGCCCGGCCATTTTCAAGCGCGCCCATGCGGTGCATCATGCCAGCCGCCCGCCCACGGCATGGGCCGCGATGAGCTTCCATCCGATCGAAGCCGCCATCGGCGCCGTCATCATCCCCACCCTGGTATTCATCGTCCCCATCCATGTCGGCGTGCTTGGGCTGGTGCTGGCGATCATGACTCTGATGGGCGTGACCAACCACATGGGATGGGACATGTTCCCGCGCATATTCGTTCACTCGCGGTTCGGCGGTTGGTTGATAACCGCCAGTCATCATCAACGCCATCATGAGGCCTATTTATGCAACTACGGACTGTATTTCCGTTTCTGGGACCGGCTATGCGGGACCGATCGCGGAATATCCGAGGCTTTGCCGCATCTGCGCTGAGCCTGGGTGCCGTAAGCGCGGGGGCCATGCTGTTGGGCGGTCCGGCAATGGGCGGAACGGCACTGGGCGGTCCGGCACTGGGCGGAACGGCGAAGGAGAACGGGGCGGTGTCCATCACCATTACCAATCTGCGGTCCGATAAGGGCGTGGTGCGTGCCTGCATGACGCGCGATCCCAAACGCTTCCCCGATTGCCGGGAAGGGGACGTAACCTATCGCCGCGTGGTCAAGGCGGGGGAAACGGTCGAATTCCGGTTCGACCGCGTCACTCCGGGCCGGTATGCGATCGCCTTGCTGCACGATGAAAACAACAACGGCAAAGCGGACACCGCGCTGCTGATGATGCCGACGGAAGGGTACGGCTTTTCGCGCGATGCCAAGGTGCGGCTCGGCCCGCCCAAGTTCCGCGATGCTGCGTTCGACGTGCTGCCGGCCGAACAGAAACAGACCATCGCGATGCGGTATATGTTGTAGCTTTCTACCGTTCCGGCATGGGCGTTCATTCTTAATTCTATTTTTACCACGCTGCGGCACAACGGCCCCCTGACTGGAACCCAAGGGGGCTTTTGCGGCCATGGATACGTTGCGCGGTAATTTCGGATCGAACGGCCTGGATGGCGCCGATTACGACGGCGATCCGTTCGATTACGACGCCGCCATCGGCGACGAGGAGGAGGACGCCCCGCGCGAAGGGCCCCCCGCCGCCATCGGCACCGACGAACGACGGATGCAGGTGCGCGCCTATAACCACTGGGCCAGCCAGCTCGACGACCGCCCGCTGCCATCGATCGAGGATCTGGAACCCGAAGACCTGCCCGATTTCGGACCGTTCAGCGTATTGCTGGATTTCACATCCGGGATCGAAAATCCGGGCATCCAGTATCTCGGCCCGGAACTGGCATCGGAATGCGGCACGGACGATGAAATCGCCCAACTGTCCGACGTGCCCAGCCGTTCGCTCTTAAGCCGAATTACCGATCATTACATGCAGATCATCGCCAATCAGGCGCCGATCGGATTCGAGGCGGAATTCGTCAATCAACGCGGGGCAACGATCCTGTATCGCGGTATCCTGCTGCCCTATTCAAGCGATGGCGACACGATTGATTTCATCTACGGCGTGATCAACTGGAAAGAAGTGGCCGACAGCCAAACGACCGACGAATTGCTTCTGGAAATCGATCAGGCGATGGGTTCGCCAAGCGGACCGCAGGTCGGCGATCGCGATGGCGAACCGATCGAAGATTGGGCCGACGGGCCGGGGATGGCGGATGACGACGTTCCCACCGGGCACGAAGCCGAACCGGACGGGGCGGCCCCGCCCGAGGTGGAAGATATGGATCTAAGCGCCTTTCCCGCCCCGCAATTCGGCTCCGCGACATCTGAAGGCCGCGCAAATACCCATGACGATCATGCCGATGCAAACCCGGCCTTCGACGATCCGGCCGATGACGGTTCCGATCAAGCCCACCCCAACGACACCGATATGGACAACGCCACCATCGCGCGCCTGTCCGCCCTCATCCAGCCACGCATGACCGCCGGCGATGATCTGCGCGACGATGAGGATGATAAGCGCGATGATTGGTCGGACCGTATCGGGGAGGACATGGACAGCATCCTGCCCCCCGGCGCGCACGATTCGACTGCCGGCGTCGATGACGGATCGGGCACCGACATCGTTCTCCACCACGATCCCGATGCCGGCCTTCACGACTGTCTTGCAGAGGCGCGGGATCTGGCGGACAAGGCGCGATCATCCGAAGATCGCACCCGCCATGCTCTCTATGCTGCGGTCGGCCGTGCCTACGATGTCTGTCTGGCCGCTGCGGAAGCGCCGGAAGATTTCGCCGAACTGATCGATGAAAACGGCCTGACCGTCCAGGAACGCGCGCCGATGACGCCGGTGGTCAAGTTGGTTTTCGGTGCCGATTACGACAAGACGCGGCTGACGGAATATGCCGCCGTCCTGTCCCATGCACAGCGGATCGGCATCGCGCGCGGGGCGCTGTCGGGCTTTCTGGTCGAAGCCGAAGGTGGCCTGAAAGGCGTCGTTCAGGCGGAACGCCGATTGCGCAAGGAAGAGGCAGGCGACACGCAGGTATCGCGCGACACGATCAAGCCGGAACTGGCGGCCAAGCTACGCGCGCTGGATACACAGCCCCTTTCGGATATCGACAGCGACGGCCCGGAATTCGCCATGGTGATGATCCACCGCATGGCCGATGGTACCATCGTTATGCTGGGCGAGATCGGCGAAGACATACCGATGATCGAAAAGGCGGCGCGCGCGATTCTTTCGCGGTAGTCACGCCTGCCACGAATAATCGCGCTGGCCCCACCCGTGTCGGACGGCTAGCGATCGCGGCGCAATGCCGTTTTCCCGCACCACGCCCATTCGCCTCCAACCCTATTTCGGCTATCGTAGCGGGTCCCGCCTACGCATATCCGCGCGTGCGTTGCGCAGTGGCAAGGCGCGATTCGCCTCCGGCGGACGCTGGCAGGCGATGCGCACGATGATCGCGCAATTCGCCTCGCGCGAAGTGGCCGATCTGCCCGTCCGGCTGGAGATCGCACGCGAAGGGCAGCCGCATCTGCATCACGAAGCAGCTACCGATGATGAGGGGTTCGTCCACTTCGACGTCCCGATCGATGATTGGGCTATGCCCGTCAGTCCGGAATGGGAAGTCGTCGCGCTGCATTGGACCGACGATGGCGTGCATCATTCGGTGGAGGGGCACGTGCTTGTACCCGGCGACACGACGCCATTGGCCGTCATTTCCGATATCGACGACACCATCATCGAAACCGGGATCACCGGCGATATCCGCGCCGTGCTGCGCAATTGGAAACGGGTGCTGGCCCAGATGCCGGACGAACGGATCGCTGTGCCGGGGGTCGACGGGTTCTACGGCGCACTGGGGGGTGCACTTCCGAATGACAGCGCGTCGGACGATGTCGGCAAACATATGCCGGCCGCGATGGACCGGCCGTTCTTCTATGTCTCGTCCAGCCCGTGGAACCTCTATTCCTACCTCGTCGCCTATATGCGTTTGAAGG
>JBASAR010000282.1:0-1788 GCA_049650705.1 Pontixanthobacter sp. | reverse complement strand
CCAAAACCCCTGGTTACCGTTGGCGGCGCGCCGCTGATCGAACACGCCGTGCGACAATGCGCGGCGGCGGGCGCGCGGGATATCGTGGTGGTGACGGGGCACGATGCGGTTCGGGTGGAAGCGGTATTGCCGCCCGTCGCAGAGTCTCTCAACATCCGGATCTCCGCCCGACGTACGGAAGACTGGTCGCGCCCCAACGGGCATTCGGTACTGACCGGTGCCGCGACGATGCAGGGGCATTATCTGTTGGTCATGGCGGATCATATGTTCGCGCACGGTCTGCTCGAACGCTTGGTACACGATGCAACTACCGATGATGCTGTAACTTTGGCCGCGGATCGTCGCACGAACCATCCTTCGATCGATCCCGATGATGCAACATGGGTCGAAACGGATGCGAAGGGCCGCATCCGCACCATCGGTAAAGATATCGCGCGGTTCGATGCGGTGGATTGCGGGGCATTCGTGGCCGGACCGCAGCTGGCGTCGGGCATCCGCCACGCTATCGAACGGGGCCGGCCCGGCAGCCTGAGTGACGGTATGCAAGTTCTGGCGGATCGCGGACAGGCGGCAACGATCGATATCGAGGACGCATGGTGGATCGACGTCGACGATATGCGTACGCGCGATATCGCGGAACGCCATTTGGCCTCGCGCATCGAACCGCCGAAGGGCCGCGCGGCATGACGAAGCCTGACGGTGTCTTCATCGACGTAACCCGTCTGGTCGCCCGCCGGTGGTCCGGGCGGCAGGCGACCGGGATCGACCGGGTGTGCGAAGCCTATCTCGACCATTTCGCACACGATGCCCGCGCCGTAATCCAGCATCGCGGTGTATTCCGAATTTTCGGCGAAGCGGACAGCCGCCGTCTGTTCGCGCTTTTGCGTGACGCGCATCGGCCTTTCCGAACCGCCTTCTCCGCCTTCGCCATACATGCTTTCGCCCGTGCCCGGTCGCAGGTCGATGCGATGGGCGCGTGCTACATCAATGTGGGGCACACCGACTTCGACCTGCCCCGGCATGCGCGCTGGATCGCACGATGCGACATGCGCGCGGTCTACATGGTGCACGATCTCATACCGCTGACCCATGGCGATCTGTGTAGCGAACATGCCATCGCCCGGCATCGCGGGCGGGTGTTACAGGCTTTGGACAAAGCCGCAGGTATCGTCGTCAATTCCCATGCGACCGAAACCGAACTTCGGGCATTCGCCGCCCGCGAAGGGCGCACCGTGCCGCCCGTATTATGCGCGCATCTCGCCGGCGGCGTTTTCGCTCCTGCGAATCGCGTGTCGGTATCTACCCGCCCTTATTTTCTGACCGTGGGCACGATCGAACGGCGCAAGAACCATATGACGTTGTTCCGCGCATGGCGCGATCTGATCGCGCAGCTAGGGCCGGACTGTCCCCGGCTCGTCGTGGCCGGGCAGGTGGGGCCGCAAACGTCCGCAATTCGCGCCTTCCTGGCCCGGCATCCGCAACTCGATGACCATATCACGATCCTTGCGTCGTGCAGCGACCCGCAGCTCGGCTCGCTTATCGACGGCGCGGTAGCGATGCTGCTGCCCAGCCTGTCCGAAGGGTTCGGCATTCCCTTGATCGAAGCGTTGGAACGCAAAACGCCGGTCATCGCCAGCGATCTTCCCAGCCTGCGCGAAATTGGCCAGGGCATTCCCGTATTCCCCGATCCGCTAGCGGTCGAGGATTGGGTGGCTATGATCGCGGCCTATTGCGGGAACGGGCCCGAAAGATCTCGCCAAATGGAACGGATGCGGGCCTACCGTCCCT
>JBASAR010000281.1:0-1795 GCA_049650705.1 Pontixanthobacter sp. | reverse complement strand
GGTCTGTTGGGCATCAATCTGGTCGGCGTCTATCGCTACCTGATCGCGGCGAAGCCCCCCCAAAGCGAAAGTGACGCAGCATGACCGCGCCGACCCTCACCAGCAAGCTTGATCCTGCCGGAGCGGAAGCAAAAGCACGTGCCGCCCATAACATCGCACTGACCAGGGATTTGCAGGACAAGGTCGCGCAGGCGGCGCTGGGCGGCAGCGAGAAATCCCGCGAACGCCATGTTTCGCGGGGCAAACTGCTGCCGCGCGAACGGGTGGAACGGTTGCTGGACCCCGGCTCCCCCTTCCTCGAGATCGGCCAGCTGGCAGCGCACGACATGTATGGCGGGGAGGTGCCGGGCGCGTCGATCATCGCAGGTATCGGGCGCGTGTTGGGGCGGCAGGTCATGATCGTGTGCAACGATCCCACGGTGAAGGGCGGCAGCTATTTTCCGCTCACGGTGAAGAAGCATTTGCGCGCGCAGGAAATCGCGCAGGACAACCGGTTGCCGTGCATCTATCTGGTCGACAGCGGCGGGGCCAATCTGCCGTTCCAGGCCGATGTATTCCCCGACCGGGATCATTTCGGGCGCATCTTCTTCAACCAGGCGAACATGTCCGCCCTGGGAATCCCGCAAATCGCATGCGTGATGGGCAGCTGCACGGCGGGCGGGGCCTATGTCCCGGCGATGAGCGACGAGAGCGTGATCGTGCGCGAACAGGGCACGATTTTCCTGGCCGGGCCGCCCCTGGTCAAGGCTGCCACGGGGGAGGAAATCAGTGCCGAGGATCTGGGCGGCGGCGATCTGCATGCCAGAAAATCCGGCGTGGTCGATCATCTGGCGGAAAATGACGAACATGCGCTGACCATCGTGCGCGACATCGTGAGCCATCTCGGCGACAATGGCGACGCGGCGCAGAATATCGCGCTGAAAGATCCGCGTCCGCCGAAATTCGAAGCGGATGACCTTTATGCGCTGATACCCGATGATGTCCGCGCGCCCTACGATGTGCACGAGGTGATCGCGCGGCTCGTCGATGGCAGCGAATTTCACGAATTCAAGGCACTATACGGCGCCACCCTTGTCTGTGGTTTCGCGCATATCTGGGGAATCCCGGTGGCGATCCTGGCCAATAACGGCGTGCTGTTTTCCGAAAGCGCGCAGAAGGGCGCGCATTTCATCGAACTGGCGCAGCAGCGCCGCATCCCTCTCTTGTTTCTGCAGAACATCTCCGGCTTCATGGTCGGCGGAAAATACGAAGCGGAAGGCATTGCCAAACATGGCGCGAAACTGGTTACTGCCGTGGCGACCGCGACCGTGCCCAAAGTGACGGTGGTTATCGGTGGCAGTTTCGGCGCGGGCAATTACGGCATGTGCGGGCGCGCCTATTCGCCGCGCTTCCTGTTTACCTGGCCCAATGCGCGCATTTCCGTGATGGGCGGCGAGCAGGCGGCCAGCGTTCTGGCGACGGTCCACCGCGATGCCGATAGTTGGAGCGAGGAAGAGGCCGAAGCGTTCAAGGCCCCGATCCGCCAGAAATACGAAGATGAAGGCAATCCCTATTACGCTACCGCGCGGCTGTGGGACGATGGGGTGATCGACCCCGCCCAGACCCGTGACGTGCTGGGTCTGGCCTTTGCCGCGACGCTGGAGGCGCCGATACCGGATCGCGCACAGTTTGGCGTGTTCCGGATGTGAGACAGGCGGGCGGCAGGGCGCTGTATACGCGCTGGTTGCTGATCGCGATCGTCCTGCATAATTGCGAGGAGGTGTTCGCGCTGGACCGAATGCCGGGCGTTCCGGGT
>JBASAR010000280.1:0-4983 GCA_049650705.1 Pontixanthobacter sp. | reverse complement strand
AAATGTTTCTGAAGAGCACTGATCTGCTGAAGTCCAACAACAGCAGGCTCACTCTGGAAGGGCGAGCCGTTCTCCAGATGTTGATCGCGACGCGAACTCGCGACGATGCGGACGAAAACGTGGGTCTAGACTGGATAGCAGCAACAAAAGGGCTGGCACGCGCACCAGAACGCAGATCAGCGGCTGACCTGATTGCACAACGGGAAACGGTTGCGGCCAAAATGGCGCACCGGTTCGCGACCGATGCGATAAACGGCGTTCCAGTGGTGAAACTCATTGGACTGCGCATCACGCGCAATGTGCCCGTGCGCAGCACCCTTTGGACGATGTCTTGGCCTGAAGGCGACCGTCATGCGCGCGATAGCTTTTACCTGTGGTTGCTCGAACGTATTGATCGCTGGGATGACTGGAGCGCGATGGTAACCGAACACGGAACGCGGGCATTGACAGAACACTTCATGAAACTGGCTTTCTGCGATCGTTTCCAAGCCGCGTAACGCGGACAGTTATTCATAACGGATGCTCACAGGCGGAGGAACCATTGGCCCTATCGCAACTCGCATTATTTCAGATGGAAATACGCTATGTCTTCAGCGACACGTTCCTCGAACAGGCACCCCGCCCGCCTCGTGAGTATCGTGCACGTCGATGGTGCCCTCGTAGCCAAACAGGAATATCGTCGTCTGACCTGCTATGGTGCTTTCGAAGTGGACGTCGTCGAGGGCGGACCGGTGTTTACCAGCCACCATGTTTCAACGACTGACAACGACCGCCGCGCGCAGGTGATCAGCGGTTTAGGCGCTCTTTCGCACGACCGGCATGTGGTCTTGGGGTCGAGCGAAGCGCACGAGACTTTCTGGGATCGAAAGCATATTCTCGAAGCTGGGCTTGTTTATCTCGACATCGTGGAAGGATTGGGCAACGTGCAGCCGTCGAACCTCAGTCTGATGGGGGCGCCCGAGCAAGCGATGATCGAACTCGCATCGACGTTCAGTTTGCGCAACTGCTACGAAACGGATGTTCTGGCGCAGGCCCGGTGTGCGGGTATCCGCGCCCAACTGGTGTGGTTGGCTTACGTGGCAACTACTTTGGGTAAGAAGGAGACGAAAAGTCTTTTCGCCGCGTTCCAGGCTTGGCAGATTTTGGACAGTGCACGGCCGATACCATTTTGATCTCTATTATCCAGAGATCGATCAGGATGCGGCTATAGATAAGCAGTGGGGAGCGTAGTATCTCTCCCGTCCCTTCCAACCTTCAAATTGTCTGCAGCGTATGCGAGAGTGTCATATCGCAGTGCCAGCCCTCGCCGTAATGATATTCCATGTTTTTCGGGGGTTTCTCGTTAATTTCGATCAACAGCTTTTCCATGCTCACGAGTTCGTGTTTATGGCCCAATTCGCATCCGAAGCGCAGGCTGGCACCGTCTGGACCGCACATCCGCCAGGGTTTCTCGCGTTCCACGAGGTGCGCCCAAAGATGCCGCTCTCCCTCGTGCAGCCCACCGCCGCCTTTAAGAACGATAATGCGCTGTTGCTTCTCGGAGACATCGTGAACCCGCACGCGAGCTTTCAGCTCGGCTTCCACGATACGGTTCGCGAGCGCTCTGTTCCAGAAACCGGTCTGCGTCTCTTCGACGCACTTTCTGACAGTTTCAAGACGATATGCTCCCGATAGTTTTCTCCAGCAGCCTGTCTTGTGCGCATGGATGATGAGATTGGTGTCGACCAGTATTGGCATCTCACGCAAGGGCGATGATTTAGACACGAATCCGTCTTAGGCAGCGTTGAGGAGGCGACCGGACAGCATGGAAGGTCTTTCGACGCTGTTCGCATCAAATATCGCTCCCATCTGATCGAGATCGATGTTCAGCAGCGCTGCGGCTCGGCGATTGGAAATATAACCCCTCGCGATCCCTTCGCCGATCCGGCTGATGAAGACCGTTCCAAACGGAGCTGGTTTTTCTGCCCGGTCATGCATCTGGATACCGGACTTACGCCCGAATTCCAGATCACGGAGGCCGGCAGGACCCATATGAAGATCGACCAGCCGCCATTTTAGAGCTTGTCGCGAAACCTTCAGTGTGGCGGAGGTGTCTGCCAGCCATTTTGGCATTTCGCGAATGCTCTCAGGTGGTTCGGTTTTGCGCAGAACAGCTGTCGGCATCAGTAGACTCGCTGCGAATGCATCGGCCAACCGCTCGATCTTTTCGAGTTCGTCTGCCCGCGACCGCGTCTCATCACTACGTTCACATTCTCCATCGATCCGTGCCGGCGGCATTGTGTTCCAGGTTAGCAGATGGAACAATTCGTGCGCCAAATCGAAATTGCGCCGACCTTCGGATTCGTTCCGGTTGATAAGCGCGACATTGAGATGGGGAAGTGTGCAGGCCGCCCCAGAAATGCCAGGGATCGCATCAACGGGAATGACCAGGACTCCGAAATCGCGTTGTATCGCCTCGGCGAGCCGATCGGCAGGCACACTGCCTAGTCTCAGCTCATGTGCGATGGCTTCACTTGCCGCTTTTGCATCTGCGGTAGAACTGTCGATGTGGAGGCCGGTGCCTGGCAACGTGCGGCTGGGCTCTTCACCCAGCTGCACGCCGAGTTCGCGGTAGGCTCCTATCCATTCTTTCGCAGTGTTTTCGAAGGCATCAAGTTCGTGTGCGGCCGGCTCGCTCCGCCGCCAAGAGAAACGTTCCTCGCCAACCAACATGTAAGGATTCGCGAATTCCTCGAAAGATACGTTCAGGATCTCCAGCGCGACGTCGAATTGCTCTTCCGTCAACTCGCGGAGTCCCGCTTCCAGATCTTCCACTTCTTGAATGCTGCTGGCGCCCAGCGCCTTTTGCATTTCGGTCTGAGACAGCCCTTTACTCTGCCGTATTGTTTTTAGCCTGCGGCCGACTTGTTCGCTCATCGAATTTTCCTTTCCATGACAATGTGCTTGCTGCCCCGGCAAGACAAGGAATTTCCTTCCGTGGCGGCATGAGCGGTGCGACCCGTCTCATGCCTTCGCTTCTCGTGTTCTTCACTATTCTGCGAGCATAGGTGCGAATCCGCGCAGGGCCTGCGCTCCAAAACCGTTTTCGATTCGGAAGAGCCAGTCACGACTGCATGGGATAGCAAATAAGCAGCAGGAAATTATTAGATGAATTTTGATGATTATCGCTCGAACAGTCTGGCTGCCGTCGACAAACCAAATGACAGCAAGATGCGGGAGGCGGCTTTCTTGCGCGCCCAAACTTGGTGGACGACCATGGGGCGCTATGAGTTTATGGCCAGTTTCGCTTATGAGACCCAGATAAATATTTCTGGGATAAACCGTAAGCCTGAGGCTCTCGTCACCCAGGGCTTTCCGAAGACAATCAACGAGTATGATCGCAAGCTGCGCGACAAAAACTACTATGTGGCGAACGCCTTGATGGCGATCGAACAGCTAGACAGATTATTCGCTACCAAGCCGGCTAGCGGCGACCATTGGACCGTCTATTACGGATTGTTCGAACTGGCATGGAACCTGGTGTTCGACACCATCACATTGTTCGAGCATTATGCCATGTATTGCGCTGGTGTGCCGAACTTCACCGGCACTGGTAAGAACCCGGTCGAACACATCATTGCGCTATACCATTCGGCGAACCAGGTGGTGCATGGTTATACGCCTGGACTCTCGTTTCTGGATCACCACGGCGATACGTCCATCGCACCGTTCAGGATGGCGATCGAAATGAGGTTTCGTTATGGTTTTGGAGCCATTGGCCGTCTCGACAAAAAAGGTAGCCAGCATCCGCTTTCGCTGTCGGCGATCTTGGCCGGCGTGAAGCAATACAAAAACGAAATCACATTCGGCGTGCCGCTGCCTACCATCGAACGCTTGTATGGCTGGGCCAATATTTATGTTCATTCGGGACTCAAGCAGTATGCATGGTCTCCCATGCATGCGCTGCGTTACACGCGACCATTCCTGCTAGGTGTCGAATTGCAAAAAGGCTTTGATGCGAACTCGGGTATCAGAGCAAAAGTCGGCACGATCAGCAAGGTGCAGAAGGTGATTGAAGATGGGATTGACAAGAAACGCTTCGACTTGGTTGCCATTGATCCGGCCCATTGTGCATTTCGGAAGTTGTGAGGGTTCGTAGACGAGGGATTGAATCGTCGCGAGATAGTCAGTTCATTCAGGTGCGTGTGCGCTCTAACGGTCTTCGCGCGGCGTCGAACGGCATTGGAGGAATGGCGTATTTCCTGTCATTTGGAAACCTGTCGCATTGAGCGACGGGCAATCTGACCACATTTAGAGCGGGTCTTAAAAAGCCCGCTCGATGAAATGACTCGCCATCGGACCTGACGCCCTTTTGACCGGGGCGAAGGTCCGATGGCCGATGAGATGACATTACCCTTGGATACTATCAATTTCATGAGCTAGGCTGAAGAGTTAAGGGCGCGAGAACAACATTGCCACCAACCTGGAGAAATTTCGTGATGACTAGGCCCAATTCATTTGGAACTCAGCTCGGATCACCTGTGATGGCTTTGACTTGACCAAGAATGCAACCTTTTGAAATATGAGAATTTGCAGCATTTTCAGTGTTCAAGTATTTTTTTCCAGCCTTTGGAATAGGCACTGCAAACTTAAGCTTGCAAAAATGCAGCTGTAAGTTTGCGCCTATGCACGGACAACAATATGGTGAGCCCTGCTGGGTTCGAACCAGCGACCTACTGATTAAAAGTCAGTTGCTCTACCGACTGAGCTAAGGGCCCATAAAGGGGTTGGTTGCGGCGTGTATCGCGTGGCGGGTCTGCCGGGGGCGTCACCTAGGGGGCCGTCCAGGCCCGGTCAAGCGGTGATGGGTCTGGCGAATGGATAAACCGGTGTCGGGATCTCGCCAATGCGGGGCGATCGCAGCGACAGGGCCGGTGACGAAGGGGCGCATGCGGAACGCGCGGTGGGGGATGGTCAGCGCGCGCGAACCATATCGGCCACCAC
>JBASAR010000279.1:0-4520 GCA_049650705.1 Pontixanthobacter sp. | reverse complement strand
TTGCGAAACCCGTCGCCTTCGGGTTGCAGGACCAGCAAGGTACAACCGCCCGTGCCGCACATAGACGGTCCGCCGAGATAGACGAGATATTCGTCCTCCCCCGCCCCGTCCAGATCGGCCGTGCCATAGGTATAGGTCAGATCATCGGTATCGGGATATTGCTGCGCGAGGTAATTTTCGACGACCCTGCGCGTATCCGCTTCGACCACGATCGGCGTTTGGGCCGAATCCGGCGTCTGGTCCACCGGCGTGCTTTCGGCGCATGCGGAGAGACACAGGGCGGACAGCATGGCGGTTGCGGTTAGGCGCATGGATAATTCCCGAAAATGATCTGGCGTGTCGATACGGAACGAAGCGTCCCACCTGTCGAAGACGTTTTCGTCCGTTGTTTGTTTCCAATCGATTTGTCGCGATCCAACTTGTCATCAGCATGCCAACCCCTACATTCCGCGCATGACCGATTATCCGACGACGGAGACATATGGCGCGTAAGGCACAGAGCAGCGTAGGCCGGGGCGGCGGCGGCGGGAGCCGAAGTGGCGGGCCCGCCCTATCGCGCCCACCCCTGCCGCAACGCGAAATTCGCCGGGCACAGCTGGACATGAATTTCGACGATCAGTCGCTGCTCGTGCCCCTGTTCGGCCAGTTCGACGCCAATTTGGTGCAGGTCGAAAACCGGTTGGGCGTGTTCATTTCCGCACGCGGCGATACGTTGCATGTCGAAGGGCCGGAGGACAGCGTGGCCCGCGCCCGCGACGTGTTGCAAGCGCTCTACGACCGGCTTGCCATGGGGCAGGAATTGGATAGCGGCGCCATCGAATCCATCATAGCCATGAGCAACGAACCGACGCTGGACGGCATCATGACCGAACGCAGCGATAGCCGGGCCAACCCGCCGCCTATCATGATCCGTACACGGCGCAAGACCATCGTACCGCGATCGGCATCGCAGGTCGGCTACATGCAGCAGCTGGCGCGCGACGACGTGATCTTCGCCCTCGGTCCGGCGGGCACGGGCAAGACCTATGTCGCGGTGGCGCAGGCGGTCAGCCAGCTGATCACCGGCAGCGTGCAGCGACTGATCCTGTCGCGCCCGGCGGTCGAAGCGGGCGAGCGGCTGGGCTTCCTGCCCGGCGACATGAAGGAGAAGGTCGACCCCTATCTGCGCCCGCTATACGATGCGCTTTACGACTGCATGCCGCCCGAACAGGTGGAGCGGCGGCTTGCCAGCGGCGAGATCGAGATCGCGCCCATCGCCTTCATGCGCGGGCGGACGCTGGCCGACAGCTTCATCATTCTGGACGAGGCGCAGAACACGACGAAGGAGCAAATGAAGATGTTCCTTACTCGCTTCGGTCAGAACAGCCGCATGGTCGTGTGCGGCGATCCCAAACAGGTCGACATCCCCGGCGGCGACCGCATGAGCGGCCTGGCCGATGCGGTCGAACGGCTGGACGGAGTGGACGGCATCGCCGTTACCCGCTTCACCGCAGCGGATGTCGTGCGCCACCCGATCGTGGGGCGGATCGTCGAGGCGTATGAGGGGCCGGATGCTTGAGGTTGGTCTTATGGAAGAACCGGCTGCTTTTGATCTAAAAGCTTCCGTTCACACGAAGGTATGTTCGCGACCTCCACTCGATTAAAAATCAGCCGCAGCTACGGACCATTTCGTAAATCGAGCGTCAACCATTAATCGTCGTTCGAGCCGCCGGCCAAAATGTCTTGCGGCAAACATGGGGCGTCAGGGCCTATCCAGTCGAATTCATAAGTAGCCGGAACACTGTTCGAATTGTTCCGTGAGTTGAACGTGCGATTGGGATCGTAGGAGATATTGGCCTTCGAGTTGTCAAAATCGTCCAATCGATCATTGTCGCGACTGGCGCTTTTCGGACTTATTTCTGAATAGTCTGTCCGTGAGCCCCGGACCATGCGTATCGTACCATCGTTGCGCAGTTCCATCATGCGGTAATACCGACGACCATAGATCAGGTTGTCGTAAGTCGAATTGAAACGCCAATTCTCAGTATTGGTCGCGGTGGGCAGGCGAACGGTCGTCGCATAACAGCTGTATGTCGGTTCTGTGTAAAAAGGCACGTCCCGGTCTTCAGGGTTCGATCGTTGCCGGCGGCTTGGCGGGCTGAACCCACCGCCCGGAAGTACCAGATCATACGCGCCGTCGCCTTCAACGTCCCAATCCACAGGGCCGTTGCCGGTAATGGTGAGAATGCTCGCATTTGTTTTGGAATCGTAGCGATATGCGACATCTGCGATCGTGTCCCAAATGCCCCCGCCCGCGATGTTGTTACGAAAGGCGGTCGTCAGTTGATCAGGTGTGAGGGTCGAGAGTTGCATATATTGCGCAAGACCTTCCACACCGCGCCTGACCGTGGTTGAAACCATCCGGGCTGGCTCGTCGAATCCGGCGCGGGCGTCGATCTCGAACACGCCCATTTCAGATGGTAACGAAAGGGGCGTTTGTTCAATCGCCTGCAGCGTGCTGCCCATTTCGGACAGAGGCAGTACCCACCGATACGGTAAAAACGGGTTTGGTGCTGCTTCAGCTACCCGAGGCAGTGTGCCATCAAGCCAATAGGCAGTATCGTCGATCGTCGCGCGCACCAGAACGTGATCGAACAGACCTGGACTTGGCAGGCGATCATCCATGCCATCATCGCTGCCCGAATTGTTCACCAGAACCGCTTCGGCGGTTATTCCGAGTTCGCGTAGTAGGCTAAGCAAAAGCGCCGTCTTACCCTTGCAATCTCCGTATCTGCGGCGCCATGTTTCATCGGCGGAGGCCGGACTGAAATTGCCGCCGCCCAATCCCACATAGACGTAGCGAACCTGTTGCTGCACCAATTCAAGAGCGGACTGTGCTCGCGCAAGATCATCCGGATGGGCATCGGCAATCCGGGCCGCTTCCCGGCGGATCGTTGAGTCCGGCTCAAGGTTTGAAGCTGCAGCAAACAGCGTGTCGAAACGCTGCGATACGGCGTTCCATGATGCATAATCGCTGTATTCCAATACCCGTTGCCAATTGTAGCGCGGGGGTGCGTCTTTGGGCGGAGTAAGCATTTGGGGGGTGTCGAAGGTCAGCTGGAGAGAGCCAGAGTTTCGCTTGGCCACATCTTCAAGGTCTTCGCTCAACTGAACCGCCGGTTCCTGCCCATCAACCCAACTTAGGCCAAGCCGAAAATTTCCAGCGGATGGAGTCTGACCAAGGACGAGGTTGCCGAAATTTTCATCCTGCAATGTCGGATCATGCGAAGGGGTCGTGAACGCCCATTCAAGCTCATCTCCCACACGCAAATCGGGTATGCGCAACACGGCGGTCAGCAATCCATCGAGCATCGATTGTTCGAGCTGGTCTTCGCGCCGAAGGACTTCAAAACTGTTGGTCTCAAGTACGTCGATCGTCGTTTCATCGCGATGGATATGCAATGCATGGACTGTTGGCGCCCCGGTGGCGGGGTTCCAAGTGAGAGCAAGATTGCCCACTTCGAGCGCCCGGGGATGCAGGAGCTTCAATCGCTGACCCAAATACGTGGATTGACCGTTCTCTTCGAGATGGACGAGAACGTCGCTCCGTCTGACATACACGAGGCCGGCGGCATCGGATGGTACAGGCGACGGCACGGATGCCTTGACCCAAACCGGCGGTGGGCCCGTCAGCACCTGATCGTCTTGCGCCAGTAGGGCACCCGAACAGGGAAGCAGCGCCAAAACCGGCCACGCAAATTTAATGTTCATCTTTGAATTACCCTCCCCCGGCATAATGATGCGATGCGATGCGCAGGCAACCCTTTTTTTAGTCGCGTACAAACATGCGTGAGAGATAGACCAACCGCTTATCCTGCCAGTTGCCCGTATTTCGGCATTATGACTGAACCTCCGGACCATTTCCTACAATCGCGATTACGACTATCTTCGTTTGTATGAACATCTCCCCGCCCAATCCGTCGATGACAAAGCGCGCCAACCGCTTTTCAAATGGAACCGTCGTTGTCCTGAACCGTGTAACGAGCGGTCCATGTGGTGCTGACGATCGACGAACCGAGTGGTCCGATGCAGCCTGAGATTGATGTTGAGGATTGGCCGGATGCGCAGGATTGGACTGATCTCACACAGCGCGCCCTATCGGCCGCTGCGCATGTCGAAGCGGCGTTCGCCAATCCGCGCCTCATCGTCAGCATTCTATTTACCACCGACGCCCAGGTCCTTACGCTCAACCGGGAATGGCGGGGGAAGGACAAGGCGACCAACGTACTATCCTTCCCCATGATCGCCCGCGCCGACCTGCTCGCCCTCTGTGCGAAAGGCCCGCCCGAAATGCTCGGCGATATCGCGCTGGCGTATGAAACCTGCGCAAGGGAGGCGGCGGCGAAGGGTCTGACGCTGCCCGATCATGCCGCGCATCTGATCGTGCATGGGCTGCTGCATCTCGCGGGCTACGATCATGAAACCTCCCCTGCCGATGCCGATCATATGGAGGGCTTGGAGATAAAGGCGCTTGCATCCAT
>JBASAR010000278.1:0-2585 GCA_049650705.1 Pontixanthobacter sp. | reverse complement strand
GGGTTGAAATTCTATCTTGGGTCGCCGTCATATGATTTAGATAAAGCCATTCGTACTTCCCTATTGTGTGAGAAAACTCCGCTGATGGCAGAAATCCTTTTCTCATCTGAAGAAGAGGAAAGGAGAGCCTACAGGTATCATCAATTTGGTCGTGACTCTAGTAAAAAGTCAGGGCTATTTCATTCTAAAGAGAGATTTAATCAAATCAGGTCCCTGCCCAGCTTTTCGTTGAGCTTGGGCCATATTGCCAAAGCCGTGGTCTCGGTACAAATTAGATGCGGGGTCGCACGTCTGAGTTTGCGATCGCAAACACTAAAAGGCAGCAAGTATAAACGCTTCTTTCTATGCCAGCGACAAATCAGGATTCTCAGTCTTCGGCGTGAGTTGCAAATATAAGCAAGGAATCACAATCAGTGCAGTTCCTGTCGCCGCAATCAAGCCAAAGATAATCGCACTACACAGCGGCATCCAGGTCGGATCGCTGAAGGCTAAGGGAATTAGGCCAATAACGGTTGTGATACTCGTTGTCAGGATAGGTCGCAGCCGATCTGCGGCCCCGTTCGCCGCTGCTTGCTGTACCGTCATGCCTTCTGCCTGATAGCTGTTCATGGTGTCCACCATGACAATCGCATCATTCACCACAATGCCGACTAGCGCAATAATGCCAATGAATGTCGTGAAAGAGAATGGAATCCAGGCTAAGAATGAACCGATAAAGGTGCCAATCAAAGCGAGCGGAATCGTCAGCAAGATAATGAACGGCTGGCGGAAGGAGTTGAGCTGTAGCACCAGCACCGCAAAGACCATGAATATAGCGAGGCCGAGTGCCTGCCCCGCTGAGCCAAAGGTTTCAGCCTGGTCTGCGGTTTCTCCACCAAAACTGTAGCTGTAGCCTGGAGGCCAAGATTTTTGCATTTCAGCAATTTTGGGCTCTAAGTCTGTCAGTATTTCACCTACGGTGCGTCCAGATGTTTTGGACAACACTTTCACGGTACGCTCGCTGCCTGAGTGCGTAATAGAAAGTGCGGTCTCTCCTTGCACTGCGCTTACTACAGACCCGGCAGGAATAACCGGCTTGTCAGGATTAGAGCCAAAGAAGCGAATCAGCCCCAGCTCATCGCGACGAGTAGGCCCACCCACCGCGCCGTTGCGAGAAGGCCACGCCGTGCTGAGTCGAATTTCAATGTCTTCCTGGTTGCCGCCAGTCGCGAAGTCTCCTACCTGAACGGCGCTCATGTAATAGCGGGCCTGCGTCGTGAGTTCATCTTCACTTAGGCCATAAAAATCTAATTCCTCACGATTGGGTAGCAGTTTTAGGTCAGACCGGAGATTTCCTAAGTTATCGCGGACGCCAGAGGCTCCCGGAATCTGGCGGATAGTACTTTGCACCTCAGCAGAAATTTGTCTGAGTTCAGCAATGTCGCTGCCCACGATTTCTATCTGAATCGGATCGCCTGCTCCGGTGGAGCTTTCTGTATTCAAAATCAGAGTCGCGCCTGGATAGCGTTCGACGGCGGCAGTCATTTCGTTGCGGAGTTCTTCTACGTATACAAAAGAGGTTTCTGGCCGCTCTTCTTCCGGTAAAAGAACAACTGAAAAGCCAGATAGATAGCTGCCGTCGCTTGGCTGAAGGGTGCCGGAGCTAACTAGCGTGTTGCCCTGGCCAGTGTATTTTATGACGCTTTCTATGTAGGGCTTTTGCCGGAGAATGTCGCCAAGGTCGTCTGCGATCGCCTGCGAAACGGCCAAAGTCGTCTGCGGTGGCATCTCCACATCAATGCCAATCTTGCGACTATCCGATTCTGGGAAAAAAGTCACCGGCACCTGGGTTATCGTGATGCTGGCCAGTACAAATAGGCCCAGCGCACCCAGAATCCATTTTCTAGCTCTCGATTTGCTGCTAACGGTGGTTTTCAAACTCCACCGGGAGAACTTCTCTGAGGCCGTTTCGCTCAGCTTATCTACGCGAGATTTAGCCTGTTCCTTTTTCACATTCGAGAGTAAAAAACGAGAGAGCGGGATATCAATTAGCAACGCGATCGCGAAGCTCAAAATCAAACAGATAACTGCAGTCAGTGGCAACAGCCGAATGAACTTACCCATCGTGCCGCCGATCGCCATCAGCGGCGTCATCGCTAAAATGGTTGTTAGCTGGCCGGCAAAGGCCGGAGCTGCATAGGTTTTCACTGTCTTGAGCGCCGCCTGATTAAAACTAAGGCCCGAGACAAAAATTGCCTCGTGCATTCCCTCCATCATCAAAATGAACACGTCTACAAGAATGCCGAGTGCTAGCACCATGCCAATAAGCACCATGTTGTTCAAGGTTTGGCCCATCAGCCAGAGCACGGCAATAGCACCCAAAAAGGTCAGTGGAATAGAGAGTCCGGCAATCAGCGCTTCTCGCCAGGAGAGGGCGATAAACAGAATGACGAAGACGGCAACCATTGCCTGAAGGACATTCACAAACAAGCTGCCAAGCTGATCCCAAATCAACTCTGAGTCGTCAGCCGTGACGCGGTAGCTCATGCCAGGAGGCCACAGGTTTGGATCGCTCTGCGCGGCCTCTATGTCGGACAGGACACTTT
>JBASAR010000277.1:0-13235 GCA_049650705.1 Pontixanthobacter sp. | reverse complement strand
CGCAGATCGCGCAGGTAACGCTGGGCGCGCTTCTGGATGCGCTCCTGCTCTTTCTGGTTCATGATCTGCTCGAAATCGTTGAGGCCCACTTCTTCGGGATCGTCCCGTCCGCATAGAACCAGCACGCGTACCCCTTCGGAAACCGAACCGAAGGGAGGCGTCGCCTGACCGACCTGAATGGCCAGCAGCGAATTCTGCAGCTGTTCGGGCAATGCGCGGGCGCGGATCTGGTTCTCGACCACTTCGGCACCGACGCTGGCCGCGACGTCTTCCGCAGCGCCGCAACCGCGCAACGATCCGACCGCCTGGGTGAAGCGATCCAGCCGGGTGCGTGCCTGTTCTTCGGTCAGACCGGGATCGAACGCGATCGATATCTGTTTGAGGTCGAGCATCGCGTCGCGCGGGTCGGCCAACCCGATCGTGCGTTTGTCGATCAAATACATGATGACCAACCCGCCGGGGATTTCGAACGGTCCGCTCAACTGGCCGGCCTGCATCGTGCGCGCTTCGTCCGCCATGGCGGTGGGCAGGGTCGACAGTTTCAGGAAACCCAGATCCCCACCGTTTACAGCACTGGTGCTTTCGGAAAATTGGCGGGCATAGGCCACGAAACTGCCGCCCTGCTGCAACTGGGTGACGATCTGACTGGCGTTCTGCGAAACGGCACCCAGGTTTTCCGGAGTGGCGCTGAGATAGATTTCGCCGATCCGATATTCCTCCGTACCCTTTTCCGCATCGCGGCGGGCGATATCTTCGCGCACTTCCTCTTCGGATACGTTGACGAATGGCGAGATATTGCGGCGGATGACGTTGTTCCAGGCCAGTTCCCCGCGGATTTGCCGTTTGAGCGAGGCGGGCGACGAACCGACCGACTGGAGGTAGGCGTCCATCCGCGAAGGGTCGGATGAAAAATTCTGTTGTGCGACTTCGGCATAACGCCGATCGACGGCGGCGTCCTCGACCGGAATATCCTGATTGGCGGCGGCCTGTATCTGCAGTGTTTCGTCGATCAGATTGCGCAGCACCTGCATTTTCACGCGTTGCAATTCCGCCTCCGGCAATTCGCCTTGCGACGCCGCGACCAGCAATGCGACCCGTTGATCGACATCGGTGCCCGTCACGACGGTGCCATTCACGACGGCGGTGGCCGAACGGTTGTTCGGATCGTTCGTGCCGAGGATGCGCACGTCGGATGGGATGTTCAACGCGCCCGCCGCGTTGGTCTGCGCCTGAAGTGCGATGGGGCTTGCCGCCAAGGTCAGTGCCGCGAGAAACGCAGCCGGTCGGCCGAGCAGGCGCGAGGCAGTCTTTTCTATCACATCATGTATCCGTACT
The DNA here is from genome assembly GCA_049650705.1 of Pontixanthobacter sp. Classification (GTDB taxonomy): domain Bacteria; phylum Pseudomonadota; class Alphaproteobacteria; order Sphingomonadales; family Sphingomonadaceae; genus Pontixanthobacter. Next base: position 11,900 of record JBASAR010000277.1, on the reverse strand, counting down.
TACCGCGCATCCGCGATGCGCCAGGGGGCATTCTCGAAGGAGCGCGAATGGGCGCAATTGGCTGAACCGAAGCTGAGTGGTGCGCCCTAGCGTATGCCGGCGTGCGTGCCAACGTCCGGGCCAACGGCCGGGCCAATATCTGGGTCAATGTTTGGGTCAATGGCGCACGCTATCCAAGAAAGCCGGGCCTACCTGAATCCGAGGTTGCGCAGGGCGAAATACAGCTGGAACGTATCCCCGCGCTGTGCATCGCCGGCGGTTACGTAATCGCGGCGCCAGGTCAGCCCCAGTTCCAGGCAATCGTCCTGATAGGCGAAGCCGAGCCGGGTCCGGATTGCTTCGAACCCGTCCGAGGTGAAGGTCGGATCCTCGTCCGCATTGGTGAGGTTGAACACGCCCGATCCGAACACCGACCAATAGCGCGCGAACGCCACTCGCCCGGCGAAGCGCAATTCCTCGCGATCCTGCAAATCCTCGATAGCGTCGTCGATATTCCGGTCGAGCCGCAGATAGCCGACCTCGGCATAGGTCCGCCGGCTGCCGACCGTCGCGTCGAATTCGTTGCGGCGGATGTCGAAGCTGTCCTTGTCCAACCGGTAGCGGTGAGTCAGTTTGACAAAATCGCGATAGCGTATCTCGGTCCGCCCGACGATGTCGGATACGCGCTCGCTCAAACCCGTACCTTCGACCAGAATATCGTTATCGCGATCGAGTCGGTAGGATTGGCCGATCGTCGCTTTGCCCTGCCATCCGGGCCGCTGCACGGTCCAGTCGACGCCGTAGGTGATGCGCGCGCCGTCTTCCACCCGGTCGTATCCGGAGAAGCGGTTGAGCGCGAACAGGTTGCTGTCTTCCAGATCGATCGCGCGCGCGTCTTCGTTCGGCACGGCGAGATTGCGGATGGGCGGGGTCGCGACCAGCTGAACCCGCGGGGTCAGCACCTGCGTGCCGCCGAACGCCTCGCCGACGAACGGCCATTGCATGTCGAGCGCGGCCAACGCGATGCCGCGCGCCTGCCAGCCGGGTTCGCCGCGATAGATTTCGGTCGGGGTGAACGCATTCTCGTCGCTGTAGTAGACATCGCCCCGCACCAGACCCGTCAGCGTAACGACCTGTCCCCAGCCCGTCAGGCGTTTCAGATCCCACCGCCCGCCCGCAAAAGCGCGCTGCGTATCCTGTCCCTGATCGCGATAGAGCGACAGGGTATTGGCGTGCAGTTCCACGGTGGCGCCCAAGCCGGTGGGGTCCGCGATCCGTTTGCGGAAATCGATAACCGGCGCAACCAGCGGCACCTGGCCCTGCGGTACGCCGAGCCGAAGCGTCTGCGTGGCCCAGCCGGCGACGGAGAGGTAGGACGTGTCCGAAATCCGTTCCAGATTGACTGTGGATCGCAGGCGATCGTCGCGGCTGATATCGTACCGGCGCAGGAAGGTGCGGTCGCTCGCGGCCCGAACCGCTCCGGTGATGCTCCAGTTGGGATCGAACTGGAACCGGCCATTGGCGAAAATATAGCCGCGCAGATCGCTTTGGCTGGTGGGCTCTCCGCTGAACCGGCGAATGCGGCGGCTGTGGGTGGCGTAGCCGGTGACCTGATAGGCGCCCTGATCGGTCAGATGCCGATATTGCGCGGACACCATGGGCGGTGCCTCGCTGAACAGATAGGCGCTGGCGGTGACATCCTGTTCCCGGCCGAGGTTCCAGTAATAGCTTCCGGCGACTTCCACGCCGTTGGATTCCGAGACGCGGAGGTCGGGGACAAGAAAACCCGATACCGGTCGTCCATCGGTTCGGATCGCCAGGCCGGGTAACGGCAGGAGCCGCTGGCCGAACAGTTCGAGATAGGCACCGGTAAAGCGCACGCGGTTTTCGGACGGATCGTACACCACGCGGTCCGCCGTGATACGCCAGCTGGGATCCTTGTCGCACCCTTCGGGATCGACCACGGCGCAAGCACTGTATGCGGCTTGGGTGAGCACGATCGAACCGTCGCCCTGCCGCGCCCCGCCGCGTGCCGCCAGCCGCCCGCCTTCGCGCAGGGCCAGCAGCAGATCCGCCATCGCGCCGGTTTCGAATTCCTCGGTCAGTTCGATACGGTCGCTGTAAAGCTGATTGCCTTCCGCATCGACGAAGCGGACGTCGCCCATCGCTACGATCTCGCCCGTTTTGCGGTCCCAGACGACCTGGTTGGCGATGACCGATCGATCTTCGCTGCGCAGGATAACGCGGCCTTCGGCGGTAACGACGTCGGCGACCGTATCGTAGGCGATTTCATTCGCTTCGAAATCGATGACGTCCCCGGCCTGCGGTGCGGCCAGCGGGTCCGTTGCGGGCAATTCGCCTTCCAGTTGGGGCAAGCCGGCGCGCTGTTCGCCCGTATAAACCGGATCGCGCGCATCGGGTATTTCAACCGGAGGATTGGCGGGCTCGACACCCGGCGGTGCGCCTTGCTGCGCCTGCACACCGGCCGGAAACGTCAGCGTAGCGAGAATGGCCACGCGCACCATCAGGCACGGAACAATTCGCGTTTCGGACTGTAGATTTGGTGAATTTTTCCGTGGCCGGGCCATGGCTTGCCTATCGCACCGGCGCCGCTTAATCGCAATTGCCATTCATCGGTGCAAACGCGCCCGAACCGAGTTGGAGTTTCCATGCACATCCGTTTCAACGATACAGTCCCTTCCGATGCCCGCCTGATCGCCTACGTGACCGATAAGGGCACCATGCCGGCTGAGCTGGAAACGTCGGTCGCCGATGGCGCGAAAGCGTCGCGATTCAAAGGCACGGCGGGGCAATTGTTCGAAAGTTTCACGTCGCGCGATGGCGGCACGACCCGTGTGGCGGTGGTCGGTGCCGGCAAAGGCGAATCGGACGATCGGGCGATCAATCTGGAAAAGGCGGGCGCGGCGCTGGCGGCGAAATATCTGACGTCGGGCGAAACAGCGTTGGCGATTGATCTTACCGGCAGCACACTGGATGCCTCCGCCGCGGCTTCGGTGCTGCTCGGATTGCGACTGCGCGGCTGGCGGCACGATTTATACCGTACGAAGCTGAAGGACGAACAGAAGATCACGCTCGAAACGGTGACGGTCATCGGCGGACCGGACGGGCTGGACGCGGCATGGACCGATGCGTGTGCGGTGGCGGACGGGGTCGAATTGACCCGGCACCTCGTCGCGGAACCGGCCAACAAGATCTTTCCGGTCAGCTATGTCGAAAAATGTCAGGAGATGTTTGCCGATACCGGCGCGGAACTGATCGTGCTGGATGTTCCCGCGATGGAGGAACTCGGCATGGGATCGCTGCTGGGCGTAGGGCAGGGCAGCGAACAGCCTTCCCGCATCCTCGCCATCAAATGGGAAGGCGGCGCAGAAGGCGAGGCTCCGACTGCCTTCGTGGGCAAGGGCGTGACATTCGACACGGGTGGCATATCGCTCAAACCCGGACCCGGCATGGGCGACATGAAATGGGACATGGGCGGCAGTGCGGCGGTCGCCGGCGCGATGCTGACGCTGGTGAAGCGCAGGGCCAAGACCAACATCGTCGGCGTTTTGGGTCTGGTCGAGAACATGCCCGACGGCAAGGCGATGCGCCCCGGCGATGTCGTCACCTCCATGTCCGGCCAGACGATCGAAGTGCTCAACACCGATGCCGAAGGGCGGCTGGTGCTGGCCGATGCGCTGACCTGGACGCAGCGGACCTTCAAGCCGAAGCGTATCGTCGATCTGGCCACGCTGACCGGGGCGATGATCGTGTCGCTCGGCAATGAACATGGCGGCCTGTTCGCGACCGATGACGAACTGGCCGACGCATTGCTTAGCGCGGGCAAGACGGTGGGCGAGAAACTGTGGCGCTTCCCCATGTCGGCGGCTTACGACAAATTGATCGACAGCCCCATCGCCGACATGCAGAACATCGGCGGCAAGGGCGCGGGATCGATCACCGCCGCGCAGTTCCTCAAACGTTTCATCGAAAACGACACGCCGTGGGCGCATCTCGACATCGCCGGGATGGTCTGGGCGGACAAGGCCGGACAGACATGGGACAAGGGCGCAACCGGCTATGGTGCGCGGCTGCTCGACCGGTTCATTCGCGACACCGAAGGGGCATAAGCGCGACGCATGGGCCGTATGCGAAAGAAAGCGGACTTGCCGAGCAAGGATTGCAAGGCTTGCGGCTTGCCCTTTACCTGGCGGAAGAAATGGGAACGCGACTGGGACAATGTCGTCTACTGTTCCGAACGGTGCCGGCGGAACAAATCGGCCAACGCCTCATGAAAGTCGATTTCTGGCAATTAAGCCGCGATCCGGTGGAAACGGTCGTCGCGCTTATTGCACATAAAGCCCGCACGAATGGCGACCGGCTGCTGGTTGTTTCGGCGCACGGCGATCAGCGCGATAAGATAGGGGAGGCGCTATGGTCGCACCAACCCGAAGCGTTTCTGGCGAACGGGAATGCCGACGCGCCGAATGCCGACCGACAACCGATCCTGGTGTCTGCCGAATGTACCGCGGCCAACAATGCCGACGTCGTGATTTTCGCCGACGGCGAATGGCGCGACCACGCCACGAAATTCGCACGAAGTTTCTTGCTATTTAGTGACGAGGCAGTGGAAAACGCACGCGCCTGTTGGCGCTCGCTCGATGGGTCGGAGGGACTGGAACGCAGCTTTTATCGTCAGGACCGGGGCAAGTGGACCAAGGTGGCCTGACATTTCCCAATTCCAGACGCGCCTTGCCGTTTTCCCGCCCCCGCCTTATGGCCGCGCGCAACATTCATACACCCACATATGCTGAGGAAACTTCATGTCCACCACCCGCACGTTCTCGATCATCAAACCCGACGCGACCCGCCGCAATTTGACAGGCGGCGTTACCAAAATGCTGGAAGATGCCGGCTTGCGCGTGGTGGCGTCGAAGCGCATTCAAATGACGAAGGACCAGGCGGAAGGCTTCTATGCCGTGCACAAGGAACGCCCGTTTTTCGGGGAACTGGTCGATTTCATGGTTAGCGGCCCGGTCGTCGTCCAGGTCCTCGAAGGCGAGGACGCCGTGAAGCGCAACCGCGACATCATGGGCGCGACCAATCCCGCCGATGCCGATCAGGGCACGATCCGTAAGACCTATGCCGAATCCATCGAAGCGAACACGGTCCACGGTTCCGACAGCGAAGAAAACGCCGCCACCGAAATCGCGTATTTCTTCGAAGAGGACGAAATCGTCGGCTGAACCGGTACGCGCAGATTATGATAACCCCGTCGGCGCGATCCGGCGGGGTTTTTCATGTCCGCCGGCGACAGATGAAATCGTTGAGAACACGGGGATAAAGCTGATGTTCGGCAAAACGCGTACGAACCGCAAGATCGTCCACCGTGTCGCCTTCGCGGATCGCTACGGATAGGCTTCCCAACACCTCGCCCGCATCGAGTTCGGGCGTGACCAGATGAACCGATACGCCGGTGTGGCGGTCCCCCGCCGCCAGTGCCCGCGCATGGGTATCGCGCCCGCGATATTTCGGTAGCAGGGAGGGGTGGATGTTGACCATCCGTCCGTTCCAGCGTTCGACGAACCCGTCGGACAGGACGCGCATATAACCTGCCAGAACGATATAATCCGCCCCGGCTGCGACCGCTGCCGCTTCCATCGCGGCATCGTGATCGGCGCGGTCCAATCCGCGATGCGAACGTGCGAACGTTGTAACATCTTCCGCCCGGGCAAGCGTCAGACCAGCCGCATCGTCGCGATTGCTGGCGACCAACACGATCGTATAGGCCGCATCGTCCAGCCGGCTGGCATAAAGCAGCGCCGCCATGTTGGTGCCTGCTCCGGATATGAAAACCGCGATGCGTGCCTTGTTCACGGCGGGGCTATGCGAAATGTTCGGCGGACCAGGGATCGGCACTGTTCCAGCTATGCCCGGGACCGTTCACGGTACAACCGCGTATGCCCTGTTCGATGCGGCCGATCGGAAAAACGGTTTCGCCTGTAGTCCGGAGCCGGTCGGTTATGGTCGCAACGTCATGTTCGTCGACCGCCAGTACCATTCCGACACCGCAATTGAACGTGCGTGCCATCTCCGCCGGTTCGATACGGCCTTCGCTTTGCAGGAACGCCATGAGAGGAGGTTGCGCCCAACTGTCGGCGTCGATCCGGGCATGACAATCTTCGGGCAAGACGCGCGGAATATTTTCCAGCAATCCGCCGCCGGTAATATGGGCGAGGGCCGCGATATGGCCGCCGCGTATCAGGGGCAGCAGGCTTTCGGTGTAGATCCGGGTGGGTTCGATAAGCAGGTCGATAAGAGTGCGCGCAGCGTCGAACGGTGCGGGACCGGCCAGCGCCCATTCCCGATCCGCCGCCAATCGCCGGACCAGTGAAAAACCGTTGGAATGCACGCCGGAACTCGCCATTCCCAACAGGATTTGGCCCGCCGCTACGCGGTCGCCGGTCAACTGTTCGCCCCGCTCCACGGCGCCGACGCTGAACCCGGCCAGATCGTAGTCGCCCGGCGCATACATGCCCGGCATTTCCGCCGTCTCGCCGCCGATCAGGGCGCATCCGGCCTGTTTGCAGCCTTGTGCGATGCCCGCGATGACCCGTTCCGCAATGCCGTTTTCCAGTTTTCCGGTCGCAAAATAATCAAGGAAGAACAACGGTTCCGCCCCCTGAACGATCAGATCGTTGACGCACATCGCGACCAGATCGATACCGACGCCATCGTGCCGGTCGTGATCGATCGCCAGTTTCAGCTTGGTCCCGACGCCATCGTTCGCCGCCACGAGCAACGGATCGGCATAACCGGCGGCCTTCGGATCGAAAAACCCGCCGAACCCGCCCAGTTCCGCATCCGCGCCGGGGCGGGCGGTGGCTTTCACAAGCGGACCGATCGCCCCGATCAGTGCATTGCCTGCCGCGATCGACACGCCCGCTTCGGCATAGGTATAAGGTTCGTTCTTGCCCCGCATTCCACGGCTTTAGCGTTTGATGCTTGGATTTCCACGCGCAATTGGGCAAAAGGCGCGAAGTTTCCCCAATGCGCCAGTTATTCCCCCTTTCTTCGCCGTTCGAGCGTCTGCCCGCCATCACCGCGCGGCGCGCGTTCGCCGTGTTGGCGGCGTTATTCGCCATCGCCGTGGCGATCGCCATCGGGGGCCGGATGCTGGTCGCACAGGTGGAGGGCGATCGCGGTATCGCGGCCGTCGCGGCGAGCACGGACATCGAAATCGGAGAGATCGAAGTCGACGTACGCGGCGATAATGCGGCCGAAGCGCGCGAGGAAGGCTGGCGCGAGGCGCAGCGGCTCGCATGGGCCAAACTGGACGGCCCCGAACTGTCCGATTCGCAACTGGACAGCATCGTATCGTCGATCGTGATCGAGAAGGAACGCGTCGGTCCCAAACGCTACATCGCGACATTGGGTGTCATTTTCGACCGGACACGCACCGGCCAATATTTGAGCGGACAGGGACGGGCTGCCAAATCCGCGCCGATGATGCTGCTGCCGATCACCATCACCGGCGGCGCGATGCAGGTGTACGAACAGCGCAGCCCGTGGCAGCGTGCCTGGGCGGAATATCAATCGGGCGCGAGCCGGATCACGTATGTGCGGCCATCGGGCGCGGGGAGCGATTCGCTGCTGCTGACCTATGGGCAGACGGGCAGGCGCAGCCGGCTCTGGTGGCGCAATCTGCTGGACGAATTCGGCGCGGCGGACGTGCTGATGGCGGTCGCGCGGCTCGACTACACATACCCGGGCGGGCCGGTGGACGGGCGCTTTACCGCGCGCCATGGGCCGGACAATTCGTACTTGGGCGGGTTCACCATGACCGCGAAGAACCCGGACGACCTGCCGCGCATGATGCGCGATGCGGTCAGGCGGTTCGATACGATCTACACCCGCGCGCTGGCTGGCGGCATCCTCACGCCCGACCCCTCGCTCGATTTCAATGCGGGCGGGATCGATCCCGCACTGCAACGGCTTATCGATGCCGGGCGCGCGGCCGATGCGCAGGAACGGGCCGACCGCGCAGATCGCGCCGCCCGAGCCGCGCAGGAACGCGCCGCGCGCCGTGCCTCTGCCGGGGCCGACGAACCGGAACCCGAAACCAACGCGCCACCCGTCGCGGTCAACAGTTTCACCGTACAATTCGCCAGTCCCGATGCCGGCGCGATCGACGCCACATTGGCGGCGGTGCGCGCGACGCCGGGAGTTCGCGGTGCGACCACCACCAGCCTCGCGATCGGTGGCACATCGGTGTTGAGCGTGAGTTTTGGCGGATCGCTCAGCGATCTGGCGGGTGCCTTGCGCGGACGTGGCTTTACGGTCAGCCAGGGCAGTAACGCGCTCTCCATCCGTCGCTAGTCGCGGGCGCAGGCCAAGCGCATGACGCAGATCGCCCTGCCACTCATGCATCGCGGATCGGACGATCCGGGCAGCATCATTCTTGGCAATGCCAATGCGCATGTGGCGGATGCCCTTCGCCGCCCGGACGACTGGCCATATCGCACCGCGATCTTGCGCGGCGGGGCACGATCGGGCAAATCGCTGTTCGGGCGGTGGTTTGCGGCATCGGGGGGAGGCGCGGTTATCGACGGGGCCGACCGCTGGGACGAAGCGGAGCTTTTCCACCGCTGGAACGCGGCGCAGGATGGTGGCGGCGGCTTGCTGCTGATCAGCGATGCGGATGGCTGGAACGTGCGGCTGCCGGATCTTGCATCCCGCGTGAAATCGGCATTGCATATGGAGATACGCGAACCGGACGACGCGATGGCGGCGGAATTGATGCAGAGCATGGCGCAGCAGCGCGGCCTGGCGCTGGGGGAGGGTGCGCCCGCCTATCTCGTCCCGCGTACCGAACGCAGTTTCGCCGGGATCGAGCGTACGGTCATCGCCATCGACCGCCTGACGCTGGAGCGTAAGGTTCCCGCCACGATGGGCATCTGGCGTGACGCGATCGACGCGCTGCATGGCCCCGAACAGACGCGCTTGTTCTAGTGCGGTCTTGCAAATGCGCGGCTTTGGTGAAAGGCTCGCGCCGATGAAAAGGTGCGTTTCATGCTGAGCAGGCTCAAGGCCTATCTCGATTCCGTTCGCGCGCGCGACCCCGCGCCGCGATCGCGATGGGAGGTGCTGCTCTATCCCGGTGTCCTGGCGCTCGGCCTGCACCGCGTGGCGCATTGGCTGTTCGCAGCGCAGCTGTATTTTCTCGCCCGAACGGTCAATCATATCAGCCGCTTTCTGACCGCGATCGACATTCATCCCGGTGCCCGGATCGGGACCAATTTCTTTATCGATCATGGTTTCACCGTCATCGGAGAAACGGCCGAGATCGGCGACAATGTCACGATCTATCAATGCGTGACCTTGGGCGGGACGAACCCGACCAACGGGGTACCAGGCAAACGACACCCGACATTGGCCGACAATGTCATCATCGGGTCCGGCGCGCAGATTATCGGGCCGATCGTGGTTGGCGAACGCGCGCGGGTAGGGGCCAATGCGGTAGTGACCGACGACGTGCCCGAAGGCGCGACGATGATCGGGATGAAGGCGCGATCGACCCTGGTGCCGGCGGAAGAATGGCTGAAGGATTTCCTCCCTTACGGCACACCGTGTGACGAACCGTGCGAGGAACTGATGCAGACCGGCGCGGGCCGGCTTGGCAAGCTGGAGGTCGAGATCAACAATCTGAAAGAGGAACTGGCCGCCTTGCGCGCAGCGCGCGAGGAACCGATCCCGCGCAGCGGTACGGCGGAATGACGGGTATGGGGTCGCGGTCGGACGGGTCCGGCATCATTCTGCCCTTTCCCGGCCGCGCGCCGGCGCAAATCCCATTCGAACGCATGGAGTTGCAGCGCATTCTCGATCTGTATGGTCGGATGGTCGCGGCGGGCGAATGGCGCGATTACGCAATGGATTTTACGAAAGACGCGGCGATCTTTTCCGCCTTTCGCCGCGCGGCCGAGCGCCCGCAGGCACGGATCGAGAAGCGCCCCTTGTTGCGTAACAAACAGGGAATGTGGGCGCTGTTCGGCGAGCACGACCAAATCCTGAAGCGCGGACACGAACTGTCCGGCGTGCTGGCCCCGATGGAGCGGCGCCTGGTAAAGGCGGTGGGCCGCTAGGCGCTTAGCGGCGTTTTCGCTACCTGCGTATCGTCGTACACGGGTGGCAGCCTGTCCTGTAATGCTTCGGGAAGCCGTGTTACGATCGCTCTGCGGATCGGGGACCAGAACGCCGACAGGGTCAACAGCGCCGAACCGATGACCAATGCCGTCAGGGCAAAAGTCAGCTCCACAGCGCCGAACCGGTCGATCAGGAAACCCAGTGCGATGAGCACATAGGCGAGGGCGGAAACCAACAACGCCCGCCGGTCCACCGCCAGCGCGACCAATCCGAACAGGATGTAGATCGCAATTACAGCCAGCGCGCCGCCGACATTCACCGCGTCGCCGCCGTCGATGATGCCGAGCGAATAGAACACCGGATGCGCGATCATCGGCGCGGCCAGCAGATGCAGCCAGAAGGCGACATCGCTGCGCCGTGTGGTCCGTTCGCGATCGGCCATGTCCCAGCGCATGGCGAAAGCGAACACCGCCAGTCCGGCAACGAAGGTCAGTGCCAACAAGATATCGCCGGTTTCTTGGGCGCCGCCGGTCGAAAGCAGAGCAACGATCAACCCGATGACCGTGACGCAGATTGCGGCGACCCCTGCGGCAATCGTGATCGGAACACCGAAGCGCCGCCAATGGAGCCAAGCAGCACCCGCCGCCACCAGTCCCGCGATCGATGCGATGAAGCCGCCGACCGCTTCCCCGTTCCCCGCTAGCGCGAGGCCCGCCCCGAATACGGCAGCGAATACAGCGCCGACAAATGCGACCAGCAGGATGATGCTGGGAAAGGCCATGCGCCTTTTGCGGGTGAAAAATTCGGCCAGCAGCCAAGCGGTTGAAGCGACGAGAACACCGCCGATCAGCCAGGCGATCCCATCCGACAACAGGCTCTGTTCTTCATATTGCTGCCATGTGCTAGCCGCATCATTGACCGGGTAAGCAGGTGAGGGCGCCACCAATCCCCCTACGGCTTGCCCGATCGCGCCCGCCGCGATGAGCATGATAATCGCGCCGATCGCCACGAAGATATCGTTGAACGAACTGATGAAGCGAAAGTTTTCCTCCGCACTGCGCGGCATATCGCGCAGCTGCGTCATATGCGCGCGAAAAGACGCCGCCGCATCGGTGCTCAGCGCACCGGCTGCGACGGCGGAATTGATATCTTCTTCGGAATACACCGGTCGTTTTCCCCCCAAATGTGGTCGGAAGATTACGGCCGGCGTATCACGCGGTCAATGCGATTGAGGATCAGCCGCGCGCGCTGCCCGGTGCGGCGTCCTTACCGACGACGTCCTGCATCGCTTTCAGAATCGCGCCGCTCTGTTCCGCGCCCGATTGCGGGGCTTTCAGATTGGTCATGGAATTGATGTCGTCCCACCGTGCGGCGAAGCCTTCGACGTTGCGGTCTTCGTCCTTCAGCCACACCGCGTCGTTCATGGTCACCCATGCGCTGTGGAAACCGCCGGCGCCCGCACCCACGATCTGGTTGCTGGGCGCGTCTTCGCTCACCAGGAACAGCGCGGCGGGGGCCACGTTTTCGGGGCTGAACAGTTTGAAGGCTTCTTCGGGGAAGAGGTCTTCCGTCATCCGCGTGCCTGCCACCGGCGACAGCGAGTTGCACTTGATGTTGTATTTCGCGCCTTCGATGGTCAGCGTCTTGGTCAGGCCGGCGAGGCCCAGCTTCGCCGCGCCGTAATTGGCCTGGCCGAAATTGCCGAACAGTCCGGTGGAGCTGCTGGTCATCAGGATGCGGCCATAGGCCTGTTCGCGGAAGGTTTCCCAGCAGGCTTT
>JBASAR010000276.1:0-4567 GCA_049650705.1 Pontixanthobacter sp. | reverse complement strand
CGACGATAGCGGATCGATAGGCGGCGATGATATGCGCGACATCGAATTCGCGTTCCATTTTCTCGCGCGACCGGCGGCCCATGTCGCTTCGCTTGCCTTCGTCCAACCGGGCAAACCGATCCATGGCATCGGCCAGCGCGTCGCCGCTGCGGACCGCGCAAAGATAGCCGTTCGTGGCATCGTCGACTACCGCGCGGCATCCGGGCACATCCGAAGCGATCAGGGGGCGACCCATTGCCGCGCCTTCGATCAGGGTCCGCGGCGCCCCTTCGCGATAGGATGGCAAAACGATGCAATGCGCCGAAGCGATGGCGGGGCGCACATCCGTACACGTGCCGCAATATTCGACGATCCCCTCCGCCTCCCATGCCTCGATCTGGGCGAGGGGGATGGCGCTGCGATTGTCGTTATCGACAGCGCCCAGCAACCGGAAGCGGGCATGCGGATGATCGGACCGCATTCGCCGCGCCGCCTGCGCATATTCATGGACACCCTTGTCGCGAAGCAGGCGCGCGATCATCAAAAACGTGAGCGGCTCATGCCGGTCGGGCAGGGGCTCCACCGCAAATTGCGAAAGATCGATGCCCGAACCGGACAGCAACCGGACCTGCCCCTTCCCAACGAGGTCCAGTTCGACGAACAAATCGGCGTCGTCATTGTTCTGAAAGAAAACGATAGGGCAATGCGTGAAGGCATCGCGATACAAACGCTTCGCCACACGCAGAAGGGTGCCGCCGGACAGAAAAGCCGTACCCAGGCCAGTGACGTTGGGGATGAACGGGATGCCCAGCGCATGGGCCGCACGCGCGCCGAACAGATTGTTTTTGATGGTAAAACCCAGGACGAGATCGGGGGCTTCGCGCCGGAAGATCGCACGGAATTGACGCCATAGGCCGATCTCGCTGACGGGGTTCAACCCCTTCCGGTTCATCTTCAGCGGCAGGAAGCGGCACCCCGATGCGACGATATCGGCAACACTGTCGTCAGGCGGGGCCAGCACGGTGACGCGGTGCCCGTCCGCCAACAACGCTTCGAGAAGATGGCGACGAAAATGCCACATATTCCACGCCGCATTGACGGTCGCGATGATATGGAGGGGCGTAGCCGCAGTTGGTTGGGATAGGATTGCCATGGGAATGCCGCCGTTCGAATACCCGCCCCGGTGCATCGTTGGCAACGTTTGTCTGGGATCGAATGTATGTTCGATCGTCCCTTGGCGATGCCGCCACACACGACAAAGCGCCAATCAAATCAACCGGATGCACTTTGCCAGGGTTTATGGGATGCCGGTTGTGCATCGGTCCGGTTCGACTATAGCAGTTGATGAATGTCGGGAGTGGGCCCGTTCAGTACCGGTTCGTCAACCGGCCACCATAGCCCGGCGTATCATGTCGCCCGAACGAGATTACAGTGTCCGATAACATTCATCGAACCATCATCGAATCGCCGCAGGACGGGACGGACCCGGGCCCGGATGATGGCCATGATGCCGGCCAGGTCGCCGACGACGTCGCTGGCGCGAAGCTGCAACAGCATGCGGGCATCGGCGATGTTGATTATCACGATCAGCACAATCTGCTGCATCATGCGCGGCTCGACAAGTTCCGGTATCAGGGTCCGATCGTGTCGATGGTCGTCCTGCTGGTGCAACTCGCTTATATCGAACTGTTCATCGATCTGCCGCTTTCGAACGTTCTGGTCCTGACTTCGATCGGGACGAGCTTCGTCGCGAATGGCGTGTCGATGATGTACTATCGCCAGCTGCGTCTGTTTCCCGGCGCGCGGCGAATGGCGTTTTTGATCCCCGCGTTTCTTCCGGCTTACGGCATGGCGGGGCTGTTGCTCCTATGGTTGAGGCAACCCTATTCGGTCCTGCTGCTGGTCATGGGGGCGGTGCTGGGCATGGCGCTGGTGGGGGCCTTCAACCTCATCAACCGCGGCATTCGCAGCCGTTCGCTGTTGCTGATTCCGTCGAAACGGGTGGCGCGCTTGCTGGTCGAACTGCCCGGTATTCAGCATCAGGTGTGCCGCAAACCTTCCGACATCACAGGTGGGCGGTCGACTATCGTGGCCGATCTGCATCAGGATATGTCGCCCGAATGGGAACGCGCGCTGGCACGAGCCGCGTTGGAGGGATCGACCATCTATCACATCCGGCACATCCGCGAATCCATGACCGGCAAGGTGCGCATCGATCATTTGAGCGAAAACAGTTTCGGCACCTTGCGTCCGAACGAATTCTACGCGTTTTTCAAGGGGGTGTTCGAACGTGTGGCCAGCCTTGCCGCGCTTGTCCTGCTATCGCCCCTCATCGTGATTGCGGCGGTCGCCATTGCAATGGAAAGCCGTGGATCGCCGATCTTCACTCAGGCCCGAACCGGGTTTCGCGGCGAACCGTTCACGATCTACAAATTGCGCACCATGGTGTGCGCGGAAGCGGGACGGGAAGCACAGCGATCCGACGATATCACGCAGGCCAACGATCCGCGTATCACGCGCGTAGGTCGGTTTCTGCGCCGAAGCAGGATCGACGAACTGCCCCAACTATGGAATGTGGTGCGGGGGGAACTCAGCCTGATCGGTCCACGTCCCGAGGCTGCGCGTCTTTCCGAATGGTACAAACAGCAACTCGATTTTTACGAATATCGTCACATAATCCGGCCCGGAATTACGGGATGGGCGCAAGTCAATCAGGGACATGTGACCGACCCGAACGACGTTCACGACAAGCTGCAATATGATTTTTATTACATCAAACACTATTCGCTATGGCTCGATGTCCTGATCGGCGCGAAAACGATCGGAATCATGTTTTCGGGGCGGGGATCGCGATAGGGTTCGAACCCGCTGCAGGCCATATTATCGCGTGATCGTGATGGGTGCGATGGTACCCGATGTCCGAATATCGGTGCTGAAGGCACGCCCTTCGACCGTGATTTGCGCGATCGGGCAGGGTGTGTCGCGCGTCCAGGTGAGCTCCATGGGCGAAGATTGGAACTCGGTGTCGATCAATGGGCCGCCGCCGGTCGCGCAGGTAAGCTTCAGGTTCAGATTTTGGCGTTGTTCGGCAGGTTCGATCGTGTGGGTCAGCCTGATTCCTGTCGCGTCGTTGGGTAATAATATGAACCGTTCGGCCAGAACCCCGCCGAAGCCGGGGCGGATCGAGATCTTCAGATCGGTTTCGTCCATGCGGGTGCGCGCATAAAATCCGCGATCGTCGGCGAATTGCCATTCGAGGGGCGGCAATGCGTTCGTCCAGTCGATCGTGTAGGGGTCTGCACCCGCCGCGCCTGTTCGCGGCGCCGCATTATGATCGCTGCTGGCAATGCGGTAAACGGCGGCGGCTTCTTCCAAAATACCGTTGCGGATCAGCGATTCGATGATGGCGCGATCGGTTGCCAAGGTGATTGGTTCGGTTTGGCTTTCCCCAGCGCCCCGGTCGTCGGCAGCGTCCAGCGCGATGCGCAACGCGCCCAGATTGCGGGCGACCGTGCGGTCCCTCGCCGCGGCGACGAGAAAGCTGTTGGTCCAGGACGGCCCGTCGGACAGGACTTCGGCAAAATAAGGCACCGCGTCGCGCGTGTTCAGCAACGCCACCATGACCGGCAGGATCTGCGATCGCAGGCTGGGGCGGACGCGCAAGGTGTGGTCCAACACGGTGAGGACGCCTTCGGGATCACCCATCTGCTGATACTGCTGAAGGAGGAGGCCGTTCAGCAGGCGTGTCCGCTTGTTCAACGCGCTTGCCGCGATCAGGGCGTCACGGCGCTCTGCGGTCGGCAGACCTGCGGCGTAGATCGTCGCGGCATCGATCGCCAGCGGATCGCGCAGGATGGCGGTGCGGGCAAATTGCCGCGCCAGATCGTAGGCTGCGCCCAGCGCGCCGGTATCGGCTCGATCGGTTTGCAGTGTGCCACCCGGCACCGCGGCAAAAAGCGTTCTGGCCAGCCGCGTGGGTGCCTGCGACGACAATGGCGACAGTCCGATGGCCCGTTCGGGGGCTGTCATGGCGAACACGTTGGAGGCGGCTTGCGCCCCACCAACTGCGGCGAGCGCGATGCCGCCTGTTGCCAACAGAACACCCTTTAGGATGCGTCGTCCCCGGCTCTGGTTCCGGCGCGCATCGGGGGTGCGTTCGGCATTCGATGCACGCATGCGCTTGTCAGCCTGCCCCCTCATACCTCCTCCTCCACCTTATCGCCGTAGCTGTGTCCGTATCCGTAGCCGTATCCGTAACCGTAGGCTTCGTTGCGGTAGTCGAGTTGGGTGACGATGGCGCCGGTGATGGGGGCGTTTGCGGCGCGCAGGCGCTGGAGGGCGAGGCGCACGGTGCGGTGGCTGCCGGCGTTGGCCTGGATGACATAGGCGAGGGCATCGACGCTGCGGGCGAGTTCGGGCGCATCGGCCAGGCCCAGGACCGGACCGCCATCGACGATGATGGCGTCGTAGTCGCGCTTGAGTTCATCGAGATAGCCGCGGGTGCGCGGGCCGGACAGAAGCCCGACCGGATCGGCCGGCAGCTTGCCCGCGCCGATGAACGCGAACCCGTGCTCGTCCATCTGGTGGA
>JBASAR010000275.1:0-6411 GCA_049650705.1 Pontixanthobacter sp. | reverse complement strand
GCGATCGGTCCGCAGGTCGCGGGTATTCGCCGGTATGGCGCCGCATCGCTCGACCTCGCATGGCTTGCTGCCGGACGGTATGACGGGTTCTGGGAAAGCGGGCTGAACGATTGGGATACTGCCGCCGGATGCCTGCTGGTGCGCGAAGCAGGAGGCTTCGTCAGCGATTTTCGCGGCCGGTCGCAAGCCGTCCACGCCGCGCAGGTCCTCGCCGCGAACGACACGTTGCATTCCAAGATGCACAAATTGTTGGTCGGCGCTCTTAAAGGATGATCCCAAAGGCTTGATGCCGTCGGAACCGCCCGCTATTGGCGGCACAGTTTCGATGCGGGATGCCCCTGTGGTGGAACTGGTAGACGCGCCGCACTCAAAATGCGGTTCCTAACGGAGTGCCCGTTCGAGTCGGGCCAGGGGCACCATTTCTTCGCGATCATGCGACATCGATAGCGATCTTCACCACCCCGTCGTCGCGGCTGTCGAACAGGCGGTAGGCGTCCGCCCCGTCGGCCAAATCGAAGCGGTGCGAGAATAGATCGGGTGCGGTGATGCGACCTTCGCGTATCAGGGGCATCAGATGCGGGCAGGTTTCCGGCACCGGACAAATGCCGCCGCGTATCGTGATGTTCTTGAACAGGACTTGTTGCATCGAAAGCGTATCCGAAGGTTGCGGAATACCGATGAAAGACGCGGTCCCGCCGCGCGCGGTGAGGGGCAGGACGGAAGCGATCGCGGCGCTGGCACCGGATGCTTCGAATACCGAGGGTACGCCAGCGCCCTGCGTCGCTTCCATGATCGTCGCGTGAGAATCGCTGTTGGCATCCAGCGCGATTGCGCCCAGCCTGTTGGCCATGGCGCGCCGCCCCGCAACCGGATCGATCGCGAAC
This sequence comes from Pontixanthobacter sp., assembly GCA_049650705.1. GTDB lineage: Bacteria > Pseudomonadota > Alphaproteobacteria > Sphingomonadales > Sphingomonadaceae > Pontixanthobacter. The sequence continues at coordinate 5,527 of JBASAR010000275.1, read as the reverse complement.
ACGCGGGATGCCCCCAATAAAAATGCGAGCTCCACCCCGATCAGCCCGATCGGTCCCAGGCCGATAACCGCCACGCTGGCTCCCGGGTGAATATCGGCTCGGGTGATACCGAAAAAGGCGGTGGCCATCGCGTCTGTCAGCAACAGCGCCTGTTCGTCGGTCAAAGCACCTTCGGTATCGAGCAACGTCGTGTCGGCGTTGGGGATACAGACATATTGCGCCTGTCCGCCCTGCAACCCCGGCCCGATGCCGAAAGCGGTGGCGTGCCGGCAATCGAGCGGGCGTCCCGTCAGGCAGGCGGTGGAGCGGCCGCATCCGGTACCGCCGGCCGAAAGGACCGCATCACCGACGGAAAACCGATGAACATCCGCGCCGGTTTCCACCACTTCGCCGATAAATTCGTGGCCGGTGCAGAAGGTCGGCGTATCGCTATCGTAGCGCGTCTTACCGATCGTATCCCCGTGATACATATGCAGATCGGACCCGCAAATCGAGCACTGCCGCACCTTTACGATCGCACTGTTGCGCGTGCGCAGTTCGGGGTCGGGTAATCTTCGTACCGGATATCCTGCGGACCATGGAACACCAATGCTTTCATTCCAACGCCTTTCACACTTCTGCCGAAAGCTGCAGGCTAGCACCTGTATTGTTCTTGTCCCTAATAGGCGGAAGCGGCATAGCACCGGCATGGCAGGGCAGGGTAGGGCATGGCAGGTTAGCGCGGGGCAGGATATCGCATGGCAGGGCAGAGCCGCGCGCCTTCGACCGGTTGTGACGCGTCCATCCGGCGATGAACGATTGCATCCGCAATGATCGCTATGCCATCCTTTCATGCGATCGCGGCCATGGTGGTTACCATCGCGATGTTCATCGGTTTCGTACGCGGGCGGATGTCGATCGAGATCGTGTCCCTGCTGGTCATCGCAGTCATCGCGGTCGGTCTGTATTTCTTTCCCCTGCCGGGCAACGATCCGACCGACGGGCTGGTGCTCGCCTTCGCGGGGTTCGGCCATTATGCGCTCATCACGATCTGCGCGCTGATGATCATGGGGCGGGGATTGGTCGTGACCGGCGCGCTGGAGCCGGCGGCGCGCTTTCTGGAGGTCGTGTTCAAACGCAATCTGCAGCTCGGTTTGCTGGTATCGTTATTGATCGCGTTCGTTTTGTCGATGGGCATCAACAACACGCCCGTTCTGGTGCTGCTGATCCCGATCTTTGCCGCTTTGGCGGCGCGCGGGGCGCTGCCATCTTCCAAAACGCTGATGCCACTGAACGCCGCTTCGCTGCTGGGCGGGTTGGCCACGACCATTGGCACGTCGACCAACATTCTGGTCGTATCCATCGCCGTCGATCTGGGCATGCCGCGTATGGGCGTGTTTCATTATACGCCCATCGTATTGGCGGCGAGTTTGATCGCACTGCCTTACATCTGGCTGGTCATGCCGCGCATGCTGAAGGACAACACGGTCACCACGCAATACGCCGCACGCCGTTTCCAGACACGGTTGCGGATCGGAGAAGACAGCGCACTAATCGGTCGCGACCTATCGCAGATCATAGCCGGCCTGCCGGACGACATTCAGTTTCACGACGTACCGCCCGGACCGATCCAACAGCAGCAACGGCTCGCTATCTCCGGCACGCACGAAGCGCTGGAAGCCGCCATGCGGACGTTCAAGGGGGAAGTCGCCCCGGTCTGGGTCCTCGACCGGATCAAACGCAAGGCATCCGAGGGACGCCTGGACATTATGGCGGTCGAGATGACCGTAACCGCCGATAGCCGCCTGTTGACGCGGACCCTGCCGACTTCGGGTATCGCCGATCTGTATGGCGTCGCTGTATTGGGCATTCACCGCCCCGCGCGATTACTGGGCGAGGTGGATAAATTCAGCGAAGGCGGCGATCTGCGCATTTCGGAAGGCGACGTGCTGCTGGTCATGGGGATCGACGAGGATCTGCAGGAATTCGCACGCGGCGACAGCCTTTTGATGCTGGAGGGGAAGCGCGAATTGCCACGCCGTTCCAAGGCATGGTTGTCCGCCGCCATCATGTTCGGCGCGGTCGGCACGGCGTCCATCGGATTGTTCCCGATCGCCATATCCGCGTTGGCGGGCGCGATCCTGATGTTCCTGACCGGATGCGTGAAGTTCGATCGGGTCGGACGCGCGTTGTCGGGCCAGGTCATTGTCCTGATCGCGGCGAGCATTGCGATCGGGCGCATCATTCTGGAAAGTGGGGCCGCGCAATGGCTTGGCGAGACGATGTCGCTGGGGTTGGGCGAATTGCCGCCCGCCCTGGTGTTGGGGGCGATCATGCTGTTCGTGACGGTGCTGACCAATTTCGCATCCAACGCCACGGCGGCGACGGTCGGCACGCCGATCGCCTTCGCCATCGCATCGCAGCTGGGCCTGCCGCCCGAACCGCTGGTGCTCGCCGTATTGTTCGGCTGCAATTTGTGTTACGCCACGCCGATCGCCTATCAGACCAACATGCTGATCATGGCGGAAGGCGGGTATGAATTCGGCGATTACGTCAAAACAGGCGTGCCGCTGGTGCTGCTGATGGTGACGACCCTGTCGATTCTGCTGGTCATGTTCTACGGAATTTAACGCGAAACTTGGGGAAGCGAAGATGTTGAAGACGATGATGCTGGCGGGTGCGGCCCTGATGGTGAGCGCCAGCCCCGCGCAGGCAGACGAATTGCGCGATGCGATCGCGGCCGACATGCCGCAATTGATCCAACTGTATCGCGACCTCCATGCCAACCCCGAATTGAGTTTCCAGGAGGTCGAAACCGCGGCCAAACTTGCCAAACGGGCGCGCGACCTGGGCTTCGAGGTGACCGAAAAGGTCGGCCGCACCGGCGTGGTTGCGGTGATGCGCAACGGGGATGGCCCCACCGTGATGCTGCGCGCGGATATGGACGCGCTGCCGCTGGTCGAGAAAACCGGCCTGCCCTTTGCCTCCACCAAGACCGCGGTTCCCGCATCCGGCGTCGAAACCGGGGTGATGCATGCCTGCGGTCATGACACCCATATGACCGCGTGGGTCGGCACCGCGCAGATGCTCGCCGAACGCAAGGATGAATGGTCCGGCACGGTGGTGATGATCCTGCAGCCGGCGGAAGAGATCGGGGAAGGCGCGCTCGCGATGCTGGAGGATGGGTTGTACACCCGCTTCCCGAAACCCGATTACGTTCTGGGTTTTCACGACGCGGCGCAGATGCCGGCGGGCATGATCGGTTATTCGCCGGGCTATGCCCTTGCCAACGTCGACAGCGTAGATGTGACGGTGCCCGGGGTGGGCGGGCATGGCGCCTATCCGCACACCACGAAAGACCCGGTAGTGCTGGCGTCGGCGATGGTCATGAAATTCCAGACGCTGGTCAGCCGGGAAAGCAGCCCGCTCGACCCCGCCGTCATCACCGTCGGCAGTTTCCATGCGGGGCATAAGCACAATATTATTTCGGACGAGGCAAAATTGCAGCTGACCGTCCGCTCGTATTCCGATGAATCCCGCAAACTGCTGCTCGACGGGATTGCCCGTATTGCGCGCGGGGAAGCGATCGCGGCGGGTATGCCGGACGACCGGATGCCGACGGTCACGGTGCAGGTTCCCTACACCCCATCGACTTACAACACCCCGGAATTTACCGAAGCGGTCATGGCGCACCTCGGCACCCGGTTCGGCGACGAACGCGTGATGCAAGTGCCATCGGTCATGGGAGGCGAGGATTTCGGGCAGTTCTACCGTGCGGACCCCGAAAATATCGAATCGCTGATATTCTGGGTCGGCGGCGTACCGCAGGACGAATATTACGCGGCGCAGGCGGGCGGCGGGGATCTACCGTCGCTGCACAGTCCGTTCTGGGCACCCGATGCGGAAAAGGTCGTGGCCACTGCGACGGAAGCGATGACGGCAGCGACCCTCGATCTGCTGAAACCGCGCTAACCGCCCGAAGTCGTTACCGACATCGCGGATCAGCCTATCCAAAATGCGCTTATGGCGGATGCATGACGGCCACCGGAACGCGAATTCCGGTGGCCGTTTTTTCTGCCTAGTAATTAGAGCAGTTGAGCGATTGGTTTAATTATACGTGCCGAGCCGATGGTGCAGCGCATTGATTTTCGCCAGTTCCTCGCGGTCGTCGGTCGTTTTGGCATGACTGGCAAGGGCGGTGCGCAGCAGGCGGAAATCGGCGGTGGAAAGCAGCGCGCGGGCGCGGCCCGGTTCTCCCGACTTCGCGTCGCTGCTGCTTTGCGCACCTTTATCATCGGTTGCATCGGTCATAATATCACTCCTTCAATTCGCGTAAGCGGATACTGCAGAAACCCTATGCGGGCCGTCATGCGGCGGCAAATTGATTTCCACCGTAGCGCTTACGCAGCGGCAAACTGGTTCATCGTGTTGTCTTTGCCGCCCGCCTTGAGCGCAGCTTCACCGGCGAAGTTTTCCTTGTGATCGTCGCCGATATCGCTGCCCGCCATATTCTGGTGCTTCACGCAGGCGATGCCTTGACGAATTTCCTCGCGCTGGACGTTTTTCACGTAACCGAGCATCGCCTGATCGCCGAAATATTCCTTCGCCAGATTATCGGTGCTCAGCGCCGCCGTGTGATAGGTGGGCAGGGTGATGAGGTGGTGGAAAATGCCCGCCTGCGCTGCCGCATCCTTCTGGAAAGTGCGGATGCGTTCGTCGGCTTCGGTGGCCAGATCGGTATCGTCGTAATCGACGCTCATCAAGCGGTCGCGGTCGAAGGCGGACACGTCCTTGCCGTCCTTCTCCCACGCATCGAACACCTGCTGGCGGAAGCTCAACGTCCAGTTGAAGCTGGGCGAATTGTTGTAGACCAGCTTTGCGTTCGGCATCACTTCGCGGATGCGGTTCACCATACCGCCGATCTGGCCGATGTGCGGCTTCTCGGTTTCGATCCAGAGGAGGTCGGCGCCCGCCTGAAGGCTGGTGATGCCATCCAGGACGCAGCGATCTTCACCGGTGCCGGCACGGAACTGATACAGGTTGGACGGCAAACGCTTGGGCCGCAGCAGCTTGCCCTCGCGGCTCAAGAACACGTCGCCGTTCTTTATGGCGTCCGGTGCGACCTCTTCGCAATCGAGGAAACTGTTATACTGGTCGCCCAGATCGCCCTCTTCCTTGGTGTAGGCAATTTCCTTGGTCAGCCCGGCACCCAGTGAATCGGTGCGGGCGACGATGATGCCGTCTTCCACGCCGAGTTCGAGGAAAGCGTAGCGCAGCGCGCGGATCTTTTGATGGAACGCCTCATGCGGCACGGTGACTTTGCCGTCCTGGTGGCCGCACTGCTTTTCGTCCGACACCTGGTTCTCGATCTGCAGGGCACAGGCACCGGCTTCGATCATCTTCTTGGCGAGCAGATAGGTCGCCTCCGCATTGCCGAAACCGGCATCGATATCGGCGATGATCGGCACGACGTGGGTTTCGAAATTGTCGACCGCCTGTTCGATACGCTTGACCTCCACCTCGTCGCCGGCGTCGCGGGCGGCATCGA
>JBASAR010000274.1:0-8391 GCA_049650705.1 Pontixanthobacter sp. | reverse complement strand
GCGCACGCACCCTATCCGGTGTCAACGGTCCACCCGCTCAAATCCCGCGCGAGACGACCTCTTTCATGATCTCGTCCGTGCCGCCGAAGATGCGCGTTACGCGGGCATCGCGCCACAGCCGCGCGATCGGGTATTCGTTCATGTAACCCGCGCCGCCATGCAGTTGCAGGGACTCGTCGCAGATGCGGTTCTGCAATTGGGTGTGGTAGAGCTTGGCGGCGCTTGCTTCCTGCGTGGTCAGTTCGCCGGCGATGTGGCGGGTCAGCGCCCAGTCGATATGCGCCCAGCCGACCTGCAATTCGGTCTTCATCTGCGCAAGGCTGAACTTGGTGTTCTGGAATTCGAACACCGATTTGCCGAACGCCTTGCGTTCCTTCACGAATTTCACCGCCTCGTCGAAGGCGCGCTGGGCGCCCGCCTGGCAGCCGATGGCGATCGACAGGCGTTCCTGCGGCAATTCCTCCATCAGGTGGATGAAGCCGCGCCCTTCCTGCCCCAGCATGTTGGTCTTGGGCACGCGCACATCGTTGAAGAACAGCTCGCTGGTGTCGGCGGAATGCTGCCCGATCTTGTCGAGATTGCGGCCGCGTTCGAACCCTTCCGTATCGGCATCGACCAAGATGAGGCTGGTGCCCTTCGCGCCCTGTTCCGGATCGGTCTTGGCCACCACGATCACGACATCGGCGTTCTGGCCGTTGGTGATGTAGGTTTTGGAGCCGTTGATGACGAGGTGGTTGCCATCCGCCTTGGCCGTGGTGCGGATGCCTTGGAGGTCCGACCCCGCGCCCGGTTCGGTCATGGCGATGGCGGTGATGATATCGCCGCTGATCATGCCGGGAAGGTATTTTTCCTTCTGTTCGTCCGACCCCAGCCGTTCGAAATAATTGACCGTGATGTCGTTCTGCAGCGTGAAACCGGCGGAGGAGCCGAGATAGGACAATTCCTCCGCGATCACGGCGTTGTAGCCGAAATCGAGGCCCAGGCCGCCATATTCCTCGTCCACGTTGGGGCACAGCATGCCCGCGTCGCCCAGCGCCTTCCATGCTTCGCGCGGGACGATGCCCTCCACCTCGTGCAGGTCGAGATGCGGTTCCATATGTTCGCCGAACACGCGGCGCACGGTGTCGCGGAACATGTGGTGATCTTCGTTGTAAGCGGTGCGGGTGGCCATATCGAGCATGGGTGTGGTCCTTCTAGGAAACGGTTCCTGCGGCGCGCAATTCGGCCGGGTCGAGATCGAGGGAGCGCAGGATCGCGTCGGTATCGTCGCCCGGCATCGGCGCGGGTTTGGGGGTCTGCGTCTGCGTGCCGCTGTATCGCGGTGCGGGTGCGGGCTGGAGGTCGCCGGCGATTTCCACGAAGGTGCCGCGCGCGACATTGTGGGGGTGCGCCTTGGCTTCCGACATGGTGAGGACGGGGGCGTAGCAGACGTCGGTATGCTCCATCAGCGCATCCCAATCGTCGCGGGTCTTGGTCTTGAACAGGGCGGTGAGTTTGTCCTTCAAAACCGGCCAGCTTTTCGGGTCCATCTGCGCGTCGAAATCGCGGTCTTCCGCCAATCCAGCGATGCGGCGCAGTTCAGCGTAAAATTGCGGTTCGATGCTGCCGATGGACACGTATTTGCCGTCCGCCGTTTCGTAGGTGTCGTAGAAATGCGCGCCGGTGTCGAGCATGTTCGCGCCCTGCTCCGAGCGCCAGACACCCATATTGTGCATCCCGTGGATCATGCCCATCAGCGCGGCGGTGCCGTCGGTCATGGCGCAATCGATCACCTGGCCATCCGCGCCGTTCTTCACCGCGAGCAGCGCCGCGACCATACCGAAGGCCAGCATCATCCCGCCCCCGCCGAAATCGCCGACCATGTTGATCGGCGGCGTCGGCTTCTCGCCCTTTCGCCCGAAATGCGCGAGCGCCCCGGCCAAGGCGATGTAGTTGATGTCATGCCCGGCAGCATGTGCGTAGGGGCCGGTCTGCCCCCATCCGGTCATGCGGCCGTAGATCGATTTGGGATTGTCGGCGTGCAGTTCCTCCGGCCCCAGCCCCAGCCGCTCCATGACGCCGGGTCGGAAACCCTCGATGATGCCATCCGCACTGGCACAAAGTTTGCGCGCGAGTTCGACACCCTCGGCGGACTTAAGATCGATCGCGATGCTTTTGCGCCCGCGTGCCAAAACGTCCTTGTCGTTGACCGGAGTGGACCCGCCCCGCCCGCCGGATGCGCGGTCGATACGGATGACCTCCGCGCCGTGATCGGCCAGCATCATGCCGCAGAACGGACCCGGCCCGATTCCGGCGAATTCGACGATACGGATGCCTTCCAGCGGACCCGACATGGCTTACTTCCCCTGCCAGTTCGGCGCGCGTTTCTCGGCGAAAGCCTTGCTGCCTTCCTGCGCATCGGCGGACATGAACACCTGCGGCAGCAATTCGGCCTGTTTGGCGTAGCGTTCATCGAGATCCCAGCCGCGCGATTCGACGATGATCTGTTTGGACACGCGCACAGCGATAGGGCCGTTGGCGGTGATCGCGGCGGCCAGTTCCTTCGCCGCGTCGAGCGCATCGCCGCTGGTTACGCGATTGACCAGGCCCAATTCGTAGGCGCGCGCCGTGTCGATGAAATCGCCGGTCAACGCCAGTTCCATGGCGATCTTGGGCGGGATAAGATCGGGCAGCTTCATCAGGCCGCCCGCCGCCGCCGCCAGCCCGCGTTTCGCCTCCGGAATGCCGAATGTCGCGCTGTCCTTCGCCACGATCAGGTCGCAGGCGATCATCAGTTCCATGCCGCCCGCCAGCGCGTATCCTTCGACCGCGGCGATCAACGGTTTCTTGGGTCCGCGCTCCGTCAATCCGCCGAAACCGCGCCCTTCCACGCTGGGGCTCTCGCCGCGCAGGAAGCCTTTCAAATCCATCCCCGAACAGAAGGTCCCGCCCGCGCCGGTCAGAATGCCGACGCGCAGATCGTCGCTTTCATCCAGCCGGTCGAGCGCGGCGGCGATGGCTTCGGATGCCGCCTTGGTCATGGCGTTCTTCGCTTCCGGTCGGTTGATCGTGATGATCAGGATGCCGTCTTCGACTTGGGTAAGGACTTCGTCGGTCATGTTCGTCTCTCCGCTCGGTATTCGGGTCCGCTATTGCCGCGACCTCTTGCCTGACATATATAACTAGGTGAACCAGCTTGTCCACGCATGCCGGTCGCGACATTCAGCAGAAAAGGATTATCCCATGGCCGACGCTTATATCATCGACGCAGTGCGCACCCCCCGCGGCATCGGCAAGGTCGGCAAGGGATCGCTGGCGGCCGAACATCCGCAGCATCTGGCGGCGACCGTCATGCGCGCGCTGAAGGACCGTAACGGACTGGACACGTCGACGGTCGACGACGTGATCTGGTCCACCTCCACCCAGGATGGCAAGCAGGCGGGCGATCTGGGCCGGATGGCGGCGCTGGATGCGGGCTACGACGTGACCAGCAGCGGCACCACGCTGGATCGGTTCTGTGGCGGCGGGATCACCTCGGTCAGCTTCGCCGCGGCGCAGGTGATGAGCGGGATGGAAGATTGCGTGGTCGCGGGCGGAACTGAAATGATGAGCCTGACCGGTGAAATGGCGAAGGAAAAGATGGCTGCCGGACTGAAACCGCCGATGATGGGCAGCTACAACGAGCGGCTGCAGGAAGTGCACCCGCAATCGCATCAGGGCATTTGTGGCGATGCGATTGCCAGCATGGAAGGCTACAGCCGCGAGGATCTCGACGCGGTCGGCTATCGCAGCCAGCAACGTGCCGATGCCGCGATCAAGGCGGGCAAGTTCGACAAGAGCGTGGTCCCGGTGAAGGACGACGACGGCACCGTTCTGCTCGCGAAGGACGAGTATCCGCGCCCCGAAACCACCTTGGAAGGCTTGGCGCAATTGGAGCCTGCTTTCGCCAAGATCGCGCAGGTTCCGCTGGACAAGGATGGCACGACATTCGCCGGGCTGGTGAACCAGAAATATCCCGATCTGAAGATCGAACATTTCCACCATGCGGGCAATTCTTCGGGCGTGGTCGACGGCGCGGCGGGCGTGCTGGTGACGTCGAAGGATTACGCGCAGAAACACGACCTCAAGCCCCGCGCCCGCATCGTGGCGACCGCCAATATGGGCGACGACCCCACGCTGATGCTGAACGCGCCTGTTCCCGCCGCGAAGAAGGTGCTGGAAAAGGCAGGGCTGACCAAGGACGATATCGATCTATGGGAAATCAACGAAGCCTTCGCGGTCGTCGCGCATAAATTCGTCACCGATCTCGATCTCGATTGGGACAAAGTGAACGTCAACGGCGGCTCCATCGCGCTGGGACATCCGATCGGCGCAACCGGATCGATCCTGATCGGCACGGTGCTGGACGAACTGGAAGCGACCGGCGGGCGTTACGGCCTCGTCACCATGTGTGCGGCGGGCGGCATGGCCCCGGCGATCATTATCGAGCGGGTTGACGGGTTCGCGTAAAGCGCCATGATTACGCGCCGGTTGCCGGTTCCGCTTCCGGCGCGTTCACATGGTTCCAGATGGCGGACATCACCACCGATCCTTCGCCGACGCCGGATGCGACTCTCTTGATCGAACCGGCGCGCACGTCGCCAACTGCAAAAATGCCGTCGGCGGATGTCTGAAACGGGGATGCCTGCCCCACCGCATCGCCGGTGCGCACGAAGCCCTTGGCGTCGAGATCGACCAGATCGGCGAGCCAGTCGGTATTGGGCGCAGCTCCGACCATGATGAACAACGCGCCGCAATCCATGCGATCGGCACCATCGGGCGTCGTGAGGTCCACGCGTTCCAGCCAGTCCCCGCCCTGCAATTCCTTGACCTGGGTACCGTAATGGATGGTGATGCCGGGGTCCGCCTCCAGCCGTTCGCTCAAATAGGATGACATGGACGTCGCCAGACTGTCGCCGCGCACCATGATGTGGACATGCTTGGCGACGCGCGACAGATACATTGCCGCCTGCCCCGCCGAATTGCCGCCGCCGATTATGACGACCGGTTTCTCGCGGCAAAAGCGTGCCTCCATCTCCGTCGCGGCGTAGAAGATGCCTGCCCCCTCGAACGCCTCGCGGCCCTTCAGCGGCAATTCGCGATATTGCACCCCGGTCGCGACCAGCACGGATTTCGCGCCGATATGCACTCCATCGTCCAGCGTGGCGCAGAAACTGCCATCGTCGCGACGATCCAGCTCCTCGACCCAGCGTGGCATGGCGAAACGCGTGCCGAATTTCATCGCCTGTATCTGCCCGCGATAGATAAGGTCCGATCCCGATATGCCGGTCGGGAAGCCCATATAGTTCTCGATCCGGCTGGACGTGCCCGCCTGCCCGCCGATGGCGGTGTCTTCCACCACGAGCGCGCGCAGCCCCTCCGCCCCGGCATAGACCGCCGCCGCCACCCCGGCCGGACCCGCGCCGACGATCAGCAGGTCGACATCGACATCCTCGCCCGTCGAAAGGTCGAGGCCGAGCAGCCGCGCGACCTTGCGCGGCGTCGGCGCATCGATCACATTGTCTTTCGCGAAGATGACGGCGGGCTTGCGGTCCGCAATACCGCACAATCGCGAGGTTTCCTCGCATGTCCCATCCAGATCGAAGGACTGGAACGGGATGCGGTTGCGCGACAGGAAGCTGGCGACGGTCTGCACCGCCGCATCGCGTTCCGCCCCGACCAGTTTGATCGAACTGCTGTTCTCCTCGATCCCCCGACGGCGCCGGGCGGAAAAGACGGTGATGATATGGTCGGACAGTTCGGGCACTTCGCTCATCAGTTTGAGCATTTGCGGGCGCGGTACTTCCAGCGTGCGCGAGTCCTGCGCGGCGCGCATCGGCAGGGTCCAGCTGCCGCCGTTCAGGAAGCCGATTTCCCCCATGAATTGCGTCGGACCCAGGGTCGCGTCCAGCAACCGTTCGTCGGTATAGGGGTCGACCACCTCGATCTCCCCGTCCACGACATAGACGAAGTGATCCTGCGGCGCGCCGACCTTCGCCACCAAGTCACCGGCATCGTAGACACGTTCGTCCGCGATCGCGCGGATCGCCTCGACATGGGCTGGAATCAACGGCGTGCGCTTCATCCCTTCCAGTTCTACGCCGATTGATTCCATGATGGCGGCACCCTCCTTCGATCACATGACAGCCCCCGCTAACTAAGCCATCGGAACGATGAAACAAGCGGAGTACCCCGTCACTCCGCCGCGTCGGTGTGGTGTTTCTATGACGGTTCGGGCGGCTGTTCGGGCGGTTGTTCGGGCGGCGGTTCGGTCGGCTGTTCGGGCGGCGGCTCCGGCGGGGTGGCCGACGCAGGCTCCGCCGGTTCCGGTATCGGCAAGAGATAGCGTAGCAGCATCAACGCGGCCGGCACGGCGATGGTCAGGGCGATATCCTTCGCGCTTTCCCCCGCCTGCATTCCGAAATCGGGCCATGTCTCCGCCGTCAGATCGTACCATTCATTCGCCAGCGCCAGCAGCAGTACGACCACGAACCCCAGCCAGCTTGCCAACGGGCGACGCAGAATAATGGCGAATACCGCGAATATGCCGAACCCCGCCAGCACATGCGTTGCGTCATTATGAATATTGAGAGCGGCTTCGACGAATGTCTTGAAATGATCGTAATCGTTGCCGATCCCCTCGATCCATTCGCTGCGTGCCTGTTCCCGCGTCATGATGGCGACAGATCAGGCGACCGCTTCGATCAGATCGTGCGCAGCCATCTTTTCCGCATGGGGAATAAGATCCCAGGCCGGCACGCCGATCATGTCCGCGATGGCAATCAGATCTCTGGTCCCATCGCAATAGGCCAGGAAATCCATCAGCGTCTTTGCCGGATGGACCTCGTGCACGGTGGAAATATCGGGGTAGAGCCCGCGTTTCCCCAATTGCGGTTCGCCCAGCACGGTCATACCGTATGTGCGGTTCGCCTCGATAATGGCGATCGCCCGGCGTAGGGCGTCGTATCCGCCCTGCAAACCAGCGGGCGTGACGAAATCGAGATCGTCCAGCGAGGTGTGATACTCCGGGTACTCGTGATATTTGCTGCGGGTGATCGTCGTGACCGGCAGATCGACGCCGGGCGCGCAATATTGGCGTTCGTCGCTGCCCCGATCGAGATATGTGTATTGGCGGTAATCGGGATCGGTATGGCGAAGGACATGCTGCGCCGCCCGATCGGCCAGCGTATCGCCGGCGCGCGACGGGACATGGCCATAGGCGCGCTCGTCCCCGATACAGGTGATGTTGAACCCCGCGACGATTTTCGCCCGCATGGCATCGAGATGGCGGCTGAGATAGACCAGCGAGCCGATCGTTTCGGGAATGAACACGATGCGGTAGGAATAGCGGCGCGACCGTTCGGCGATATGCTTCGCCAGCCAGGTCGTCACCATCGGGCCGGACAGCTCGTTATTCGCCATCGACGGGTGACAGACATAGGTCGACAGGAATATCTCCGCGTCGCTTTCGCCGGGGATCAGCAATTCGCCGTAATTGAGGACGCCCGATGCCAGCGTGGTGTCGATCTCGACACGGTAATCGCCGTCGGTCAAAGAGGCGCGCTGGCGATCGGTCAGGCAGAAACCCCAGCGGCGTTTGTAATAGGATGTGACGTAGGGGATCGCATCGGGCTGATCGGGCAGCGAATGCAGATGCGGCTGCAATTCCTCCAACGTCAGCGTTCGCAAGACAGGTTCAGAATAGCCGACGACATGCAGATTGTTATCGGCGAAATCGATTACCGTCGTTCCATCCGGTCCGATCAGGCGGGCGGAACGAATGGTCCATTCATCGGGCACGGTCCAGTCGAACACCTGCGTGCCGCTGGCGATGTCGTGAATGCGCAGATCGGGCAATTCGCGCTGGATCAAAGACAGCGTTTCGCAGGTGCCCGGCCCGGTCAGCGACCGGTTGATCGGCCATAATTCGCGCGCCATGGCGTGCATGGCGGTGCCCTCATGCACGACGATCGCCTTCGTCCGCCAAGTCCTCCTCCACCTTATCGCCGTAGCTGTGTCCGTATCCGTATCCGTATCCGTAACCGTAGGCTTCGTTGCGGTAGTCGAGTTGGGTGACGATGGCGCCGGTGATGGGGGCATTTGCGGCGCGCAGGCGCTGGAGGGCGAGGCGCACGGTGCGGTGGCTGCCGGCGTTGGCTTGGATGACATAGGCGAGCGCATCGACGCTGCGGGCGAGTTCGGGCGCATCGGCCAGGCCCAGGACCGGACCGCCATCGACGATGATAGCGTCGTAGTCGCGCTTGAGTTCATCGAGATAGCCGCGGGTGCGCGGGCCGGACAGAAGCCCGACCGGATCGGCCGGCAGCTTGCCCGCGCCGATGAACGCGAACCCGTGCTCGTCCATCTGGTGGA
>JBASAR010000273.1:0-1614 GCA_049650705.1 Pontixanthobacter sp. | reverse complement strand
CGCGACCGATAACGGACCCGACAGATTCGGGCCGAAATGTGGCGATTCGCTCTTTCAGCCCAAACCGGTTTCATCGGAAACTATGCAGCCCATCGCATTTCCGCCGCATTTTCACGACCAGTAGAGTACCAGCGCCGGTGAACCGTTGAGGCGGTTTGGAACCGTTAGGGCATCGTCCCTAAAGACGCTGCCATGCAAACACGCACCGACATTTCGAGCGCTTTTCGCGCCCCGTCCGTTCAGGCCCGCACCACTGCCAAAGGTGATGTGTGCGCCGCTTTCATCAACCGCGCCCTGGGTGCCCTGGCGCTGGTCGCGCTGATCCCCGTGCCGATCGCATCCTTCGCAATGGGCGACGATACGGCGGCCGCCAGCGATGTCGCGTTCGAGGACAAGTTCGAACGGTTCGACGATCTGCCGCCCATGCCGCAGGCCGAGGGCAATGTGGTCGACATTACCGAATTCACTCCCCCGATCGAAGCCGCACCCGAACCCGAACCCGTCGCCACCCGCGCAATCGCAGGCGGTGTCGCATCCTATTACGGTCGCCGTTTCCAGGGCCGCCGCACGGCCAATGGCGAACGGTTCGACATGAACGCGCTGACTGCCGCGCACAAGACGCTGCCCTTCGGCACGAAGGTTGCCGTGACCAACCCGCGCAATGGCAAGACCGTGACCGTGCGGATCAACGACCGCGGGCCCTATGCCCATGGCCGCACCATCGATCTGAGCCGCGCCGCCGCCAAACAGATCGGCATCGTGCAGCGCGGACATGGCAAGGTCGAACTCGCGCTTCTGAACTGAGCCGCGCCATCCCCGCGCCCCGGCACCGAACCGGAGGCGCAGCGATCAGGCGGGCACGGGCTCGCCTTCTTCGGCATACTGCGCTTCCTCTTCCTGCGCAGCGTCCGCTTCCGGAAGGGCAGGCATCCATTTGTCGCAATCGTTGCGGCGATAGGGCACGAAGTCCTCGCCATAGCGCCACCAATCGGGATCCCCGGCCATGAAGGCGTCCATTTGCCTCGCCTCCACCTCTCCGGGATCGCCCAGTTCCTGCGGCGCGGGCGCATGATCGGGCCGCGCATCCTCCATCCGATGGAACAGGCGCGCAATGGGCGGGAAGTGCGGGCACTCCGCGCAGGCCGGCCAGTCCGGGCGGTCGCAGCATGGCCCATCGCCATCGGTATTGACCGTGGGTACGGGGCCCTCCGCTGACATGGTGTAATGCGGCCTGTCGTGGGATGACCCATGCGCCGGACCGGGGCAGTCGCAGGATGGCTCCGGCCGGGCTGACGGCGCCGCAGCGTCGGGAGACATGGACCGCTTGTTACACGGTCCTGACGAAGACGCTGGCGGCGTTTCCGGCACCGCCTCCACGCGCGTTTCGACGCAGTTCTCGACCCAGTTCTCGATGGCGGGCGGCAGGTCCTCCCCATCGCGGATACGCGCCAGCACATCGTCGAAATCATCGGCGAGCGCGGTCACGTCCGCATTGTCCTCCAGCCGGTCGAGCCGCCCCAGATGGGCGAGCAGCAGCCGCGTATCGAAACGCCGCCGCTGCCCCACGACCTCGCCATGAAACCATACGTCTTCGGTGAAGCCGTCGATCGCCCG
>JBASAR010000272.1:0-17405 GCA_049650705.1 Pontixanthobacter sp. | reverse complement strand
ACGTCCGCGATTGTAGCGCCGATAATGTCCGGCGGTATAATCTTCGAGAGACCATAGCCACGAATGCGCTGGCACGGCGATGATCATACGACCTCCCGGCGCAAGGGCTTCGGCTGCAAGGCGCAGAGCTTCCGCTTCGTCTTCGATATGCTCGAGCACGTCGAACATGCCAATCGAACTTATGGAGCCTGGCCGGACGCCGGAATTCTGCAAAGTGCTGCTGATAGTGGGAACATCGCGGGCTATCGAAATCTGCGCTCCTTGCGGCGTCGGCTCCAAATTGACCGCGGCAAACCCCCGGTCGATGAGATACCGCCCGACGATGCCGGTTCCTCCACCGACATCCAGCAACGGCGCCTGCATCTCGAACCGTTTCAACAGATCGTAGAATACGCAATTTCTTTGTCTGAACCAGAACGACTGTACTTCGAACGCTGCATTCGTCCCGTGAAGGTTCGGTGCGAAGGAGACCGCTTCGCTACCCCCGGCAACCCAGTGGTTCGTGGCATTCTGCCGTATGCCGGCAAATGCATTTTGGATAAACCGGCGTGTGATCGACGACGTAGCGGATGCTTCCATGGCCCTTATCCGTCTTTGACTGTCCGTGTTGCCCTTAGAGATCGACCTGTATCTTCGACCTTTTATGCCGAGAGAAAAGGTGCACGGCGTTGGCGCAAGCTTATTATTGCAGTGAAACAAAGGTCTATCTCACTGATCCAGACTGAGCAACCGCATGACGGGTGTCCGCTCCCAACCCGATGCGTTTCTCTCAAGCTTGCTGAGGTCCTTCTGCCAGTCTTCGTCTCGCCCGGTCGCGCGCATTCGTTCATCGATTTCGGCGAAAGTGATGCGTCGTGCGGCCAGATCGAGGATGTCGCGCTTTATGACGAGATCCGCCTTGCTCACTCGTTTAAAAGATAGGCATTCTTCTTTCTTGATCGTCAGGAATGCTGCTGGGGTCACATTCAGGAGTTCAGCGGCATCTTTTTTCGAGATTGTTTCTTCACGTGCGAAAGGGAGATCCTGATCATTCATGGACGTCCATGCTAGATCCTGTATCTCCTGAGGCAGAACCATAATGGATTCGACGGTCGGGCTATCGCCATCGACCCACCATGAGATGCTTTCTTGAAGCAGCGCCTTGAATACCTCTCCCCATGGCTTTTCGCCGCCGCCGTGCATGCGCATTGCTTTGCGAAGCGACCTGCAATCTTGCGGTTTAATGGTTGTGCTTTTTCGGTCTCTAAGGTGCGACCTTAGCGTTTGAAAGGAAGCATTCTCGATGCGGCCACGAATAAACACAAGATTGAGCAGAGCGTCGGAAACCGGCGTTAAAATTCCCACCATTGCCAATCGTTCCACGCCATAAATTGGCAGTTTGAGGTCTGCAGCGACCACGGTGAGCGCGCATGATGCGCTCCTTTTACTCTTCAGCTCGTCGATCTCATCTGCCTTGTAGTGAATGTTGCGCTTGCCGGCCGATGGTAGGCTGGTAACTGTCAGAAGCCTTGCCTTTTCCCCCATCTGCAGCTGCCTTGCCTTCAATCCCGCAACAAGGATCGCTTCTTGCTGTAGATAGACTCGGTAGGTTGGGGCGAACGCATGCCAGATTGGTTTGGTGATATCCGGAAGCGCGGTAAGTGCCAGATCGGATTGCTCTACCCCTGTCCGGCTGACCTTTGCCATCGATTTGAGACGTCTCCACAAGGACAAGAAAGCATGGTGATCGTCGGACATTGCGCCGACATATTCGCGGACGATCGAACGCAGATCATGAGGCCAGTTGTCGAGGAGCTTCATTGCGAATGAAATCGTTTGAGCGCGTTCTATGGCGGGTAGCGCCTCGAAACGCTGTTTCATTGCGGTCCCGTCCTTACTGGACAGATGCCTTGCAAGTCTGATGGTCATTTCGATCACGGCGGCGGGAGAGAATTCTCTGAGTTCCGGAGCTTCGATAGACCATGCAACATCTCGCGCTATGGGATCGAGTGAAACGAGATTTGCGAAACGCTGATAGGATTTCAGTAGCTGCTCTGGGATGTCGGGAAGCTCGGACCGCACGACGGTTTTCTCGCAATGCTCACAGATTGCGATGCCGAAAGTTATCTGCCAACCCAAGCTCGTTCCGCAATGGTTGCAGACATCGACCAACAACTCCCCGCTTTCGGGACAATAGGGCAGCATTCTGTTCATCCAGTTGGAGCGATGATGGTCGCTCTCAAGCAGCGTCATCGGCGCGATGCGCCTTTTCCTGAACTCGAAACTGCTCGAAAGAAACCACAGGTCACCAAACCTGACCTGCTTGACGTATGGGCGGGTCCCGGCGACCTTCAATAAAGGTTTTACTGCACTTCTGGTCACGGCCGCCAGACGTTCGATGATCTCACGGCCTGCGAGCTGCAACTTTCCGCCAGAGACGTCGGTGTAGCCGATTTCTTGGTAAATGGGAGCGAGGCGTGGCTGCGGATGATCGGCTGCGCATCGGGCGAGGAAACCCGGAATGCTCTCACCGACCTGTAGGGCGTTGGGAAAACGTAGTTTTCGGATTTGCGAGAGATCTGGTCTCGCGTGTGACTGCACGTCGTTTCTAGCTCTTTCCTGGACGTCGGTCATTTCGAAAAGGGCGTGGAGAAAGGGTCACTACTCGTCCACCCGGCGAATATGGCGAGTTCGCGAGTGACGACGCTGAGATCGTAGGCCTCGATGGAAGCGGCGCCGCGCATGATGGCGAGTGGCATTGCCTCTTCGATCAATCGTGCAACCCGGCCCACATGCCCGCCGGTGGCTGCCTGTAAAGGATCGAGGATACCGGGTTTTGATAGCCCACTGCGCGCAGGAAAAATGTTAGCCTTGACCAGTTCGTCGTCGAACGACCTGCAGAAATCCTGGAAAAGCTTCGCATCCTGCTTCACCGCTGTGTTCAAGGGTTTTAACGTCAGCGGACGTCCAAGCCTGCCTGCGAGATCCTTGTTTTCGGAGAAGAAGTCTTCGGACTTATCGTTTCCGATCATCACGATCGAAACTATGCCGCGGTCCAGGAAAGTCTGAAGCCGTTCAGTTACGCTTTTGCTGTCACCCTTCTCCCTGCGTAGGCGTTGGACCTCATCGACTGCCAAGAGATCGACTTTCAGGCGTTTGGACCATTTTGCGATCTTGTCCTCCAGCAGTTTCATCGTGCGTTCGTCGCGTTTGGGGCCTTTGCCGGGGGCTTCTTCATCGAAGTATGCGTCTCCCATCTGCCTCAACACCTCCTGATACCAGGTCTTGAGCGCCATCTTCTCCTCGCAGGTGACGATTAGAACCTGATAAGGATTCTCACCCTGCCCTCGTGCGATCCTTTCCTGGGCCAGCTCATAAGCAAGGCGTTCGATCGTGGAACTTTTTCCGGCCTGCGTTTCCTGGCTAAACCTGCATCCGCCAATAGGTTTGCCTCTAATGCCGCGAGTTTTTGCAATGTAGGCACGAAGCCGGGCTATAATCGCTTCTTGAGGCTCATGTTTGATCCAGATATTTGCGAATGCTTCGTTCGCGGCATCTACGCGCGCAAGAAGGCCCCTGTTCGTGAAATCCTCAGTAGGCTTCCCTGTTGCGGGCATGGGTTGCTTACCTAGCGGGTCGCTCATCACTATTCTTCTTTTGGCCAGGCGTTGCGACCTTTGTTAAGCGAAAA
This sequence comes from Pontixanthobacter sp., assembly GCA_049650705.1. Classification (GTDB taxonomy): domain Bacteria; phylum Pseudomonadota; class Alphaproteobacteria; order Sphingomonadales; family Sphingomonadaceae; genus Pontixanthobacter. Next base: position 13,735 of record JBASAR010000272.1, on the reverse strand, counting down.
GGTGCGCAGCTGGTCGTCATTATCGACTTTTTTATTATTTTGGTTCGAACCAGTTTCCTCGCCCTGAGCAGCGGTATTTGTATCATTGATATCGTTACCGTCGTTGATGCCACCATCATCTTCCGAGCTGCCGGGCCTTGTAAGATGAGCAGTGCTGGCCATTCCCCAGTCGGCAGGACGTTTTTCGGTATTCTTTTTGACCTGTTTTTTGTTTTTAGGGACAGGCTGTGGTGGCGGTTTGGGACAGTCTTCCCGATCACTGTCCGGCCGGACATAGCCCCGTGACGGTTCAGTCTTCCTGAGTGGGCTGCGGATTATGTTCGATCCGCTGCCATTGGCTCCACTCTCAGGGTGTTGATCAAAGCAATAGCTTTTAGTCGGTCCATTAACGGAAACAGCATCTTCCCTTTTGCCGACATCTGGGTTTACACAGTTGTTGAAGCGCATGTTTTTCACACCTCGGCTTCGATCGACGCTCTCTTGTGTAGAGGTGGCGATCGCTGCGACTGCGGAGTCGGCAGCTTGCTCCGACTCGTTTATGCGCCGCTCTTCGCACTCGGCGAGCGCAGTGGGCCTGACGCTACCACTGAGAGTCAATTTGGGTCGCTCGTCGTCGAACTCACCCAATTGCCTGGCCTTCACTGCAAGGATGGCCCGTTCGAAGCCGCCTGCATTCCTCAAGTCGGCGTCGAGCGACCCTATTTGGGATTCCAGCATCCTTAGGTATTGATCGTGTTCCCAGCGGCTTAGCCCTCCGGTATAATCGGGGTTGGTCGACCACATTGGTATCCATTCGCCGGTTGTGTCATCGAGTGCTTCGATCTTGTCGATATCGCCTTCCCACACGCGGATCGTTACCTGGATGGTCGCTCCGCCTTTCAACCGGCGAGCAAAAGGTGTTTTGTGAAAGTTGTTGCTCAATGCTCGGCTGATGCCGCCGCCGTTGAAACGGTAATGGATGTGGTTCCAGATCAACCCATCTTGGGACATGGTTCGACGGCCGCTGGGCACTTGAGCCAGAGCACGGATCGCGTCAAAAGGTTTGGCGAGTTTCACAGCCGCGCCTCAAGATATTCACGCATGAGGTCATCCGCCGAACGCCAGCCAAACTTCCTGCGCGGTTTGGCATTCCATTCCAGCCTTGCTTCATTTTTCTTGTCCGCAAACTGGGCGCGTGTGAGTTCGGCGTCTTCAAGAGGATCGTAGCGCGGGTCGGTCAGGAACTCGGGGCCCTTCACTGTTCCGCCGATACCGCTCAGAAATTCCTTCTCGAACCGAAAGTATCGTTCGAGTTTCGCCTTGGCGTCGCTGTGGTATGGCTCCGCAAGTTCGGTGGTTGACAGGACCGAGAGAGATGGCACCAGATTGGGCGGCAGTTGAGCCTTGTCGTTGTCATACATGACCAGGTCCGGGATGCCGAACACGAGTGCCCTCCATGGTTCGGCTTCCAATTCCTCTTCGGTCAGTTTTGGGGCTTGGAAAACATTGAGAAGCGCCTGTATGCCCATTTGGCTGCGGTAGGGACCAGTGAAGGTTGGGAATGGAAAGAGCCACCTTGTATAGGCGCACATGGCGTGCACGCTTTTCATTTGAGGCGACTCGATCTTGAAAGTGTCGGAATAGACGCAGACCTGCGAATTCTGGGTGCCGTCGATGAAAATGCGTTCGAACGGGCGGGTTACCGGAACCGGCTCCTCATTGCCTTTGAAGAATTTGTCCGATTTCCATGTGCCTTCGCGCCTCTTGACGTTATCCGCATTCTCCAATTTGTTGATTTGGTAGCACATCGCTTGGCGCGAGGGGGCCTTCTCGCCAAGACCGGTCCCTCCTTCGGCAGCATGCAGTTGGCGCCAACGCGTTGGCAGGGCGGCAGCTGCGGTCTTATTGACGACTTTCTTAGTCTCCCAGTATTTATCGGCGCCGGCCTGAAGGAATGCTTTGTCGCCCGGTGTGAGTTGAGAGAATCCGTCGGGTCGCCCAGACCGGTTAACGAAGGCACCAATCCGGCCATCATAGAGTTCGTATTTCTTCATCCACATGACCAGCGCCCGCCATTTTGGTCTGATGGTGAACTGCGCAGCGACATCCACATTTCCGAGCAGCTGATGCGGGATGCCGGGAATGGGCACAGCGTCGATCCAATTTTGTCCCGCTTCACTTCTTGGCATGCCCTCCACCAAAGCGGTCCGCGCCCAGGTCCACCGCCAAGGCGCCTTCCTGTCACATTGGGCGCAGGCGTGCATATCCATTTGCAAATGAAGTTTGAGGCGTTCGTTGTCCGTGAAGTTGAGCGCGCCGGGATCGATAAGCGTGCCCTCGTTGAAGGTGCTGATCATCCAGAACCAGGTCGGCATGACTTCTTGGCCGTTATAATCGATGACTTTGAACAGCTTGCCTTTCTCATCGAGGATTTGCAGCATCTGATCACCCAGATGCCGAATGAATGTGATTTTCTGCCCTTCGAAGACCAGTGCGTGGCCTTCCGCCAGATTCGGTTCGAAGGCGGTCATCAGGCAACATTCTTCAGGAACTGGCGCTGGAATGCGCGCATAGCGCCCGGACGAACGGGAGCAGGCGGGATCGTGACGGGGAGGTCGGGACAGAAAGGACGGGTCAGGTCGATCGCGATGTGGCGTTTGACCATCATGGCACATAGTATGTCTTGGGAATCCAGAGACGAGAACGGCAACGCGCGCGCAACGGTGCGCAGGCCAGTCGTTCCGCCATCGTGCAAGATTGCCTTGTGGACCAGATCGACATGTTCGGGATCGAACCCCTCGTTCTGATTGTCATAAATGAACTTGATATTCTCTGCGATGTCATCGGTGAAGGCGCTCGCCGACCACCGCACGATGTCGAGTTCCAGTCCGTGAGCACGAAATGCGTTGCTGAAGAAGTTTAGCCGGTCGCCGGTGTCCTGGACGGTGAAAAATTCGGGAGCGGCTTTGATTTCACCTGAGGCGACCATACCGCATTGCAATTCGACGAGAGCGTCCACCGTATAGGAACGGTCCTTGCGAATGTTTGTTTTGACTGTGGTTGTGATAGGCTGGAACTGAAAATCCGTGAACCGGGTATCGACGGTGAACCAACGCAGGAAAAGCGCTTCCGCAGCACTTTCGGTATATTGCGTCCGTCGAGCCTTCAGCCCGTAGACCGCGCTCACCGATGACGGCTTGTTGTATGTGAATGGAATGCGGGTGTGGCCGAGATCTTCGGCGACTTCTGTCGTCGGGCTGTGCCAGCCTTCCAAGATCGATTTTGGCACACCTTCGGTGACTATCCGCTTTGCCGGCAGCCACCGCGGCGTGCGCTGCGGACGATACGGTCGCAACTCGCGGCGATTTCGATAGCCGCCGTTCTGCCTGCTTATGTTAGATCGTGTGCGCGGAATGTCCGGGATTGTCCGCGTATCAATCTGGGTGTCGAAGATGGTGAAGGGAGATTGCTTCATGCCCCCATCCTTCCCCGCGAAGGGGCATCGAGCCGACGGCGCCATGGCACCGTTCTGGACTCCGGCAAACGTCTGGCACGCCGTGGTTTGCAGCCAATTGGCTTCGACTGCACCGTGAATATACGCATATGCGAATCCCCTATAACAACCTTTATGAGGTTACAGATATGGGTGGGTGCCGTTATTTGACAATGTTTTTCTGTTTACACTCCCCCTATTCATGGTTAATGTCCCGAACATGGACGCGAACGAACAGATGATGAGGGCGTGGCCCGAGGGTGTCCCAGCCGCAGAGCTCGCCAGATTTGATGCTTTGCCGCCGCATTTGCGGCAGCTGGTTGTGAAACGGCTGTCTGCGCTCATCGACGCCGAACAACCGGGCATGACTGTCACTAAGGCTGCTGGCCGCTCCGGAGTGTCGCGTCAGATGTTCTACAAGCTGATCGATCGCTGGAAGCACGACCGGAGCATTCGGTCGATCGCTCCTTATCAGTCACGTGGAGCGCGAAAGTCCGCACTTGCGGATGAGACCATAGCCAAACGTAACGATGTTAGAGTCCGAACGGCTGCCAAGCATCGGCTGCTGGAGCAGGCTCTGGCTCTTATCGAAGCCGAGCCCGATGCATCCAACGGCGAACTAGGGCGCAAATTGGTCGCTGACAGTATGACGCCGGTATCCCAACCAACGGCGACAAGGCTGATCCAAAGGACACGTCGTCATTTGCGCATGTCCCACTCATCCCTTCCGAAGACTTATGCAGCATCGATGTTGCTCGACATTGTGCCGGTAAGGCATGAGCATTTGAATTTGGACAGCGGTGAACATCTGGTGGCCGCGATCACGCTGGAATGCGCTACCGGCCTGGTGCTGGCGTTCCGACCGGGCACCCTCGAGACCGCGTCCGCTCTTCAGCGGGCTGCTGTGAGCGCCGCAAAGTCCTTCCTGATGGGCGAAAGCATTGATCGCGAAGGCTTGTCGGCGCCTCGTTGCCGTATCGTTCTCCCACCTGTGCCGGCAGAGGTGGCGTATTTTAATTCGGGGGGTAAGAAAGAGCCGCCTACGGACGAAAAGATGCCTTCGGCCCAGCTTGGCCCCCTCACCGAACTGATTGGCCAGGACAATGTGTTCGCTCGGGGTCCACGCCGATTTGGTATTCGCACAACCTCGATAGTGGGACATCGCATCGGTAAGCTGAGGATCGGAGGATATCTGACCAGCCGTCAATTCAAAGCGGAAATACCCACCTTTGGTGATGGCCAGATTGATCTGGGAATTTCCCTGGAGCAGTTCAAGGCACTGGCGGCGGACGAGATCAAGCGCTGGAACGCCCCTCTACTTGAAGCCATCCGCGAGAGGCTCGCTGAAAACGAACTTGTTAAGCGTGGTGCCATGCATGGATTACTGACGGATATCGAGGCCTTGATTCCGCTCTAAATTCCTACCGTAGTTTTCCTGGTCTCGGCCAAAAGCTTGTTCCGCAAAACTTCGGTATCTTGGTCCAATTTTGGTGAGCCTTGCGCTTCAATCACGCGCGCTCTGATCAGCATTTCCGCTTCCTTTAGCGTGAAGGGTATCGAGCCGGCTTTCGGCATGACGGATGGCCGGGCGAGAGTGCGCGATTTGCGAACCGCCATCCTGTAGCCTCCGATGAAGCGGCCCATGTGCGCGAGTATGGAGCGGCCGTTACCACGCTTGTGCAACGCTCCGTGTTCATGAGTAAAAGCGTTTGGTCGTAGCAATTCGCCCTCTACCGTGATGCCTGAATCGCGGAATAGGTCGATCAGATTTTTCCAGTCTTTGGTGTCCGGGCGATCAATGATGAGCGCACCTTGGGTTCGTAGAGCTCCAATTGGAAATAGCCCATTCTCGATGGCATTTATTATCGCACTTGCTACCACACCAGGCTCCGGCTCCCCCAAGCTGAGAGCGAGGCCAACGATACCTGATCCACTCGTGGAGAGCGCCGCGGTCATAGTCACCGCCGATGCAGACAATCGTGCGGCTGGATCGAAGCGGAGGTCTTGCCGGTCGCCAGTTGTGCCCAGTGGCTGAACCGGAACCATCAGATGACAATGATCGATAAGAATGTTGCTATTTTGTTCCAATACTGAACCGCTGGCCCTTCGTATTTTGTTCAGTTCGCGGTGGATGGCTGGCGCGCTGGGCGCATTGAGGTTGTAATTGTTCGCAACCAGGTTGATGCGCTCGGTCACACGCTCCGGCAGGATGCCGGGTTGGCTGCGATCGAGACGGGCAATTTCGTTGCGGAAGACTTCCTTCATTTGGGTTTTGCGCTGACGACGATTGGCTCCAGGCAAACGCGAGGCATCGGCGTGAATGTTCCACGATTTGACCAACTTGTAAAAGAGAACAAAGCTGATGCCGAGCCTGGCGGCCTCCCTCTCCGCCATTTTTCGACCTGGGTTTTTGTTGAACCGCTTAATGGCTGCAATTCGGTCGACCACCTTCTTCCTGTTGTGGGGATCGACATGGGTGAGGTCTGGTTTATTCGGCATCTTAAGCTCCTTCGGGGGCGTTGGGCCGCCCGAAGGTTCGTGAATTATAGTTTTTCGGGCAGGCGTTTCAGATCCGCTCGCCCTGCTGGGAGCGCACGGTTGTGATCTTGAGAAATCGTTGGGGATGACGGAAAGCCGATGACACTCTCGTCGGCTCAAGCAGAACAGCGAGCGCCCTAAACCTCCACATCGTGTGGTCGCTTTGGGACTGACCCCAGAGGCGCAATCGATATGGATTGTCGCAATGGCGATGGACTGTGATTGAGAATGAACAAAGCTGACGCCTTAAGGCCGAAAGCGTAGATTGGCGTTGAGGCTCGACAAAGAAGCTGCAACAGCGGTCCATGCTTTGAAGATCCGCGTCCTGACGGCTCTTTGACCGCTTATGTTGACTGAGCCGCTTTCCTACCCATGATTCAGTGGCCTACGGATCGTTTGCCTCAAGCAAGCAGGTTGACTTGTCACTTAGCGCGACCAACGGCTGACGCCGAAGCTGTCATCCTAATCATAATCATCTTTATAGAACGTCTTCAGTTCGTTGTGCCGTTTCAACTGTTCGGGGCGATAGGGTTTGATCTCGTCCACGATGGGGACTGGCCCCGCTTCGAATCTTTTTCGCACGCTGCTGTGAAGTTCACCGTCCTCGTAGACGTATCTGGTTCTTTTCCTCCAAGGCCACCTAAACACCTCCCACAACCAACGTTCTTCGTGTTGCAACCCCCGGTAATCACCGAAGATGTGAAGCATCTGATCGTTGACGCGGATGTCGGGCACACATTCCCGGAGCTCTTCGACCATCCAACCGAGTGCTATGTCGCTCAACCGCGATTCATTCTCAAAATAGCTTCCGCCGATGTCGCTGTGGCACCCGGCGAACCATACCTGCTTCAGCCATCGCGGGTTCTGGCCATCCCGAATAGCAGGTGTCTTTTTGGGGCCCCATTTGACGCGTGGGAAATCGGCGCGCTCCTCGTCAATCGCCATTGCGTGCCGAGCGAAGTCCACTTCTCCCGAAAGGAATTTATCGTAATGCTCGTTCCGCCAGAACGCCCAATGTGTTGACCGCTTGTTCAGGTTTTCGTTCGGATCATCACTCAGATCTATTCCGAGATCTTTGCAGAACGGTGAATAGACTTTGCGCACTGCGCCCGCCAAATGGATGAGCCAACCGACGACTGCGATTCCGGTCCCGATCCCTAACGTCTTCCAGAACCAGTTGAAGTCGAACCGAAACGAGGCTGCGATAAACAGACCGATAGCGAAAAGCGCGAGGACTGAAACCAGCTTGAGCTTGGCGCTTCCCAGCGCGGCTACACTATCGAAGACGCCAATGAAATGCGGCTCGACATTGCCCCTTTTCGCGTTCTGATCGTCGTTCTGAGATGAACCGTATCGCAGACGGAACCGGCGACCGAGCTCTTCGCGCTGATCAAAAAAGGGCTGCTGGCTACGGGGCTTGCCGGCCCCATGGTTGTATACTTCGCTCACGGCCTCGCGCGCAACGCGGCGCAGTTCTTGACCATGTTTGGGCATCGGAGTTCCATCCGATCGATTAGCGGGCACACCGCATAGATTCAGAAGCGTGGCTAAAGCGCGCACCGTATAAGCACCGCGAGAGAATCCGAAGACGCAGATCTTGTCGCCAGGTTCATAGGCGGCAATGATCGCTTCGTAGCAATCGGCGATATTCGTATCGATCCCAGTTCCGATGGTCGCTTCAAGGAAATGTTTGGTCCTTTCAAAGGTCCAGCCGCTCACCTCGCCCTTTCCCAAACCGGGATCATAGAAGGCGACCTGTTTGCTTGGATCTATTGAAGAGGCGGGTCCGGGCCGAGTCGCCCTGAACAGTTTATATACATTCGACAGTTTTTGGTCCGGCCTTACTCCGCCTATCTGGCCTGTTCCGTCAGAGAAGATAAGGATGAGTTTCGACATTGGCTTGGAAATCCTACTATAGCGATAGCACCGCAGTATTCGTCTATTAGCAGACCCCGGCGGCGTTGTGCTGTCACGCACATGGGAAAACCAGCAGCCGAAATAGAAGTGGTTACCAGAGACAATGCGGTCAATGTCTTTTCTAGGCAAGGGCGGCGCGGACCGAGAAGCTAAATTGACCGATACATATGTTGTGTTGCCACCGCCGGACCTGCAGGTTCGGATAACGAATCCCAAGGTGATCTAGATTTTGGGTCGGGATAGGGACGACGCCGGTAACAATATATTCGACGAAAGACAGTTGGCGGATCTTGAGGTCGTCAAACGCAAATACGCGCACATGATGGACATCAACACATATGATGATCTGCTGCGTCGGCTCGATAATATCCTAGCATCTTTGTATCTGCGCAAACTGTAGGGCCTCAATCCGTCGGGTAAGTAGATGCGCTCAATTGCCATCTTTCGTTTCGCTTGCCAGAACCCGTTCTGCGCTTAAGTTGCCAGCACACCATTAAAAATACGCTCGGTTTGGGGAATACGAGTGTTCGCGTGGTATTTCGATGGGGGGGAAATAGAATGATGAAGGTGGATATGAGAGCGGCCGTAAATGCCGTGTCGGACGTTGTGCAGAACCGCCCCCGGCCGTTGCGGGAATTCGACCAGATCCACATGAAAGATGGGGACATGGTCATGCAGAGCGAGGCTATCGCCAGTTGGGCGAAAGGCAAACGCCTCGCCTTCATTGGCGACGGCGACGCCATATCGGTCTCGGTCGCTTATCTGCGAAAGCGTGGTATTATTGATTTCGGGCCTGATAAGATCACCGTATTCGACTTCGACGAACGCACAGTTCAGGCTGTGAAGCGCTTCGCGGATAAGGAGCGTTTAGATTTCCTTGATGCCGAGCTTTACAATGTGCTCGATCCGTTGCCGCAGATCGCTAACTTCGACTGCTTCTATACCAACCCGCCATGGGGGGCATCGAACGCGGGCGCCAGCGTCAACGCTTTCGTGCAACGCGGTATTGAAGCAGTCGGTTTCGAAGGCGAAGGTTGTGTGGTCATCGCCGACGATGACGAACTGGACTGGCCCAAACAAGTGTTGGCCAAAGTGCAGTCATATGCATCACAGCGCGGCTTCTATGTTTCCCGCATGACGCGCAAGCTGCATTCATACCACCTCGATGATGATCCGAACCTCAAATCTTGCAATTTGTTTTTCACATCTGTTCCGGGGAACACGGTCCAGGCATCGCCGTCGGTGGCATTGAGCGGCATTGACAACTTACGGAATTTCTACGGGAGTTCCAAAGAGCCGAGGGTGCAGTATATCAGGGAATTGAAGAGGCCTGATTATGGCATGGCACCGCAGGAGGAATACGAGCTTGAATACATCGAAGAGGAGGCGAACCAATGAGTGAACTCGTTGAGCCAGGTGCGGGCCTGTTGTTCATGAAGGTCGGAGTCCACGCGCAAGAGACGCTAGAAGACATCGTTGCGCGCAAGATGGGCGAGATCGACAAGGCTGGCCATGGTTTGTGGGGATATGGCGGTAACACCTGTCATCCTGGAACGATGGTCCAGCCGTTCGCCGAGAAGTTCGCCAGCGAAGGCAAACCCATTCACCTGGTGATGGAAGAAATGAACTCGAACCATTTTGCGGAGCCGCGGGTAGCTGCGGAATTTTCTGCTGACGGGCGCGAATGGAAGGAGATACCCGAAGAGATCGAGGTGCTCGGTTCGCGTTTTGCATTGGTCATTGAGAATTTGCGCCAACATGAAGAAACGCTCTCTTTGAATCAGACCAAAGTTGCAGTTGGCAATAGCATGGGACGGCTGGGAAGCCGTTATGTTTCCGGTCGTGTCGACAAAGCCTGTCTCGAGGTTATGCCCCAACCGGAACTGGTCAACGAGGAGAATTCTAAAGCGGAACGCCCAATCAATCTGGTCGCGGATCTGGTTGCGCCTTATGCGGTATTCCTTCGCAATTTCCGCTAAAGGCGAAGGCGAGAAAACGCCCTCACGATGCCATGTCATCGGCTACGATGAGGCAGTCTCCACTTTTCTGGCGAAGGTCCCCGCAATAGCTACGCAGGCCCGCGAGAATGTCATCGGGCTGAACGTCTGGCGTTGAACATGAAAAGCAAGCCGTCATCGCCCTGTCGACATTGGGTTTTGCGCAGATGCGTCGCCGTAAGTCGTTATGATCGGTGGTTCTTACAATCGTTGCCATAATCTGTTCGAGACAGACGATACGATGCCGCGCTGGCTCGGGCATGCACTGATTGATCGCGATAACCGCACGTTTGTCTCCAGTTAGCAGGAAGACTGCTTCTCTTCTGATGAGAATAGCCAACAGCTGAGCTTCACCGACATCGAGATCGAATCCCTTCCTTATCGCGGTTTCTTCGAGTTCAGCAGCCAGTTCGATCTCGTCAGAAGTTGGTTCGATTTGCACTAATGCTGCGAACAACGCCTCCAGCGCCGCAAGAGGCTCGGGGTTTTCGGCCTCGCTTATGTAATCGCCGGAGCGCTTTCTGATTACGAAGCGCGCGATCGATAGCATCGCCGCCGGTGCGCCCGGCATTGTGCTGGTGATGAAGTTCGCCTCCCGGTAGGCGAACAGTTTTAGGATCACATCGCTATCAACCAGAACCAAGTCAGCCATGCCGATCGAGCACCGTCCGGATCCAAACGGCGGCGTCGTTGGAAACCTGAGAGAAATCGATCTGATCCATAGCAACGTTGTTGACGTATTCCCAAACGGGGGACTTGTCCCTGTAGATGAATTTCAGCGCGGTCATCGCTGTAGGCCAGACATTACGCTGATAACCAAGGCACAACGCCAATACGCCTGGTTCGATGCCGTATTGCTGCGCGGCCTTGAGCGCCGCGCCAGCCAATGTAGGACTGTTGAATCTGGTTCGGTCTACCTCGATTAGCGGTTCTGGCGAACCGGTCAGAAGCGAAAGAGCGAAGCGATCGGCTTCTTGCTCTTCTCCATCGTGTTCGTCCGCTCCTGCGGTTTGTCCCGGATCCTCCATATCGACGATGGCGGGACCGTCATCAAGATGACCCAGTGCCGCGTGACCCATCTCATGTGCCAGCGTGAATGCGATGGGCGCAGGATAGTTCGCATCGCGTCCAAGAAGGATCGCATGCCGCCCCTCATGTGCGACAATCATGGCATGCATTGATTTGGTTGGAAGAGGAAATACACGCAAATGCACGACAGGGACGCCCATCCCCCAACAAAGCGGTAGCAGAGCTTGCAGATCGACCAGACGGCCTTGCGCGGTAATAGCGCGTCGAAGCGCTTCGGCCGGAAGCCCGCTAAGTCCTGGGCCGTTCGGCGTGGCTTTCAGCAGAATTCTTCCGAACGAGATGCCGAACGAGGTCAGCGCCGCCCTATGAGATTCCTGTGCGGCGGTGAGGTGCTTGAACCGAGCCTCGTCGTTCCAAATGAATTCGACTTCTTCACCCAACAAAGAACGCGGAGCTAGTCCGAGGCGCTTGGAGAGAGCAAAACGAAGTTCGGCCTCACCGGACGCATCGCCCGCTAGATCATCGCTCCACCAGTCCGGCCAAGCAGCATCGATCGACGGATCGCCCAACCCTGCATCACGCAGGCTGTTTTTTAGGTTGTGCGTGTTGTTGGCCACCTTGGTTCCGGCTTATGTCTCTGCCCCGGTTACCTATAATACAAGCCTGTGGAAAGGCTGTTAGCCACAGGTTGGACAAACGGATCAGATAAGCACCTGCTCTTTTGCGAGGCTGTCGTCCATTCTTTTGCGTCCCTCGACCCTGATTGCCCGGGCAAGCTCTCTCCAGCATTTTGGCTGCAGGGTATCCGCTTCATCGAGCATGGCAAGCTTGCCAGGAGATACCTCGACAGGATCGACCAGCTTCACCCAGTAACTGTCAGTAAGGCTGGCTGACAAATTTACCTCGTATCCCGCCTCTTGTGCGGGTTCGCTGGTCCGCTTGAGAAGAGCCGTTACTTGCGATGCACCCACCTTGCCACCCGTAGCGCTAGCGTTTCGGTAAGCTTCGACATGAAAGGGGGGCCCCTGCGCTAGATGCAAGGGTTGGTTCGAGCGGCACATCAATGCGTAATGATGCGTCTTGATGCGCGAGGGACTGTGACCTCGGCTTGTAACAACGGCATGTTCGGGCAGCGTCTGCTTTCTACCGTAGCAATCAATGAATGAAGTCCATGCCACCACCTTTGATGGCGCAACGTCCGCCGGCTTTGGCTTGCTCTTCATTACCGAGAAAATCAGAGGAATAGCTATCTCCATGCGTGCTAGCGCATTGATCGCTGTGGATGGTGCATTTCCTACCCCCCAGAAGAACACTCCCTCGCCAGCCTGTCGCTCGATTTCCTTCCGGGCCACAATGGTTTCGAGGGCTTGTCCAGCTTCGACCTGCATACGCGTCCAGCACAGATATTCGCTGGCGCTTTCGCTGAGATCGGCATCGATGCCTGCTTCCCCCGCACAGCGCTTTCCGCGCTCATAAGCCGAAGATGATTTTCCATGCATCGCTTTTTCCACTTCTTCCCAATATTAACTTAACACGCTGACTTCGTCCATACCGACTTTTCCGTTTTACGGATAAAAATAAGTTCTTTCTCTCACCTGATACTGTTGACAAGTCACCTGTCTTGTTCCCAAACACGCCCATGGCGAAAGGGCGACCTGTTAGCTGGAATATCTTCGGCTCTCTTGATCCGGGTGCTTGGACGCAGCTTGTCGAGCTGGATGCTCGCGGGCGCCTGTCTCTACCGGCAGCGGTTCGTGCTAGGCTTGCATGGTTCGATGGCTTGGAGGACGGTTTACTCGCCACTATCGCACCTGGCCAAGTGGAACTTTCCTCTTGGGCTGACTTCGGCTCCCAGACCCTGCAGGCTGTCGAGGAACGGCTTGGCCATGTTCCTTCCCAAAACAGAGGAACACTGGCACTCGCGGCTATGGATCGGTATATGCGTTTATCCGTCGAAAGTCCTGCCAGGATCGTTCTGCCGCTCGATCTCCGCCATAATCTCGGCTGTTTGCGAGAGCCTGTTGTGCGCGTTGTGGTTCTCGATGGGACATTGGCGTTATGGTCCGAAGCGAGGTGGTGTGCTAACAGGGCACGCCGTTTGATCACTTTGACTGGATAAGGATATGTCCGCAGGAAAGGCGGATCGATCTCGAACTCCGCATAAGGTGATGAATTAGTTACGTTATAGTATAACAACCCGTTAGTTTTCACTGGAATTTCTCGAAGCGGCCGCTATGTGCCCCGTCTGATGCTCCGTTTGACCGCCTCCAATTCAATGCGTCCCATCGCGCTGTTGCTTGTCCTGGTGGGCCTGCTGTTCGCGAGCGCGGTCGACGCGGCAGTATGCGAACCGGAAGGTGCCGGCGCGCAGAATGTTGCGGCTATCCAGTTGCCTGACGGCGATGGACAGAACGACGAGACGCAACCGGACGATCCGCATGGCATCTGTTCGCACGGTCACTGTCATCATAGTGTCCAAGTAATGGCCGCATCGGACTACGCGGGCTATGATGCTGTGTTTTCCAGTTCGTTCAATGGTCTGAGAAACACCGATCTTTCCTCAATAACTCGAGCACTGCCCAAGCCCCCTCCTCGGGCCTGACATCCACGCGGCCGGCGCTGTCTGCGTCGTCTCTTGGTATGTCAGTAGAGGACTTCCCAGATCATGTTTGCCATTCATTGGCGTGCAGCCCTTTTTTCGGGGTTGGCACTCGCCGCGTTCGCTGCTCCTGCAGCAGCGCAGGACTACGAAGTTCTGCGTCTTGAAGACGCTCTAGCACGA
>JBASAR010000271.1:0-27299 GCA_049650705.1 Pontixanthobacter sp. | reverse complement strand
AACACCGGCACGCTTCGTAACGTGGCGATATGGATATTGCGCATTCTGGCGGCCGTGCTGATCGTCGGCATCGCCCTGAGCGCGACGGACAGCAACCAATGGTGGATACGCGCATGGGACTTCCCGCGCACGCAATTGCTGTTCGCGATGCTGGGGCTGGCGGTGGCGCTGTGGTTGCTGGATCGCGGGCCGGGGGGCCGCGCGCGCATATGGATGCCGGTGGTGCTGGTCGGCCTGTCGATGTGGCAGGTCTATCGTATCTTCCCCTACACCCCCGCCTCGCCGATCGACGTGGAGAAGATCGCGGTCAATACGGGCGAGGATACCTGCTTCTCGGTCATGTCGCTGAACGTGCTGCAGAAGAACCGGCAATATGCCCGCACGCTGGCGATGATCGAGCAGGTCGATCCCGATATCCTGCTGCTGATGGAAACCGATGCCGGCTGGGCGGAGGCGATGGAGCCGGCGCTGGCGCAATATCCGCATCGGCGCGACCGGGTGCTGGACAACACCTACGGCCTGATGTTCGCCACCCGGATGCCGATGCGCGATGCCTCGATCCGCGATCTGGCGCAGAAGGATACGCCGTCGATCTTCGCCACGCTGACGGCGGATGGACAGGATTTCACCATCGTGGGTCTCCACCCCCGCCCGCCGGTGCCGGGGCAGGATACCGAAGAACGCGATGCGGAGCTGATCGTGGCGGCGAAGATGCTGCGGGATCGCAAAATGCCTGCGCTGGCGTTCGGCGATTTCAACGACGTCGCCTGGTCGGATACGACGCGCCTGTTCCGCCAGACCGGGCAGTTGATCGATCCGCGCGTGGGGCGTGGCACCTACGCGACATTCCCGGCGGACATGACTTGGCTAGGCTGGCCATTGGACCATGTGTTCGTGACCGACGCATTCCTGTTTTCGCGAATGGAAGTCCTGGACAAGGTGGGGTCGGATCACCGCCCGATTGTGGCCGAACTGTGCCTCAACCCGAAGCTCGCACGTGCGAACAATGCACAAGCGGAAGACGCAACGGCGGAAGATATGCAGGATGCCGCCAAAACGCTGGACGAGTTTGAGGAGAAGGCGCGTGGCGACTAGGCTTCGCTGAGAAAAGCCACCAGCGCCTTCACCTTCGCCTGCCGCCATTGCGGGGCGGGCGCGACCAGCCAATAGGCCCGGCGCCCCTCGTCCGGCCCTTCCAATATCGACAGCCGCCCGGCCTCGACCGCTTCGGATACCAGCAGATGCGGCAGGACCGCCTTGCCCATCCCGGCCATGGCGGAGCTCAACGCCTGACCCGCATTGCCGACCTCGACCATGGGTTGCGCGCCATCGGGCAGCGGTGCGCCAGGCCAGGAAATCCACTCGTCCGGCGCGTCGCCCAGTCTCGGTGCGATGGACACCACCACCCGGCGGGCCGGCGCCAGTTCCACACCGTGCAGATCGCCCGGCCCATCGACCAGCCGGATCGCGACGTCCAGATTGGCCTCGGTGAAATCGGCGTTCTCGTCCTCCACCAACTGGTAACGGATCGCAGAATTCGTCTGCCGGAACGCCGCCAACCGGGGTGCAAGCCATTGGGCATAGAATTCGCGCGGCGCGGCGATGGTGTAATTGTCGCTCGCCTGACCCGCCTGCATGGCAGCCACGCTTTCTTCGAATTTGAGGAATCCTTCACGCAGCGGGTTGAGGCCGGCGGTACCCTCGGCCGTCAATTCCAGTCCCCGACTGGTACGGCGGAACAGGACGGTACCAAGGTGATCTTCCAGCGCGCGGATTTGCTGGCCGACGGCGGCAGGCGTTACTGCCAGCTCGTCCGCAGCGCGGGTGAAACTGAGATGCCGGGCCGCGGCATCGTACACGCGCAGCGCATTGAGGGGCAGATGGGTCCGCTTCACGGCCCGTGCCTAACCGGCGGTCGCAGGGGCGGAAAGCGGGAAATAGGGGATGCGTACCTCCAGCGGCTCCCCCGCGTCGTCGGAAAAGGTGTAAAATCCTTCCATCGATCCGCTAGGCGTGTCGAGCGGACAGCCGGAAACGTAATCATGGGTCTGCCCCGGCTTCAGGACCGGTGTTTCACCGACCACGCCTTCCCCATCGACATGATTGACCATGCCCCGCCCATCGGTAATCCGCCAATGCCGGGTGCGCAATTGCACCTGTCTGTCCGAGCCGTTTTCGATCCGGATGTGATACATCCAGAACCATTTGCGGGCGGCGGGTTGCGATTGGTCGGCCAGAAAATTGACCGAAACGCGGACGGTGATGCCATCGGTATGGGCGGCGTGCTGAAACAATTCTAACATGATGCGCACCGGCTTAGCGAAAGGGAACCGGGGCGGCAATCGCACCGCGCCGCATGAACGGCGTACCGATCCCCCGAGCGCATCAGGATTGCCGAAATAACGCCGCAATCAGTCCGCAGGATTGTGGCGGGCCAGGAATCCCGTCAACGCATCAAACCATTTTGTTTCGGTTTCCTCGCTGGTAAAACTGTGATCTTCGTCTTCGATCAGCAGCAGCTCCGGTTTCACCGGCGCGTCGCGCGCGGCCTTGCGCATCTTGTCGTACTGACTGACAGGGACGACCGTATCTTCCCCCCCCTGCGCAAGCAGCAGGGGACGCGACAGCGTATCGGCGAGACGATAGGGCGAAACCGTATCGAGATCGAACGATGGGTCGCCTTCCACACGTTCGCGAAACGCCTGAATACCTTTGCGCGAAAGAAACTGGGAATCGTATTTAAGGATCGAATCCCAATCGGTCACGCCGGACCAGCTGGCAGCGCAGCGATAGCGTTCGGGATTGCGGATCACGGCCCACATGGCGGCATAACCGCCATAGGAACCGCCCACGATGCAAACGCGCCCCGGATCGGCAATGCCCTGCGTAACGGCCCAGTCCATCGCATCGTCGAGATCGTCCTGCATACTGCGACCGATCTGGCCGGTTCCCAATTCGAAGAACGCTTCCCCGTAACCGCCCGATCCACGGTAATTCGGTTGCAGCACGGCGTAACCGCGATTGGCGAGCAATTGGACCCAATCATCGTAATCCAGCTTGTCGCGGACCCCGTAGGGCCCGCCGTGCGGCATCACGATCAATGGCAAGCCGCGTATTTCGCGGCCGCGCGGCAAGGTCAAATAGCTGCGTATCGGGGTGCCATCGCGCGCCGATATCGTAACGGGTCTGGGTTTGGCGAGTTGCCGAAAATCCAGATTGCTGCGCATCTGCGCCAGTTCATCGACCCGCCCGGCTTCGGCATCGTAATAATACAGGACCCCAGGATCGCTTTCGCCGCCCGCCCATATCAGTGCGCGTTTGCCGTCATCCGACATGGCGGGGATCCACACCTCGTCCTCCGTCAAAGCTGCACGGACCGTACGATGCGTCGCCTCGCGCTGTTTGTCGAACCATACGACCTGGTCGCGATCGTCGGCGTAATAGGCGGCGATCGGTTTGCCTTTCGAAAAGGCGGCGCTGGTCAGGTCGTATTCGGGATGCTGATAGACCGTATCGGTCACTTTGCCGGTCGAATAATCGAACATGCGCAGACCCACACGGCCATCGTCATCTTCCGTCAGGACGTAGCAGGTGTCTGTTCCCGCCACGATCTGGGCGGAGCTCCAGAATGTTTCGTCTTCATCGTCGCGATTCACCTTGGCGACGAGTTCGAGGTCGTCGTCGGCGTCGCTGCGATAATAGACGCGTAGCCGGTTGCCCTGCCAGCCCATGCCGACGCGAACGACCCCGGCGTTGTCGACCTCCCAGTGCCAAACCCCTTGGCGGGGCGACTGCACTTCGTAAAATTTGCCCACTTTATCCAGATCGCGTCGCCATACGGACGGCGTAACATACGGCGTCTTCTGAATACCGAGGAGGAGGTAGGACCCGTCGGGCGCGACGAATAGAACATTGTCGCCGCGCACGATCCGTTCGTTGCGACCGATGAATTCAACCTTCCCGCTGGCCAGATCGATTGTATACAGCCGGGTGAAACGCGCCTGATCACCGAGGAAATTGTCCATCGTCGATACGGCGAACAACAGGCGATCATTGCCGGCAAACCGGAACCAATCGAGCGCCATTTTATCACCGACGTCGAATTTGGCGGTCGACTTTTTGGTCGCGGGATCGATCAGGACGATGGCAGGATTGTCGCCTTTCTCCCACCGAACGGCGATCTTTCGGCCATCGGGGGACAGGCGCGCGTTCTGCATGATGCTTCCCTGGGCGAAATGGGCCGTGGGAATGATCGGGGGCGGCGTTTCCGAAGCGGCGGTTGGCGAAACGATATCTGCCCGCGTGGTTTCCTGCGCGACTGCCGCCATCGGTAGCATTGCGAAAAACGGCCACAAGGCCCGTGTCAGATGACGAACCTACGAAACCATAATCGATCACCCCTGCGAATCAAAGAATAGACGCCGCCATTGCGCAATTTTTGCATCTATTGGCAAAACTATTCGTAACGATACGCTATCGAAAGGGCCATTCGATACGGCTTTACCGCGCACAGCTCAGTGGGGTGCAAGTCCGATCTCCAGCCCCGTTCGGTCTTCCAGCGCGAAACGGTCGAACAGATCGGCGCTGGCGGTGTTGAGGCCGACGATGCGCGTGTGGCGTCCGTTGCGGCGCATCCGGTCGACGACTTTCTCCAACGCCTCGATCGCGGAAATGTCCCAGAAATGCGCGCCGGATACATCGATGACGACGTGATGCGCGTCGTCGTCATACTGACTTTCCGGGCCGATCGCGGCTTTCATGCGGTCGACGCTGGCGAAGAAGATCTGCCCGGTCACCTTGTACACGGCGCTGTGCGGACGGCGGATGCGCTCGACCTGCGACATGGTCCGCACCTTACCGGCGAAGAAAATACCGCTCAACAGCACGCCTGCCAGGACGCCCAGGGCAAGATCGTGCGTCCATACCACTACGACCACGGTCGCCAGCATCACGGCGCTGGATGTTGCGGGATGGCGGCGGAGGTTGGCAATGGAATTCCAGCTGAACGTCCCGATACTGACCATGATCATCACCGCGACCAGCGCCGGCATCGGCACCGCACCGACATAGGAACCCAGGACGGTGAGCAGGAATAGCAGGAACCCGCCGGCGGCGAATGTCGACAGGCGCCCGCGCCCGCCGCTCGCCACGTTGATGACCGATTGCCCGATCATCGCGCAGCCGCCCATCCCACCGAAACACGCGGCGACCGTGTTCGCAACGCCCTGCCCCCAGGTTTCGCGACGCTTGTTGCTGTCCGTATGCGTCATGTCGTCGACGATCTGCGCGGTCAGCAGGCTTTCCAGAAGACCGACCGCCGCCATCGTCAACGAATAGGGCGCGATGATCTGAAACGTTTCCCATGTCAGCGGCACGTTCGGCAGACCGAAGGGCGGCAGGCCGTCCGGCAACTCGCCCATCTGACCGACGGAAATGACCGGCGCGTTGGCGAACACCGCGATGGCGGTGAGTATGACGATCGCGACCAGCGGGCTCGGCACAACTTTCGTGAGGCGCGGCAGGGCGTAGATCATGAACAATCCGCCCGCGACCATGGCATAGGTGACCCAGGTCACCCCATCGGTGCGCGGGTCCAGCTGCGGGATCTGCGCCATGAAAATAAGGATCGCCAACGCGTTGACGAAGCCGGTGATGACGGAACGCGAAACGAACTGCATCAACAGGTCCAGCCGCAGGAGCGCGGCAATCCCCTGGAAAACCCCCATCAGGATCGTCGCCGCGAACAGGTAGTCGACGCCGTAATCCGCCACCAGCGGTATCACCACAACCGCGACCGCCGCCGTCGCAGCCGAGATCATACCCGGGCGCCCGCCGACCAACGCGATGACCATGGCGATGGCAACGCTGGCATATAGCCCGACGCTGGGATCGACGCCGGCAATCAGCGAAAACCCGATCGCCTCCGGTATCAGCGCCAGCGCGACCACGATACCCGCCAGAATATCGGCGCGGATATTGCCGAACCATTCGTTCCAGGATGTGGAGCGGGTGCTGACGGTCGCTTGCGCGGAGGTGGCGGCCATTGGGTTTCTCGGTGACATAGGGGAAAGCGCCGCCACTAACGCCGATTGCTGCAACGCACAACCGTGTGGCAGGGCCCGCTTTCCATGATCCGCACATGCCGTTAGGCTCGCAAGCCAAAAGGAGCCTAACCCATGACGCCTCGCCTGATTGTCATTGCCGCCATGCTTCTCGCCGGAACCGCGCCAGTTCATGCGCAAGAGGGCGATGAAACGGCCCGCGCGCTCTTTGCGAAATATCACGAATGGCAGTCGCGCGAACGCGGAATGGTCGATGATGGCAAGGGCGGGTTTACCGGCGGCGCGACCTATCCTTCCGTCCGACCCGATGCGCAATCGCGGCGCTTCGACGATCTGCGCGCGTTTCGGGCGCGGCTGGATGCAATCGGCACCGACCGATTGTCCGAGCCGCAGCAGGTCAACGCCGCCGTCCTGCAAAGCGTGCTCACCGAACAGATCGAGGATGCGCGGTTCCGTGAATGGGAGATGCCGTTCGACAGCGACAGCAATTTCTGGAGCTATCTCGCGCCGCAAACCGGCTTCCAGACGGTCGCCGAATACGACAATTATATCGCGCGCATGCATGATATCCCGCGTTATTTCGACGAGCATATCGCCAATGCCCGCACCGGTCTGGCGCGCGGTTTTTCGGTTCCGCAAATTACGCTCGACGGGCGCGACGCATCGATCGTCCCCTATACCATCGCGGATGCAAACCATCCGTTCCTCACGGTGATCGCAGATATGCCGGAGCGATTTTCCAACGCCGATCGGGCACGCATCACCGAAGAAAGCCGGACCGTCGTTACCGAACGGGTCGCACCGGCTTACGCCGAATTGCTGAAATTCATGCGCGATGAATACATACCCGGCACCCGCCGAACTCTTGCTGCCTATGACATGCCCGACGGCGCCGCCTATTACGGCCAGCAGATACGCCAATACACCACGCTGGATTTGAGCGCCGAACAGATACATACTATCGGCCTGTCCGAAGTTGCCCGGATCGAAGATGCGATGCGGGCGATCATGGCAGAAGTCGGTTTTTCCGGCAGCATCGCGCAGTTCAACGAAAAGCTGCGCACCGATCCGCAATTCATCGCCGACACACCGGAAGAATTGATGGGCGTCAGCGCCTATGTCGCGAAGCGGGTCGACGGGCAGCTCGGCGACTATTTCGGCTTCCTGCCGCGCCATCGCTTTTCCATCCGCCCGGTCGCGCCGGAGATCGCGCCATTCTACACCGCCGGGCGTGGCGGGTACGAATATTGCCAGATGAATACGCACGATCTGCCTTCGCGCCCGCTATACAACATCCCCGCCCTCACCCTGCACGAATGCGCGCCGGGCCATTCGTTTCAGGCGGCGTTCCAGCGAGAGCAGGGCAACGAAGACGGTGCCGACCCAATGCCGGAGTTTCGTCGCAATATATACTTTTCGGGTATGGGCGAAGGATGGGGGCTGTACACCGAATATCTCGGCGAGGAAATGGGCATCTACCGGACGCCCTACGAACGGTTCGGGCGGCTATCCTATGAAATGTGGCGCGCGGCGCGGCTGGTGATCGACACCGGGATCCACTCCCGGGGCTGGAGCCGCGAACGCGCCCTGGCCTATCTTGGCGATCGCACGGCCCTGTCGCGGCATGAAGTGGGAACGGAGATCGACCGTTATATCAGCTGGCCCGGCCAGGCGCTGGCCTACAAGCTGGGCGAGATGCAGATACGGCGATTGCGCGGCGAGGCGGAGGCGGCACTGGGCGAGGCGTTCGACATCCGCAAATTTCACGACGTCATCCTATCGCTGGGATCGGTGCCGCTGCCG
The DNA here is from genome assembly GCA_049650705.1 of Pontixanthobacter sp. Taxonomy (GTDB): domain Bacteria; phylum Pseudomonadota; class Alphaproteobacteria; order Sphingomonadales; family Sphingomonadaceae; genus Pontixanthobacter. The sequence goes on along the minus strand of JBASAR010000271.1, from coordinate 19,434 downwards.
GTATTGGATGACCGGATCGAAACATTCATCGCTGATGGCGGCGCGGGCATCGCGCAGGGCGAATACGACTAACGTGCAAGCTCCGCGTCGATCTGCGCCAGGCGTTCTTTCCCGAAAAACATTTCGGACCCTACCCAGATCGTCGGAATGCCGAACGCGCCACGATCGACGGCGAATTGGGTACGGTCCATCAGCGCCTGTTTGATCGCCGGCTCCCGCGTGCGGTTCAGAATATCGGCCGCTGGGAAACCGGCCTCGTGCATAGCAGCGCCCACCGCTTCCGCATTCGTCGCATCGACACCGTCATGCCACACTGCGGGCAACAGCGTGTCGATGGCCCGCAATCGTTCCGTCCCCTCCAGCGTGCAAAGCAGCCGCTGGATCAACACCGAATTGAAAGGGAAGTTCGGGTTCAACGTCCAATCCGAGAAGCCATGCGCGGCAATGAAGCGGTTCATTTCCAACATGGCGTATTCGTTCTTCCCCTTCACCTCGGCATCGCGGATGAAAGGCGGCGCATTACCCGTCAGCTTGTGCATTCCCGCCAGAAATACCGGCGTGACGATCAAGTCCGCGCCATGTTTCGCGGCGATATCCTTCAGCGGCCAATAGGCAAAATAGGCGTTCGGGCTGACGATATCGAAAATAAGTTCGACGGTTTTGGTCATGGCAACCCTCCTACAAATTGGCCGCGGTCAGCGCGGAACCCATATCTTCGATAATGTCGTCCACGTCCTCCAGCCCGACATTGATGCGCAACATGCCTTCGTGAACCCCCATGGCGGCACGGTCTTGCTCGCTCAAACCGGCATGGGTTGTGCTGGCGGGGTGGCACATCAGGCTGCGCGCATCGCCGATATTGTTGCTGATATCGATAAGTTGCAGCGCATCGAGAATGGTATGAGCCTGTTCGCGCCCCGACACCACGAAGCTGAAGATCGGGCCGCAGGCATCCATCTGTTTCTGCGCCAGATCATATTGCGGATGGCTCGACAGGCCGGGGTGAAGCATCGTGCCGCCGGCTGCGGCAATCCGATCTTCCATGAACCGGCCCAATGCCAACGCATTTTCGCTTTGTTTGTGCGCGCGCAGGGGCAGCGTCTCCAAACCTTTCAGCACCACCCAGGCATTGAACGGCGCGCAGTTCGGGCCGGTGTTGCGTTGGAACGGGAGCAGCGTGTCTGTAATGAACGCTTCGGTTCCGCACACCGCACCCGCCAGCACACGACCCTGTCCGTCCATCAGCTTCGTCGCCGAATACGCCACCACATCGGCACCGAATTCCATGGGGCGCTGCAATGCTGGCGAACAGAACGCATTGTCGACCACGCTGACGATCCCGTGCGCGCGGGCGAGATCGCAAACATGGCGCATATCGACGATATCGAGCGTGGGGTTGGCGGGGGATTCGAAGAAAAACACCTTGGTATTGGGCCGGATCGCGGCCTCCCACGCGGCATTGTCGGCGCTGTCCACCACGGTCGTCTCGATCCCGAAACGGGGCAGCAAATGATCCACCAGCCAACGGCAAGATCCGAACGCCGCACGCGCTGCCACGCAATGGTCCCCGGCGGAAAGCTGACATAACAGCGCCGCCGTCATCGCCGCCATGCCGCTGGCTTGCGCGCGACAAGCCTCCGCCCCCTCCATCAGCGCGATGCGTTCTTCCAGCATGGCGGTGGTCGGGTTTTGCAGCCGGGAATAAGTCATGCCCGCATCTTCGCCCGCGAAACGCGCGGCGACGGTGGCGGCATCGTCGTACGTATAGCCGCTGGTCAGGAACAGCGCCTCGCTCGTCTCGCCATGTTCACTGCGCCAGGTGCCGCCGCGGATCGCCTGCGTGGCGGGGCGCCATTTCTGCGTGACAGCGCGATCGGTTCCGGTGGTTTTCTTCATGGTGGGATTCGTTAAGGCGCAGGATCGCGGCGGGCAAGCGGCCTGGCTGTTCAGCGCAGCGATCCCGGTATCCGCGACGTCGCTCTGCCCCAGCACATCCAACATCATTCCCCCTTCGGTCAGCGCGAAAAGCAATTGCGCCCCGCGCCGCGGAGGCAACGATTTCCCACCAGACGCGCAGGAACGGTTGCAACGGCGGCGGGCGCGATATGGCCAATAGCTGCGTGATGCAGGCCGTGCGATCCTTCGGAAGCTTCGCTGGAAAAGCATTGTCCAGGGCTGCCGAATACAGGGTCGCCAGATAGTCGAGCAAATCGGTGATCGAGGCATGGTGATTGCCGAAATGACAGATCGGCATTCGGTCGCTGGTTCCCGCTGCCTTCGCCATCGGGCGCAGGCTGCTCTGCGCCAACCCGTTCGCCAGCACATGGGAGCCCAGCCGGGGAAGCAAGGTCTCGCGCGTCATACGCGGCTTGGACATTCGCGGCTTGTAGCGGGCGCAATATCGCGCCAGAAATGTAGCGGACGCTACGTAGGGATCGACGCTATGAACGATTACGGGATCTTGTTCGCTTTGGGTTACATCGGCGCGGCTGCCGGTTTCCTCTATGTCCTGATCGCCAAGCCGAAACAGGGGAACGCAATCCTCGCGGCGGCTCTTTCCGCCGGGTTCGCCACCTACACCGCCGTCCAGATCTACACGGAGGGCGTGATGATGTTCTATACGAACCATTCTGCCAATCTCACCGGCGTTCAGGTGTGGTGGGATCTGCTGGCCAGCGTCGTGATCGCCCTGTTCTTCATCGCGCCACGCGCTCGCAAGGTGGGCATGAATGTCTGGTTGTGGGCGATCCCGGTCATGTTTCTTGCCAGCGTCGGTCTTCTGGCCATGGCCGCGCGGCTGTTCTGGCTGGAGAATGCGGTGGCAGAGCCCACCTAGAGCCGCGCCAGTACGGCGTCGCCGATGGCGGCGGTACCATGCGTGCCGCCTAAATCGCGGCCATGAATGCCGTCCGCCAGCGCCATGCCGACGGCGTTCTCGATCCGCAGCGCCTCGCTTTCCCGTCCGAAGGAATGGCGCAGCATCATGGCGACGGACAGGATCGTCGCCATAGGGTTGGCGGCCCCCTTCCCGGCGATGTCCGGCGCGCTGCCATGAATGGGTTCGTACAGGCCGAAGGTGCCATGCTCCGTTCGCCGCTCGCCCAAGGATGCACTGGCGAGGAGCCCGATCGAACCCACGCACATGCTGGCGAGATCGGACAAGATATCGCCGAAAAGGTTGCCCGTGACGATGACGTCGAATTGGCCGGGGTCCTTCACCAGCTGCATGGCCGCGTTGTCGACATACATGTGGCTGAGCTCGACGTCGGGATATTCAGTCGCAACCTGCGTCATGACGTCACGCCACAGCTGGCTGGTTTCCAGCACATTGGCTTTGTCCACACTGCAAAGGCGGTTGTCACGGCCCTGCCCCCGGCTTCGGGCGGCGCGAAAGGCCGTATGCGCGATGCGGCGGACTTCCGGCTCCGAATAGGACATCATGTCCCACCCCTCCTGCTCGCCCGATGAGGTTTTGCGCACGCCCTTGTTGCCGAAATACACGTCCCCGTTCAGTTCGCGCACCATCAGCAGGTCGATCGCGCGGGCCAATTCGGGGCGAAGGCCGCTCATCGCTTCCAATCCGGCGAACATGCTGGCCGGGCGCAAATTGACGAACAGCCCCAGTTCCGCACGCAGACCCAATACCGCCTGTTCGGGCCGCAGATGGCGCTCCAGCGTGTCGCAGGACGGATCGCCCACCGCCCCGAACAGCACCGCGTCGCAACGGCGCGCCATGTCCAGCGTTTCGGCGGGCAGCGGGTGGCCATGGCGGCGATAGGCGATCGCACCCACGTCACCTTCGAACAGGGTAAGTCCGGGCAGATCGACTGCCTCCAATACGCGGACAGCCTGCGCAGTCACTTCAGGACCGATGCCGTCACCGGGAAATACCGCAATCTTCATGGTCCGCCCCCTGCATCTGCATCGTGTCCGCCCGCGATCCTCGCCAACCGGCTGCGCAACAGATTGCGCGCCGACATAATCTCGCCATAGGTGCCGGCAAGCAAGTGTTTCTCTATCGGCCTAAACATAGCGTCGAACCGTTCGAGCATGGTGGAAAGATCGGCATCCCGCGATGGTATCGACACGATGCGCGCGTCCCCACTTTCACCCGCACCATAGCCCAGTTCGCGCAGCATCAGCGCCTCGAACTGTAGCATGCCGAACAGCCACGCGCGTGCCGATGGGGCATGGCAAATCGCTTCGAGCAGACCCGACAACGCTGCGAAGATCGCGGGATAGGCATTGCGTTCGGGCAGCGTACTGGCGGTCAGCGCCGTCACCCATCCGATCGCGGCGGCAGGCAGCGGTTCGTTCAGCCAGGGGCCCCGGCTTGATATCAGTTCTAACTTCGCAAATGGCAGCTGACTGTCTGATTTCGCGCGCAAATCCATGGCGACGAGGTTACCGGAAATGACGATGGGCCGTAATCGCCGGCCACGTCCGCCAGCCACATACCCTGCGACCATGCCATCTTCCTCGGTCAGCATCCGAGCGATTACCGCCGTTTCGCCATGGTTGCGTGTCGACAACATGATGGCTGGGGCGCGCAGGTGCATCGAAGACGGTCAGCGGGTGCCGGGCATGTTCGCTTCGCCCGACGGAACCTAACGGGCGGTAGAGCCCGTTCCGGCTTCCAGCTTCGCCAGCCGTTCGGACAATTTATCGTTTTCCTCCCGTGCCTTGGCGGCCATGTCTTTCACGGCGTCGAATTCTTCGCGACTGATGAAATCCATGCCGCCCATGGCTTCTTTCATCCGTTCTCGCGCGCTTTCGCGGGCTTCGCGAGTCATGCCGGCGAAAGTACCCGCGGCGCTGTTGGCGAGTTTGACGAAGTCGGCGATGCGGGGGTTCTGGCTTTGCATGGCACAGAAGATGGGTCCGTCCATACGACTTGTCCAGTGGCGTTTTGCCGCGACTCGGTCAGATCGCGATGCGCTGCACCGCCTGCGTCGCGCCTTCCGCCCCGTCGGCGGCCGGGTTCAGCGCGAGGAACTGGAAGTTGAGGGTCGCCGCGAACAGCACCCAGGCGAGGTAGGGCAACAGCAGCGCCCCCGCCAGTTTTCGCACCCGCCAGAACAGAACGACCGTGATGGCGATTGCCACCGCCATCGCTATGATAATGCCGAGCGCTACGCTCATTTGATGCAGACCGAAAAACACCGGCGTCCAGAATAGATTGAGCGCGAACTGTACGCCGAATGCGGTGAGCGCCGCGATCCGTCCGCGTGCGCCCCACGCCGCGCAGATCAACGCCAGCGCCACACCCATCAAGGCATACAGGATCGTCCACACGATACCGAACCACATGGGCGCGGGGTACAAATGCGGCTTCACCAGGGATTGAAACCACCCACTGTCCGCATCGCCGCCGACGACGCCGGACATGACGCCCAGCAGGACGCACCCAGGGACGGTAAACAGCGCCCAGCGCAGGAAACTAGCGCGCAATTGTCGCTTCGATGCGAGCATGTTCAAACCACTTTCCCCGAATTACCCCATACAGCCCGACCTATGCACGAGAATGCCGTGCGGCGGAAATCAGAAATTCGACATTGCCTTCGGGCCCGGTGATCGGACTGCGCACGATGCCGTCGACCGCCCAACCGTCCCCCTCCAGCCAATGGCGCGTTTCGTCGCAGACGCGCGCGTGCAATGCCGGATCGCGAACCACACCGCCTTTCCCCACTTCGGCGCGGGCGACCTCGAATTGCGGCTTGATCAGTGCGACGAGGCGGCAGGCCGGTTCGGCCAGCGCCAACGGCACTTCCAACACCTTGCGTAAAGCGATGAAGGACGCGTCGCATACGACCCAATCATAGGGGCGGTCGATCATGGCGCGCGTCAGTATCCGCGCGCTGGTTTGTTCGCGGACCGTCACACGGGGGTCGTCGCGTAATTTCCAGGCAAGTTGGTTGGTGCCCGAGTCCACCGCGATCACATGGGTTGCGCCATTATGCAGCAGCACATCGGTGAAGCCGCCCGTGGAACTGCCGACATCCATCGCTGTGATACCAGTAGGGTCCAGCGCGAAATGTTCGAGCGCATGGGCCAGCTTGATACCGCCGCGCCCGACCCAGGGATGATCGCGACCGCGCACATCGATATCCGCATCGATCGCGACCTGCTGTCCCGGCTTGGTCAGCCTGGTCTCCCCGGCGAAGACCAGCCCCGCCATCACGATCGCCTGCGCCCGCGTGCGGCTTTCCACCAGCCCGCGAGTCACCAGCATCGTATCGAGGCGCATAGTCTTTCCCATGGACGCGGCGTGCGATAGCGGCCATCATACGACCACGCAAATACGACCCATTTTCCGGAGCTTCCGTGACTTTCAAACGCGCCCTCGCCTTAACACCGGTTTTCGTCATCGCCTGCTGCACCCCCGCGGCGCCGCCCGCCCCGGCGCCCGCGCCTGTCGTGACCCGTCCGGCGCCCCCGCCGTTGGTCGTGGTACCGCAATATGACAACTGGCTGGATGCGCCGCAGACGCCCGGCGACTGGCGTTACAGCAACAGCGGCTCGCTAAGCTATGCGACATTCGGCCTGGCGGGGGAAGGCGCGCGGTTCGGGATCGAATGCCGCGGCGATACGAACCGGATCCGGCTGGTTCGCGCATCGTCGAGCGACGCGGGCGCGACCATGAACGCGCCGCTCGTCATCCGTACCGAAACCGCGACCCGCGCGGTCCCCGCAACCTCGGAACAGGCGGCCACGTCGCAATTGGCGGCGGACATGCAACCGCGCGACCCGTTGCTGGACGCCATGGCGCTCAGCCGAGGCCGCTTCGCCATCGAAACCGCCGGCATGGAGACGCTATATCTGCCCGCCTGGCCCGAAGTGACCCGCGTGATCGAGGATTGCCGGTAGGGCCTGAGGTTCGGCCGATACGTGGAAAAACTTCACATCGGCTCTTGCATTATCATTCCCAAGGACTCAGATTGCCAAACAAGATCAGCGGCGAACGCGGTCTTGGACCCCCCGGTGATCGCGGGGTTCTGGCTTTCCAAGCGCGAAAGGAGGTGATCCGATGTCTCATGGTTCAGTTAAGGGGTCGGTAAAGTTCCACACGGGGAATTGTCGCGGATAATCCGTAGCAAAGTTCTCGTGAGCGGTTCTTCTGACCGCTGACCATGCGAAAGGCGGTGCCCGGTTTTACCGGGGCCGCCTTTCACGTTTCTACAGGTGGCATCGCCCTTGTCGTTAGCAGCCGGCGGCTTCTCTTGCCCAAAATGCGGCATGCGATTATTCAGCGTCGATGCAATTCACCGCCCTGCCCCATCCCGCGCCTGTCCCCGGCGACACCCGCAAACATGCCATTGCCGATCCCGGTTTCGGCACGGTTTTCACCGATCATATGGTCCAGATCGACTATGCTGCCGACAAGGGCTGGCATTCGCCGAAGATCGGACCGCGCGAACCCCTCACACTCGATCCCGCCTGCGCGGTGCTGCATTATGCGCAGGAAATCTTCGAAGGAATGAAGGCCTATCGGCACGACGACGGCGCGATGGCGCTGTTCCGTCCGTACGAGAATGCACGGCGTTTCAATCGGAGCGCCGCCCGTATGGCCATGCCGAACCTGCCCGAAGACCTGTTCGTCGAAGCCGTTCGACAATTGGTCATGAAGGACCGCGAGTGGTTCCCCAGCGTGGAGGGCGGTGCACTGTATCTACGACCGTTCATGTTCGCGAGCGAGGCGTTCCTGGGCGTGCGGCCTGCGCGCGAATATAAATTCCTCGTGATCGCGAGCCCGGTCGGCAATTATTTCAAATCGGGCGTCCCCGCTGTGAATATCTGGGTCGCGCGCAATCACGTCCGCGCGGCGCAGGGCGGGACGGGCGCGGCGAAGACGGGCGGCAACTATGCCGCCAGCCTGGTGCCGCAAGCGCAAGCGATCGAACAGGGTTGCGACCAGGTGGTCTTTCTCGACGCCGCCGAAAGCCGCTGGATCGAGGAACTGGGCGGCATGAACCTGTTCTTCGTCATGAACGACGGCACCGTCGTGACCCCGCCGCTCAACGGCACCATCCTGCCCGGTATCACGCGCGACAGCCTGATCGCACTGCTTCGGGCAGAGGGACGGGACGTGCGCGAGGAACCCTACGCCATCGATCAGTGGCGCGACGATGCGCGATCGGGGCGGCTTGTCGAGACGTTGGCCTGCGGCACGGCGGCGGTGGTTACGCCGGTCGGTAGCGTGACCGATGGCGACGGCAGCTTCACCATCGGTAGCGGTGGGCCGGGGCAGATCGCCACATCCATGCGCGCTAAACTGGTCGGCATTCAGAACGGCACGCAGGGCGACCCCCAAGGCTGGATGATGAAACTCGATTGACGCCACCTATATCGGGCGGACCGCCGTCAAGGAGTTTGCCCGATGTCAGAGCCCACAATCGAATTGCGTCCCTTCGCGACGCTCGGCGCCGCCGATCACGGTTGGCTCGACGCGCATCATCATTTTTCTTTCTCCGATTACCACGACCCTGCGCGGATGGGCTGGGGCAATTTGCGTGTGTGGAACGACGATATCATTGCCGCGGGTCAGGGCTTCCCCCCGCATTCGCACAGCGACATGGAAATCATCACCTATGTCCGCAAAGGCGCCATCACCCACCGCGACAATCTGGGCAACGAAGGCCGCACGGTCGCCAGCGACGTACAGGTCATGAGCGCGGGCACCGGTATCCGGCATTCGGAGTTCAACCGCGAGGACGCGTCCACCGCCATTTTCCAGCTATGGATTCTACCGGACATGCGCGGCGGGAAGCCTCATTGGGGTGCCGCGCCTTTTCCGAAGGGCGATCGCGCCGGCCGCTTCGTTACATTGGCATCGCGCGACGGAGAGGATGGCGCATTGCCGATACGGGCCGATGGACGCGTATCGGGTGCGACGATCGCTTCCGGCGAAAGTGTCACTTACACCGCCAAGAAGGACCGGTATCTCTATCTGGTTCCCGCCATCGGCCGCGTTCGTATCGACAACGTCGAGGCCAGCGCGCGCGATGGGGTGGCGATATGCGGCCTGACCGAAATGACGATTACGGCGCTGGACGACAGCGAGATTATCCTGGTCGATACGGCCTAATGCGCCGAAACTAACGCAATCATTCGATCCGGCTCGCCCGCATGGCCTGCATCGCGGCGAATGGCAGCATCCGGGCGATCGCCGTGACCGCCCCGCCCCCACGCCGCGTTTCGGCCACTTGCCAGATCGTCTTGGCGGTTATGACCGGTCGCGCTGCTTTGCGCGCGAAGCGGGCCTGGTATGCGGGGGCAGTACCGCCGCGGCTCCAGTGATCGACCGCCATGGTGGCGCTGGCGAGGGCGATGCCCATCCCCTCCCCCGCCAAAGACGGTATGACCGCCGCCTGATCGCCCAACCGGAACAGACCGGGCATCGTATCGCGCGCGATCCAGCCGTAAGGTACCGCCCCGATCGTATCGATCGGCAGCTCGGAGGCAGCGAATGCCATACGCCGTGCGAAAGCGGGGTGGGTTCGACCGAGCATGTCCAGCAAATCGCGCGGCTGCCCGCCCGCTTCGCTCAACAACGATTTACGCACCGCCAGACAGACATTGGCCGAACCGTCTTCCTGCAACACGATACCGACATAGCCGCCGGGAAAGAAATGCAGTTCGATAGTCTCCGCAAGCATGGCGGTCAGATCGCGATGCGCAGGAATGCGGATGCGAATACCCAAAGCAGGATCGTCTGCCACGCGAGGGCGGGCATGGCCACGCACGTCGTATTTACCATTGGCGAGGAAAATCGCATCGCTTGAATATTCATTCTTGTCGCCGCTGACGATGCCGGGCGCGGCCGACCGCACGCGATCGATCCGCAGCTGCGCACCTGCTTCCACCGCCATCGCCCGCATGGCGGTGTCGAGAGAATGGCGGGACAAGCCGAAGCCCGTATCCGGCAATTTCGCATGGGCCGTCCGCTCGCCTGCGAACAGGGTGAGATGCCGGACATGATGCGCACCCAGATCGCCAAGCTCCAAACCGATAGCCCGCAATTGCCGTGCGGTGCGCCAGCTCATGAAACCGCCACACAGCGCATCGCCGACCTCCTTATCGCGATCGATCAACACAGGCTCGGCCCCGGCGCGCGCCAGCAGGATCGCCGCCATGCTGCCCGCTGGTCCAGCCCCGACGATCAGGGGCGCGGTCATCGCACCCGCTCCACACATAACCGGAACGGGAAAGCGCGATAGATGCGGGCATCGTCGACACCCGCTTCCGCCAGAATGGGGCCCCATTCGGCTGGACGATAGGAGCGGGCGATCGACATGCGTCCGTCATGGCGAACGATCGAATGCCACCGCATCAGCTTGGCAAGCAGCGGATAGCCCATGTAAGCAAAACCGTGCCGGTGCAGATCATTGATAAACCAGCCCGCCGCCGCTTCGCGTTCCATGAAGCCGATGAACGCGACCAGCTGCGCATGCGTCATGTGATGCGCGACCAGACTGCTGATAATGCAATCCCACCCCTCCCCCGCCAGATCGGCATAATCGCCGATGCGGTAGTCGATACCTTGCGACGAAGAGGCCTGCGCCGCGGCCAGCGATCGCGGGTTGAGATCGATACCGACAAGTTCCGCCTCGAGCTGCCGTTTGCCCAAATGGTTGTGGATAGCGCGCAGCATGTCGCCATCGCCGAACCCGACATCCAGAACCTTTATCGGGCGCTTCGCCGCGATGCGTTCGATGAACCGCAACGTCGGCGCATGGGCGCGGGTTATACGATTGACCTTCGCCAGATCGCGAACGACGTCGATATAGGTCGCTTCGGACAGATCGTCCGCATCCATCATTTCTTCGGCTATCAGGCGATCCTCAAGCATCCTGCCAACCGAACCGCAGCCCCTCCATCGCCAGGCCCGGCCCGAAAGCCAGCGCGACGCCCGACGCGGGCCGATCGCGCATCACGCGTTCCAGCACGAACATGAGGGTGGACGACGACATGTTGCCGCATGTCCGCAGAACATCGCGGGAATGGTCGAGCGCGTCAGGGGACAGCTCCAACCCTTTCTCTACGGCGTCCAGTATAGACCGGCCCCCGGCATGGACCGCATAGGCATCGAAAGGGCCACCGATCGTTTGGCGTATTGCGGGGTCGTTCAAAGCCGCCGCGATCCGCCCGGGTACCTCGCCCGAAAGGTGCATTTCGAAGCCGTGATCGCCGATGTCCCAACGGATGAGTTCCTCCGAATCAACCAATGCGATCGATAAGGGATCGCGCAACTCAAGCCCTGCGCCTGTTGCCGAAACGACGGCCGCCGCCGCCCCGTCACCGAATTGGCTGACTGCCATCAACGGCTCGATCCGGTCGTAGGCGCGATGGTGCAGCGAGCTTAGCTCGACCGTGACGACCAGTACGCGTGCATCCGGTTCCGATCGCACGATATGGCGCGCCGTACGCAGCGCCGTGATCGCGGCGTAACACCCCATGAAGCCGATCAGCACCCGCTCCACATCCGCTGCCAGTCCCAGCCGCCGCGCGACGATCTGATCGATACCCGGCGCGACGAAGCCCGTGCAGCTTGCAACCACCAGATGCGTGATTCCCGCCGTATCGGGCAGGCCGCCAATTGCCTTGAGCGCCAGTTCGGGCGCATGTTTCGTATACAGCGCCATACGCTGCGATGTCGTCGGCGGTGCAGCGTCGTCGCCGTAGAATCCCGCCCCGAGGTTCAATTGCGCGTCCGCCCGCCCCAGCACCGACCAGCGATGATCGATGCCGGACCGCGCATCCATCCGTTCGTAGATGGCCGCTTGCCGTGTGCCGGCCAGCCGCCCGCGTACCCAACGCCGGAAGTCCTCCTGGAAATCCAGATCGGGCAAGGCTGTCGCCATTGCGGTGATTACGGCCATGAACGGTCCAACTGGAAACGGCGGGTGGGAGGGATCAATATGGGGTGCGGAGCCGCAGTTACAGCGTCTATTCCAAATCGTCCGGCAATGCGCGTTTCAATTCGTCGAGCCACAGATCGGCCACTGCATCGCTGGGCGCGCGCCAGTCGCCACGCGGGCTCAGCGCGCCGCCGCTGCTGACCTTGGGCCCGTTCGGCATGGCGCTGCGTTTGAATTGGCTGAACTGGAAGAAACGCCATAAAAACTTCTCCAGCCAATGGTTTATCGTCGTAAGATCATATTCGTTCTTGCGTTCATCGGGAAACGCGGCGGGCCATTCGCCCAGTGTCTTGTCCTTCCACGCATGCCAGGCGAGAAACGCAACCTTGCTCGGCTTCTGGCCATATCGCAGGATATGATGCAGGAAAAAATCGTTGAGTTCGTAGGGGCCGACGGCGTTTTCGGTGCTCTGCACTTCGCCATCCTCCCCCGTTGGAACCAGTTCGGGTGTAATCTCGGTTTCGATGATGCTTTCCAGCACGGCATCGGTCGCAGGATCGAACTGGTTGGTCCGCTCGGCCCAACGGATGAGGTACTGGATCAGCGTCTTGGGCACACCCGCGTTCACACCGTAATGGCTCATCTGGTCACCCACGCCATAGGTGCACCAGCCCAGCGCCATTTCCGACATATCGCCGGTACCCAGCACGAAACCGTCATGCTGCCCCGCCAGCCGGAACAGATAGTCGGTGCGCAGGCCCGCCTGCACATTCTCGAACGTCGTGTCGTAGACCGGCTCGCCCCGTGAGAACGGATGTTCAATATCCTCCAGCATCCGGCGGGCGGCGGGAACGATGTCGATCTCTTCCGCCGTGATTCCGATCGCTTTCATCAGTTTCCAGGCGTTGGACTTCGTATGGTCGGACGTGCCGAAGCCGGGCATGGTGAAGCCGCGGATCATCGTGCGGGGCAGCTCCAACCTGTCGCACGCCCGCGCTGCCACGATCAACGCATGGGTGCTATCCAGCCCGCCCGAAATGCCGATCACGATGGTTTTCGCTTTCGTCGCCGCCATCCGCCGCATCAGGCTGTCGACCTGGATATTGAACGCTTCGTAACAATCCTCGTCCAGCTTGTGGGGGCGGCCGGGCACGAAGGGGAAGCGGCGGATGGGACGGCGCAGACCGATCTGTGCGCCCACCCCGCGATGTTCGAAAACGATCGTGCGGAACCGGTTCGCTGGCAACCGCGCCTCTTCGGTCGCATCGGTGAAGGTCTGGTTGCGCATCCGTTCTAACAGAATGCGATCGGTGTCGACGTCCGCGATACACAGTTCCGCGTGAAGATCGAACCGGACGCTTTCGATCAGTAGATCGCCCATCTCGTAGATCATGCCCTGCCCGTCCCAGGCAAGGTCGGTGGTGCTTTCTCCATGCCCGCTGGCGGAATAAGCATAGGCGGTGATCGTACGGCTGGATTGCGCGCGGGCGAGCAAATGGCGTTCGTCCGACTTTCCGATGGTGACGTTGCTAGCGGAAAGATTGGCGATGATCGTCGCCCCTGCCAGCGCCCCGTCATTGCTGGGCGGATCGGGTGCCCAGAAATCCTCACAGATTTCCATGAACAGTCTGAAGCCGGGCAGGTTCGATGCCGCAAAAATCAGATCGGTGCCGAACGGCACATCGCGCCCAGCGATGGCGATCTGTTCGCCCATCACCTTGCGTCCATGCGCGAACCAGCGTTTTTCGTAGAATTCGCGATAATTGGGCAGGTAGCTTTTGGGCATTACGCCCAGCAATTTGCCGCCGGCGATCGCCAATGCACAATTGTATATCTTGCCATTATGACGCAGCGGCGCGCCGATCAGCAGAACGGGATTGAGATCGCGCGTGCCTTCCACGATGGCGCCGACAGCCGCCTCCACCGCCTCGAGCAGCGCGCCTTGCAGATGCAGATCGTCGATGGCGTAGGATGACAGGCATAATTCCGGATAGACGACGACATCGACCTGCGCCTCATGCGCCCGCTGCGCTTCCTTCAGAATGCCGTCGCGATTGTAATGCACATCGGCAGTGCGCGTTTGCGGGGTGCTGGTGGCAACCCGGACGAAGCCGTGGGTATGCGCCGCGTGGAAGGGATGATCCGACCCGGCCCCCGCTTCGTCATGGGTGGTCGTCTTGTCGGGGGCCGATGTTCTCATGGTCCCAGCCGTATCGCGAAAGCGCGTTACGCCGCAACCATATCCGCGCGATCGGGCAGTTCTTCCAGCATCTCGATCAGTCCACGTTCCTCCCGCGACTGGAACTTGGCCGAGCGCGGCAGTTTGAGCGATGCGCGCCATTCCTCCTGTTCGTCGATCAGGTCGATGACCGCCGGATGGATATAGGAATCGCGGGTCACCGCCGCCGTATTGCCCAGTTCGTCCGCCACCGCTTCGACTACCGCCTTGATCGTCAGCCTGTCTGTGGCCGACGCCAGCACGCCGAACGCCATGACGCTGGCATGCCAGGTGCGGAAGCTCTTCGCAGTGAAATCTTCGCCCATGGTTTCCCGAAGATAAGCGTTCACATCCGACGACGAAACCTGATGCCGATCACCATCGGCATCGATGAACTGAAACAATTCCTGCCCCGGCAGTTCCTGTAGATCCTCCACCACCCTGCGGAATTCATCATCGTGCACGGTGATGTCCTGATCCTTGCCCGATTTGCCGCGATAGGTGAGGTGTACGCCGTCATCCTCGATCTCGACATGCTTGCGCCGCAGGGTGGTCGCGCCGTAGCTTTTGTTGCGCTTGGCATATTGATCGTTGCCGATACGCAGGAACCCCAGATCGAGTAGGCGAATGACGCTGGCCACGGCCCGCTCCCGGTTCATCCCGTCGGTGGCAAGATCGCGTTCCACCCGTCGGCGCACCAATGGCAACAGCTTACCGAAGGCCACGCAGCTGTCGAACTTCTCGTTCTCCCGCATCTCGCGAAAATCGGGGTGGTATCGATACTGCTTGCGGCCCTTGTCGTCGTAACCGGTCGCCAGGATGTGCCCGTTGGGTGCGGGGCAGAACCATTCGTCGGTATAGGCGGGCGGCAGGGCGATCGCGTTCAATCGCTTCTTCTCCGCCCGATCCGTGATTAGATGGCCTTTGGGATCGTAATAGGCCCAGCCTTTGCCCGCGCCCTTGCGGGTGATGCCGGGCAGGGTGTCGTCGACATAAATCAGCTGTTCAGTCGTCATTCCGTCAAAACCGGCATCGCGGCTTGCGGTTCCTATTCCAACGCCGCATGTCGGGCCTGCAATAGAAGGAACATCGCAATGGCCGACCCCGCCTACACCCCGCCGAAAGTCTGGACCCACGATACCGAGAATGGCGGCCGCTTCGCCAATATCAACCGCCCCACCGCCGGCGCGCGCGAAGATAAGGAATTACCGCGGGGCGAACATCCGCATCAGCTCTATTCGCTGGCGACACCCAACGGCGTGAAGGCCAACATCATTTTCGAAGAACTGCTAGAAGCGGGGCACGCCGATGCGGAATACGACGCTTGGATCGTCAATATCGGCGAAGGCGAACAGTTTACCAGCGGCTTTGTGGGCGTGAACCCCAATTCCAAAATCCCCGCCCTGATGGACTATTCCAGCGACACGCCCGTGCGCATTTTCGAAAGCGGCGCGATCCTGATGCTTATGGCGGAAAAATTCGGCATCTTCCTGCCCGCATCCGGTCCGGCACGCGCGGAAACGCTCAGCTGGCTGTTCTGGCAAATCGGCGGCGCGCCCTTCATCGGCGGGGGCTTTGGCCATTTCTACGCTTACGCACCGGAGAAGTACGAATACCCCATCAACCGCTACGCGATGGAAACGAAGCGCCTGTTCGATGTCGCCGACAACCAACTGAAGGACAATCGCTTTTTGGCGGGGGACGAGTACACTATCGCCGACATGGCGGCGGTCGCCTGGATGGCCCCATTCACCACCGGCGAAATCTACGATGACGCGAAGACATTTCTCTCGATCGACGAATACGACGCGGTCGGCCGGTGGGCGACCGAAATCATGGACCGCCCCGCCGTGCAGCGCGCCAAACGGGTGAACCGCAGCTGGGGTGACGAAGCGATGCGCCTGCCCAATCGTCACTCGTCGGACGATTTCTAACCCGCTATTGGCGATGCCCCCTTCCCTTCGATGATCGGCGCGTTATAGGAGGCGCGCCTGATACGGATATACTGATGTCGGGCTGCTGGGGCGTCGCCAAGTGGTAAGGCACCGCTTTTTGGTAGCGGCATTCGCAGGTTCGATCCCTGCCGCCCCAGCCAATTACTATCGTTCTGAATAACACCGTGAGGAGGTCGACTGACTGCCCACGATTGCCCTTGTTTATGGATTAAGCAGCGCTAAGCCGATCGGTCCGGCTGTCATCGCAGGGCCGCATGCGTTGTTATCCTAAAGCCTCATGTCCAATACAGAATTCTCGCATTCGGCAAGTCTCTGGCAATTCGCGTATCGAAGAACTCGCGAAGCGTGCGCATGGTCGCGGTATCGTATACGTGTTTCTGCCCGCCGAACTTATTGCGTTTGGTCGAACGGTTCGTGTCGGTCATGTCGAGGGCGGAACCCGGGTACCAGTTCTGAAGTGTTTCCTTCGATCCGGCGGTAAAGCGATGGGTGATAAGTTCGATCGTCAGATCGCCGCAATCACCACCCGATAATATTTCGCCGGCCTGGGTGATCAATTCGCCATAGACGTCTTCCCAACCATCGGCAGCGATGATCGGCGCGATGGTCAGTCCGATCGGGTAACCGACATCCGCCATCTGTCGCAATGCCGCCAAACGGTTGGCAACCGGTGCCGTCCCGCCTTCGAAACGCGCAAAGGCGGCTGGATTGATGGATGCACGCATACGCGTGCGTTTCTGATGATCGAGGTCGAGCAGACCGCCCACATCGTCGAATTTAGTGGTAAACCGCAATTGAACATCCGCATCCCATCGGCCGAACCACGATATGGCTTTGGATAGGGAGCCCGTTACCGCCTCGATCCCGAGCGGATCGGTATAACACGATGCCTCATACGTCGTACCCTCCCCGGCCCGTGCGGTATTTCGCGAGGTAATCGTGCCTTGCCCCAAGTAATCCGGCAATGCGCCGAAGATCTCTTCAAGATTGGCGTAGGCCCGGGTTATCGGCGGCCCTTTCAGCGATCCGGCAAGGTAGCAGTAACTGCAATGCGCCGGACAGCCTTGCGCCAGATCGACGCGCCAATCGGCACTGGGGGCGATCGGCTGAAGTTTGCGTTTGGAAGGTGGCGCGACCACGATGGCGAGTGTCGATTTGGCATTGGCATATGCCTGCCGTGCATTGTCGTTGCGTTCGAGCGTGACGCGATCGCCCCCCAATTCGACAACATTCGCGCCCATCGCACGCGCGCGTTCGGCCATTGCGCGGCCATGCACGAATGCGCGTGCTGATCGTGTGATAAGGACGGTTCGCGGGCACCATATTCGGTACTTCGTGGTAGGCTCTGAGGTTATCAAGAGTTCCATCCAGGTTCGGCGATCAGCGCCTTTACTTGGGTTTCGCGATATATCGATGCATCGCCGCCAGAACCGGTTCGGGAAGGACTTCGGAAAAGATCGACTGCAGTTTATTGAGGAAATTACCGCCGACGACACCCGCTTCCCCCGCCATCATGGCGCGATACCCGTCCGCTGCAACATCGGCGGGGTCGTCCTTCAACTGCGTCTCCCCGACGAACGTGTCTTCCATATCCGCGCGCTCGAAGAATTGCGTGTCGGTCAGGCCGGGCATCAAGCAAGTCACCGTGACGCCAGCATCCTTCAATTCGTCGCGTAGGGCGAAACCGAAATTGTCGATGAACGCCTTCGATGCGTTGTATAGCGAGTTATACGATCCGGGAATGTCGTCCACGATCGATCCCGTTATCAGGATCCGCCCCGCGCCGGCATCGCGCATGCGCTGTCCCATCGCGTGGATCAGCGATACCGTACCGGTCACGTTGAGATCGATCACGGACTTGTGTTCATCGAATGCTACATCGAGGAACTTGCCGCCCTTTCCGGTGCCGGCATTCGCCATCAACAAACCCGGCACGCGGTCCCCGATTGCGTCGATCAGCTTTTGAACGCCATCCGCCGTCTCGAGATCGCATTGCACCGCCTCGACGGAAATACTGTCGCGCTGCAATTCCTGCGCGACCGTTTCAATCTCCGCTTCATTGGCCGCGATGACCAGATCGTTGCCGTGTTTCGCCGCCAATATGGCCAGTTCGAGGCCGATCCCCGACGATGCGCCGGTGACGATGGCCAAACGGTTCGTGGCCCCGCTCATGCCGCCATTCCCGGTTTGAGGACGACCTTCGTCCATTCATTCTGATTGTTCTTGAACTGGTCGTATCCACGGGCCGCATCTTCCAATGGCAGGCGGTGACTGATTAACCAGGTCGTATCGATTTCCCCTTCCTGGATTTTCTTCATCAGCGGCTCGAGGTATTTTTGTACATGGGTCTGTCCGGTTTTCAGCGTCAGACCTTTTTCCATGAGCGCACCCAGCGGGAATTTGTCCGTCATGCCGCCATATACGCCGGGCATGGATACCCGCCCGCCCTTGCGAACCGACAGGATGCATTGTTTCAGCGCCGACGCACGATCCGCGCCGATGCCGATCTTCTGCTTCGCCACATCTGCGATGTTGTCGATGGCGAAACCATGCGCTTCCATGCCGACCGCATCGATCACTGCATCGGGACCGATCCCGCCCGTCATCTCCATCAATGCCTCGCGCACGTCGGTCAGTTTGAAGTCGATCACTTCCGCCCCGATGTCGCGCGCCAGTTGCAGGCGGTGGGGATGATGATCGATGGCGATGACCCGGGCCGCACCCATAATCTTCGCAGACTGCGCGGCAAACAGGCCAACCGGACCGCAGCCCCATACGGCGACCGTATCGCCTTCCTCGATCTCGGCGTTTTCCGCACCCATCCAGCCGGTCGGAAGAATATCGGACAGGAACAGGACCTGATCGTCGTCCATGCCGTCTGGGACCACGATCGGGCCGACATCGCTGAACGGCACGCGGACATATTCGCTTTGCCCTCCGGAATAACCGCCGGTCATATGACTGTAACCGAACAATCCACCCATCGCTTTGCCGTATAGTTTCTCCGACATGTCCTGCTTGTCGGCGGGGTTGCCATTGTCGCAGGCGGAAAACTGCTGCTTGTTGCAGAAGAAGCACGAACCGCACGAGATAGTAAAAGGAACGACGACGCGCTGTCCCTTTTTCAACGTGCTTTTCGCGCCGGTTTCGACCACCTCGCCCATGAATTCATGTCCGAGAATATCGCCGGGAAGGCAGCCGGGAATAACCCCGTCGTACAGATGAAGGTCGCTGCCGCAGATCGCGGTGGAAGTCACCTTGATGATCGCATCGCGTGGATTGACGATCTCCGGATCGTCGACGGTATCGACGCGTACGTCGTGGGTTCCGTGCCAGGTAAGTGCGCGCATGGGTTCAGTCCTTCTCGTTCGTATGGGCGGAGGTCGCGATTTCGCCGGTTTCG
>JBASAR010000270.1:0-2788 GCA_049650705.1 Pontixanthobacter sp. | reverse complement strand
TTAATCTATGAAACCTACTTTTCACAATTCAACAAACCCTATCACCAGCGTTCTGAATAATACAGCTGGACGCTGGCTGGTTTGCACGATGGCGGTGCTTATTTGGTACTACACCCTGCTGATGGTGATCGGTGCGATCGCAGGAATGGTGTTGATGGTAGCAGCAGTCTATGTGCTGTTCATTGCCAATTTGATGTACAGCAGGATGCGCTCAGAGCGACAGCGTAACCATGGTCATGTCTGGATGAAACTAGCGCTGTACTTAGGAATTACCGGTGGGCTGTGCATCGCTATGCCAGTGACAGGCATCATTCTCACCTTTGTAATTACCTTCGTGCTGCAATGCGTCTTCGGGCCAAGAAGCGGTGCAAAAACAGCCGAAGAAGGCAGCTACATCCAAGGAGATGCGAGGCAGGTCGGCACTCAAATGGCAAAGCGCAGGGCTAGACAAGGTGATTCTGGTATGGCGTTCGGTGGCGTTCGTACATCTACCAGAGATGCCACAAAAAATTATCTATTCGCTGGAACAGTTGGCTCGGGAAAGTCCGTAAGCATACAGCTACTCATGCTTCAGGCGTTGGGAGGCATCGGCTCAGAACCGACTAATGGCAACGGTAGAAAGCGAGCGGTTATCTACGACCCAGCAGGCGAAACGCCAGCGATGTTGGAGGCTATGGGATTTCCGCCTAGTTCTATTATCCTTACTCATCCTTTTGATCAGCGGAGTCGCTCATGGGCGATAGCAGAAGATATTCGTACAGCAGACCATGCTAGAGAATTAGGTAGGATTCTTATTGAACCCAACCCTAAGGCCACCGATCCCTACTGGGATAATTCTGCACGAAACGTCTTGGTAGCGGTTGTCCGCTATTTCAACATTGTAGCCCCCAAAAGATTCACGTTTCGAGATTTATTGATGGCGTCTAGGAGTGAGAGTTTCATCAGGCTCATCCTGCAAGATGAACCAAAGCTAGCTCACCTGTTAGCAGGTTTTGGATCTGATAAAACGTCGGCCAATATTATGGCCACGTTGATTACTCAGCTCGATAAATACGAGGTGATAGCAGCTCTCTGGCATAAGTCGGAGACGGTCTACGGTAACAAGCCTTTCAGTCTGACAAGATGGGCCAGCGGTAGCTCGATTTTAGTATTAGGTCGATCAGCTACTTCTGAAGCGGCACTGAAAAGCGTTAATCGCATCCTGTTGACCAGATTAATACAGTTGTTGATGGAAGCACCACTTTCCTCCATTCCTCTGATCTGGCTATTCCTAGATGAGCTTGGAAGTTTAGGTGGCTTTAAACCGTTACTGACCGCTGTGACAGAGCTGCGCAAGCGTGGTGTTGCCATCGTTGTTGGATTTCAGTCGCTCTCGCATGTGGTTGAAAACTTCAATGAGCATGTCTCAAATACGATCCTAGCTAACTTCAATCACATCGCTGGTTTACGTCTATCGGATGCCAAAACAGAAGAGTGGCTGCGCCAGATATTTGGCAAAGTTCGATTTTCTCGTTTAGTTCAGAGCACGTCTCACAATCACAATCAGGGTAGAAGTCGCACTGTCAGTCAAACCCATGGCGAGGAAGATGTTCTGCGGCCAGGGGTGATGGGCGATATTCCTATCTTTGATCCTGCCAACGGCATTGGTCTTACCGGCGTATATAAAGCTGGAGATTTAAAGTGGTGGAATACCTACCCGCCCTCCATCGTAGGCGAGCTGCCCCCACAAGGTGACCCAAGGCATAACTTCATTCCCATGCCGGAAGAATATCAAGAACTGGAGCCGTGGACGTATGCCGACTATCAACGCCTTAATATCGAGCACCTCTATGATGGCCCGATAGAAGATATCCTTGCTGACGCACTTCCTGGTCAGGAATCCACTTTGGCATTGGACGGTGCTAGTGATACGGTTGCGCTGCCAAAGTCAGGAGTACCGCTTGATATCGGTCAGTTAAGAGCACTGACTGCGGACGCAGACGGCGTATCTGCCTCAGACTATCTTGAACAACAGTTTCAGAAGTTTGAGCAGCAATACGGTATTACCTTTGGCGATGACGCTGATGCGTCGAAAGATTCAGATATAGGCAATACAAAATAGGAGGTTCTTACCCCATGGCAGATTTACATCTGTACGGGGGTGGCAAGGGTGGCGTGGGCAAATCTATGGTTTGTCGCGCTGCATGCCAGCATCTGCTGGATCGCTCCATCCCTTTCAATTTGTACGAGAGTGACAGGTCGAACCCTGACTGCATGAGAATTTACGGCAAAACTTGCAACTGCAAAGTTGCCATCTTTTCAGAAGGAGAAAAATATGACGATGCTGCGAACAAGTTGTATTTAAGTGCTATTAAACAGCGCACTCTAGTCAACCTTCCAGCCCAAGTGCAGCCAGCCTTAAAACGATGGCTACATGAGAACGATATTCTCTCTCTGGCCGCAGAAGATAACGTAAGGTTCATTCATTGGTTTGTCTCCAATGGCTCCTACGACAGCCTGAGCTTGTTCCAAAAATACGTTGTTCAATTTCCTACGATGAAGCACCTTTTTATAAAGAATCAAGGCGTTGCTATGGACTGGTCTGGGTTTGAAGAAGACGAAGAGCTTCTGGCTTTCATCGCCGAGCGTAAGATACCGGTGCTGGACTTCCCACGCTTTCACGGCGCGGCAACACGCAACCGCATTGATGCCGACAGCCTTACCTTCGGCAAAGCCCGTGATCGCAAGCTGAGTTTTTCAAGTATTGATCGCAGGCGCGTCAAAACCTTTATGGAGAAAGCCTCTGCTT
>JBASAR010000269.1:0-3010 GCA_049650705.1 Pontixanthobacter sp. | reverse complement strand
CTTTCTGCAGAAGCGGATCGACGATGGCGCGGAAAAAGGCCTCCCGGCTTTCGAATTGCGCCGCCGCCTGTCCAAAACTGCGCAGATCGGTGTAGATGAAGGCGAGGCCGTGTTCGTGAATGCCCACCGCGTCGTAGCCATCCCGGATGGTACGGCGCAGCGTATCGGCGTCCATCATTGCGCGCGATCCGCTGCCGTCGTCACGGTCGCATGCGCGCGGCACCAATCGTGCAGTTCGGTAGGCGTCATGATATCGTCCGGCATTGTTAGCCCGCCCAGTTCCAAGGCGCGCACGATCCATTCCACGCAGTTCATGTCCGCCGGATCGTAGGACCGGGTGTCGCGCAGGGTCCGCACGAAATCGGGGGCGTCGGGCGTCAGATGCCACCCTCTGGCGCTGCGTTCCTGTTGCAGGATCGGTGCGCAAAGCAGTCCGGGTTTGGCCAGAAATTCGAGCGCCTTTTGCGGATGGTCGACGTCGACGGCGTAGAAGAACCGTTCGCCTTTCGGCATCCGGTCTTTCGACCAGGGAACGATGCGGGCACCCAATAGCGACAGATCGGCCAGCCCGCGATCGGGCACATTCAAACCGACGTGATTGGCCTTGCCTTCGACCATGAATATCGTGATTTGCCAGGTGGCAGTCATGAGCGGTCCAACCGATCGAAAGGGTTGCGGAGACCGGCGACGCCGAACGTGTTCAGCCGCGCGATCTGGCGATCGTCCAACGTGACCTTCGCTCGCTTTGCCAGGGAGAATGCCGTCCCCTGAATGTCGCAGGTGGCCCGCCGCGCCTGCCCCACGGTCAATCGGTGTGTCATCACCACATCGTCCGCCGTCACGTGACTGAACCCGGACCAGACCACGAACTCCTCCCCCAGCATCAATTCGCGCCTGTGGTTCATCAACAATCGCCCGGCCACGAAAGTCATATCGCCGTCTTCCGATGCGAAACCGCTGCGTTGAAGCAACGCGTCGCAGGCACGATCGAACACCGCAGCATAGCGCGCCATGTTCATATGCCCGTTCCGGTCGATCCATTCGGGAACGACGACGCCATCGGCAGTGTTCCAGTACCCTTTCATGACTTTGCGCCCGTTACGTTTTTTAGGAGCACGGATCGGTTGATCTTGCCGTTGGGCGATCGCGGCAACCGGTCGAACACGTGGATTTTCTTCGGCACCATATAGGACGGCAGCATCGCGCGCAGTCGCTGCTTGATTGCGAAGATGTCTGCCGATCCGTCCGGCGCCATTTCGATCGCCAGCTGCACCTGTTTCAGTTCCGGCACCGTATCGTCCACGAATGCGCCGGCCAATCGCACCCCGTCGATACGGGTAGCGGCGCTTTCCACCTCCCCCAATTCGATACGGTAGCCGCCGACCTTCACCATCGACCCCATACGCCCGATCATGAAGAGATTGCCCAGATCATCCATTCTGCCCAAATCCTGCGTGCCGAACGCGGGCTGGCCGTCATATTCGAAATAAGCCGCTTCGGTCCGTACCGGATCGTTAAGATATCCCAGCGTAACGCAATCGCCGATCATACAAATCTCGCCTTCGACACCGGGCGCGACAGGCTGTCGGCTTTCGTCCAGCAGCACGAACGGCATACGGGGATGGGTGCGTCCGACGGGGGGATACTGACCGTTCGCCAGCAAGGATCGGTCCGCGCCATCGACGCGGTGCATCGTATTCACGATCGAGGTTTCGGTCGGGCCCCATACATTCCAGATTTCAGTCTGCTGGCGGGCATCCAGCCAAGCCAAGATATGCGCAGGCGGAAAAAAATCTCCACCCGATAGAATACGGCGGACGTTGCGCAATCTGTCATCGTTCAAACTGTTCGTGTGGACGAACTGCGAAAAGAACAGTGGTGCGGAAAATATGGACGATATTTCAGCCGCTTCGATCTCCTGGAGCGTAACGGCCATGTTCGATGGCGCGGACAGAATGCCCAATGTGACATCGAAGTAGAATGCCGCGAACATATCGAACATAGAAATATCGAAGAAAAACGGCGCGACATTTCCGATGACGTCGTTGTCGTGCCAGTCGATGATATCGCGGCTCCACATCATCGTATTCTCGATATTGCCGAAACTTACCTGCACCCCTTTCGGTGTCCCGGTGGAGCCGGAGGTGAACAGGATGTATAAAAGCGTATCCCAATCGGGTTCCGCCGTCCTTTCCGGCACCCCTTTCCTGCCGGCTGGCAATGCGATCGCTTTTGCTTCGAGCCCTGCCCGCAATTTATTCGCTTCATCGTTTTCGGGCATCAGCAGGACATGTTCGGCTCGGAGCGCGTCGACGCACGCTTGAAGCCGTTCGACCGGCTGGTTGGGTGATAGTGGTGCGAATGCGTGTCCGCTCATCAGAATGCCGAGGATCGACGCGATCGTCTCGCCTGTTCGATCGACGATGACAGGGACCGCAACGGCCGAGGCGATGGGCAATTCGCCCACCATGTCGCGATAGCCCGCCGCACGTTCCAACAACCGCGTCCAGGTCCAATCGCATCGATGGTCGCGCAGGATGATTGCATCCGGCTCCGCTTCGAAAGCTGACCAGATCCTCGAAAAGAGGGTTACGGTGCGCATCAGGTCTGGACGGATCGGTCTTTGATGCGATTTTATCGGACAGGCGCCGGTGTTCCGGTCTGCGCCAGTTTCACCAAATCGTCATACCGCCGCATCGATGCGAAAGTTGCCGGATCGCCCACGTCGAGCTTCACGCCGAAACGTGTATCGATCATGGTGGCCAGACTGACCAAATCGAGCGAATCGAGAATTCCCGCATCGATCAAATCCATCTCGCGGATGGAATCCATGACGCCTTCGCCTTCGCGTTCGATGAAGAATTGCGCAATTTCGCGTTCGATGTTTTCGTTGGTCATATTTATTTTCCGCAGACGGAGTTCGGGGCATGATCGCGCGCCGGTATCGCAGATGAAGGGCGATGCAACAACGGGGCTACCCAACCATGCGTCGTCTTTCGCGCACGGCCTG
>JBASAR010000268.1:0-2766 GCA_049650705.1 Pontixanthobacter sp. | reverse complement strand
CGAAAGTCGCGCGGATCATGTTGTAGGGGTTGGACGTACCCACGGATTTCGTCACCACGTCGGAAACGCCCAGGCTTTCGAAGATCGCCCGCATCGGGCCACCTGCGATAATACCGGTTCCCGCAGGCGCGGTACGGATGGTTACCTTGCCGGCACCGAAACGGCCATTGCCGTCGTGATGCAACGTGCGGCCATCCTTGAGTGCCACGCGGATCATCTTCTTCTTGGCGGCTGCTGTCGCCTTCGTGATGGCCTCGGGCACTTCTCGTGCCTTGCCATGTCCGAAACCAACCCTGCCCGATCCATCGCCGCAGATAACCAAGGCGGCGAAGCCGAAACGCTTACCGCCCTTCACCGTTTTCGATACGCGATTGATATGAACCAGTTTCTCGACGATGCCGTCATCGGGCTCGTCACGGCCGCCACGACGGTTGTCGCGACCGCCGCGCCCACGGCTGCCGCCGCCACCGCGATTGTTGTCGCGTCCGCCGCGATTGCCACCGGGGCCACCGCGTCCACCCGAAGGTGCGCCGGAATTGCGCGCGTCCTGCGGTGTGCGTGCCTGGGTTGGCTCGCCACTTGCCGCGGATTGGTTTGCGGAGGCTTCCGTATCTGCCGTCGTCGGGGTCGGCGTCGATCCGGCGCTTGCCAATTCAGGCTGCGCATCGGCATCCGTCCTGGGCGATTGCGTCACGGGTGCGTCTTCGATCTTCTTGACCTCGGATGCGCTCGCATCGGCACCATCGGTATCCGGCTTTGTGTTGTCGTCAGCCATAATTTAGAACTCCAGCCCGCCTTCGCGGGCGGCATCGGCAAGCGCTTTCACGCGGCCATGGAAAAGAAAGCCACCGCGATCGAACACGACGGTTGTGACGCCAGCCTTTTTCGCCTCATCGGCAATGTTCTTGCCCACCTGCGTCGCGGCATCGACATTGGCACCGGAGGTGTCGATCCCCAGGGTCGATGCCGATGCGACCGTACGGCCATCGGTATCGCTGATGATCTGGGCATAGATATGCCGACCGGTCCGATGAACCGAAAGCCGCGGACGATCGCCCGACCGGCTGCGGAGCGCGGAACGCACGCGGCGGCGGCGGCGTTCGAAAAGAGAGAGTTTTGCCATCTTACTTCTTCTTCCCTTCCTTGCGGAAGACGTATTCGCCCTGATATTTGATACCCTTGCCCTTGTACGGTTCAGGTTTGCGCCAGCGGCGAATTTCAGCGGCGAGCTGGCCGACGGCCTGCTTATCCATACCGGAAATGATGACCGTCGTCTGGTCGGGTGTTTTCACGTCCAACCCTTGCGGAATGTCGATATCGACATCGTGACTGAAGCCGAGTTGCAGCTTCAGTTTCTGACCCTGCGCCTGCGCACGGTAGCCGACCCCCGAAATCTCCAATGTCTTGGTGAAACCTTCGGTTACGCCCTCGACCAGGTTCGACACCAAGGTGCGGTGCATACCCCAATAGGAACGCGCAACCTTGGTATCGTTGGCCGGGTTGACCTGAATTTCGTCACCGTCGATCTTGTAGGAAATCTGGTCGGACATGCCCATCGCCAAGGTGCCCTTCGGACCCTTTACGCTCAGCGTGTCGCCTTCGATGTTCGCGGACACGCCCGAAGGCATCCCTACCGCTCTTTTGCCGATCCGGCTCATCAGAAGACCTCCGCAAGAACTTCGCCGCCGACATTTTCGGTGCGTGCTTCGTTATCTGAAAGCACACCGCGCGGGGTCGAAACGATGGTAATGCCAAGGCCGTTGCGCACGATCGGCAGTTCTTTCGAACCGGAATAGACGCGCCGCCCGGGCTTGGACACACGGGCGACATGCTTGATTGCAGGCTCGCCTTCGAAATATTTGAGTTCGATACGCAATGCGGGATGCTTGGCGCTGTCGTCCTCGACATAGCCTCGAATGTAACCTTCGCGCTGAAGCACTTCCAGCACGTTGGCACGCAGTTTCGAAGCGGGCGAAAGGACGGAATCCTTTTTTGCGCGCTGCCCGTTGCGGATGCGGGTGAGCATGTCACCCAATGGATCGGTCATAGCCATCTATCGGCTCCTTACCAGCTGGATTTCGTAACGCCGGGGATCATGCCGCGATTGGCAAGATTGCGCAGTTCGATACGATTGAGGCCGAATTTCCGGTAATAGCCGCGGGGGCGGCCGGTCGTCGCGCAACGATTGCGAACCCGTGTGGGGTTGGCGTTGCGGGGGATTTCAGCCATCTGAAGACGAGCGATCATGCGCTCGCTTTCGTCGAGCGAGCGATCGTCGGCAACGGCCTTCAGTTTCGCGTATTTTGCCGCGTACTTCTTGACCAGCTTCTTGCGCCGCTCGTTTTTGTTGATGGAACTCAGTTTCGCCATGGACTTAAGCTCTCTTCCTTTGTGTCATCATATCGGCAGATACGCTCACGCGGCCTGCTTTTCTTCATCCTGCTTTTCAGCGGGGAACGGGAAACCGAACAGGCGCAGCAGCTCGCGCGCCTCATCGTCGGTCTTGGCGGTGGTGGTCACGATAATATCCATCCCGCGTACGGTTTCGATCTTATCGTAACTGATTTCGGGGAACACGATCTGTTCCTTCAATCCCATCGCATAATTGCCCCGGCCGTCGAACGACTTCGCGTTCAATCCGCGAAAGTCACGTATACGGGGCATCGCCACCGTGACGAGACGATCGAGAAATTCAAACATGCGTTCCTTACGAAGCGTGACCTTGCAACCGATCGGCATGCCTTCGCGCAACTTGAACTGTGCGAT
>JBASAR010000267.1:0-1712 GCA_049650705.1 Pontixanthobacter sp. | reverse complement strand
CGGTCTATCGGATGCGGCGCGGCAATGGCGTGTTTCGCCGCGCATGGGATGCCGCGCTGCTGGTGGCGAAGGCGCATTCGGTGGCGGTGCTGGCCGACCGGGCGATCGACGGCTTCACCGAAGACGTGTGGTTCCATGGCGAGGTCGTGGGACAGCGGCGGCGTTTCGATACGCGGCTGCTGCTCGCCCATCTGGGGCGGCTCGATCGGCTGGACGACAATGCGGACGCGACCGCGATGGCCGATGATTTCGACGATGTGCTGGCGCGTATCCGCGATGGGGAGGACCTGCCGCCCGCAATCGAGAACCGGGTCGAGAACCGCGTTGAAACGCGCGTGGAGGCGGTGCCGGAAACGCCGGCGGCGTCTTCGTCAGGACCGTGTAACAAGCGGTCCATGTCTCCCGACACTGCGGCGCCGTCTACCCGGCCGGAGCCATCCTGCGACTGCCCCGGTTTCGCGTATGAGGCATCCCGCGACAGGCCGCATTACACCATGTCGGCGGAGGGCCCCGTGCCTACGGTCAATACCGATGGCGATGGGCCATGCTGCGACCGCCCGGACTGGCCGGCCTGCGCGGAGTGTCCGCACTTCCCGCCGATCGCGCGCCTGTTCCATCGGATGGAGGATGCGCGGCCCGATTATGCGCCGGCGTTGCAGGAACTGGGCGATCCCGCAGAAGTGGAGGCGAGCCAGATGGACGCCTTCATGGCCGGGGATCCCGATTGGTGGCGCTATGGCGAGGACTTCGTGCCCTATCGCCGCAACGATTGCGACAAATGGGTGCCTGCCCTTCCGGAAGCGGACGATGCGCAGGAAGAGGAAGCGCAGTATGCCGAAGAAGGCGAGCCCGTGCCCGCCTGAACGCCGCACCTCCGGTTCGGGGCCGGGGCGCGGGGATGGCGCGGCTTAGTTCAGAAGCGCGAGTTCGACCTTGCCATGTCCGCGCTGCACGATGCCGATCTGCTTGGCAGCGGCGCGGCTCAGATCGATGGTGCGGCCATGGGCATAGGGCCCGCGGTCGTTGATCCGCACGGTCACGGTCTTGCCATTGCGCGGGTTGGTCACGGCGACCTTCGTGCCGAAGGGCAGCGTCTTGTGCGCGGCGGTCAGCGCGTTCATGTCGAACCGTTCGCCATTGGCCGTCCGGCGGCCCTGGAAACGGCGACCGTAATAGGATGCGACACCGCCTGCGATTGCGCGGGTGGCGACGGGTTCGGGTTCCGGTGCGGCTTCGATCGGGGGAGTGAATTCGGTGATGTCGACCACATTGCCCTCGGCCTGCGGCATAGGCGGCAGATCGTCGAACCGTTCGAACTTGTCCTCGAACGCGACATCGCTGGCGGCCGCCGTATCGTCCCCCATTGCGAAGGATGCGATCGGCACGGGGATCAACGCGACCAGCGCCAGGGCACCCAGGGCGCGGTTGACGAAAGCGGCGCGCACATCACCTTTGGCAGTGGTGCGGGCCTGAACGAACGGGGCGCGGGAAGCGCTCGAAATATCGGTGCGTGTTTGCATGGCAGCGTCTTTAGGGACAATGCCCTAACGGTTCCAAACCGCCTCAACGGTTCACCGGCGCTAACACTCTACTGGTCGTGAAAATGCGGCGGAAATGCGATGGGCTGCATAGTTTCCGATGAAACCGGTTTGGGCTGAAAGAGCGAATCGCCACATTTCGGCCCGAATCTGTCGGGTCCGTTATCGGTCGCG